>JAGLCS010000099.1 GCA_023146115.1 Abyssibacter sp. | reverse complement strand
AAGGGCGCGGTCTGCGCCTACCTCGAAACCTGGCACAAGGACATCGAAGAGTTCATCGAGCTGCGCAAGAACACCGGTGACGAGCGTCGCCGCTGCCACGACATGAACTCCGCCAACTGGATTCCCGACCTGTTCATGAAGCGGGTGATGGAAGAAGGCCAGTGGACGCTGTTCTCGCCCAACGACGTGCCGGACCTGCACGACCTGACCGGCAAGGACTTCGAAGCCGCCTACACCGCCTACGAAGCCAAGGCCGACAGCGGCGAGATCGCGGTATTCAAGCGCATGCCCGCCCTGCAGCTATGGCGCAAGATGCTCGGCCTGCTGTTCGAAACCGGGCATCCGTGGATCACGTTCAAGGACCCCTGCAACCTGCGCTCGCCGCAGCAGCACGTAGGCGTCGTGCACAGCTCCAACCTGTGCACCGAGATCACGCTGAACACCTCGCCGGGCAAGGAAATCGCCGTCTGCAACCTGGGCAGCATCAACCTGCCGCAGCACGTCGAGGAACTGCCGGACGGCACCGTCGGCATTAACCGCGACAAGCTGGCCAAGACCGTCAAGACGGCCATGCGCATGCTGGATAACGTCATCGAGTACAACTACTACTCGGTGCCGACCGCGCGGGCCTCCAACCTGCGCCACCGTCCCGTGGGCATGGGCCTGATGGGCTTCCAGGATGCGCTGTACAAGCTCAAGCTGCCCTACGAATCCGACCAGGCCGTCGAGTTCGCCGACACCTCTATGGAGCTGATCAGCTACCACGCCATCCAGGCCTCCAGCGATCTGGCCGAAGAGCGTGGCACCTACCCGAGCTTCGAGGGCAGCCTCTGGAGCCAGGGCATTCTGCCGATCGATTCCATCGAGAAGCTGGCCGACGCCCGTGGGCAGTACCTGCAGCAGGACCGCAGCCAGCGTCTGGACTGGGACAGCCTGCGCGAGCGGGTCAAGACCGTGGGCATGCGTAACTCCAACTGCATGGCCATCGCGCCGACCGCCACCATCGCCAACATCACCGGGGTGAGCCAGTCCATCGAGCCGACGTATCAGAACCTGTACGTCAAATCGAACCTGTCCGGCGAGTTCACGGTGGCCAACCCCTACCTGGTTGACGACCTCAAGGCCCGCGGCCTTTGGGATCAGGTGATGGTCCACGATCTCAAGTACTTCGATGGTTCCGTGCAGCCGATCGACCGCGTGCCGGACGACATCAAGGCGATCTACAAGAACGCCTTCGAGGTCGATCCCCACTGGCTGGTCAAGGCCGGCAGCCGCCGTCAGAAGTGGCTGGATCAGGCCCAGAGCCTGAACCTGTACATGTCCGAGCCCAGTGGCAAGAAGCTGGACGCCCTGTACAAGGACGCCTGGCTCTCCGGCCTGAAGACGACCTACTACCTGCGCACCATGGGCGCGACCCATGCCGAGAAATCGACCATTACCGACCATCGCCTGAACCAGGTCGGCAAGGGTGCCAGCGCCCCGGCGGCCTCACCGCAGGCGGCTTCACCCAGCCCGTCGCCCAGCGTCTCGCCGTCACCGAGTCCGAGCGCGGAGGCCCCGCAGGCCTGCTCGATTCTCGACCCGGATTGCGAGGCCTGCCAGTAGGCAAGCCGGCGACCACTCACGAACGGCGGCCGGCCCACTGGCCGGTCGCCGCATCGACCGAATACGCAAGGAGATCGACATGCTCGATTGGGAAGACAACAAGCAACCGCAGCTCAACACCGCCACCCGTGCCGGTGACGCCGCGGCCGTGCACCACCCCGACCCGTTTGCCGTGGACGCCGTCGAAGGCGCGGGCGCAACGGGCGCCGAGTCCATCGCCATGGGTGCCGGCCGCATCCAGGTCGATGACAAGAAAATCATCAACTGCAAGGCCGACCTCAACCAGCTAGTGCCGTTCAAGTACGGCTGGGCCTGGGAAAAGTACATCGCCGGCTGTGCCAACCACTGGATGCCGAACGAGATCAACATGTCGGCCGACATCGGCCAGTGGAAGAACCCCACCGCGTTCTCCGACGACGAACGCCTGATCGTCAAGCGTGCCCTGGGCTTCTTCGCCAGCGCCGACTCGCTGGTCGCCAATAACCTGGTGCTGGCCGTCTACCGCCATATCACCAACCCCGAATGCCGCCAGTACCTGCTGCGCCAGGCCTTCGAAGAGGCGCTGCACACCCACGCCTACCAGTACATCGTCGAATCCCTTGGCATGGACGAGGCCGAAGTGTTCAACATGTACCGCGAGGTCCCCTCGGTGCACGACAAGGCTGCCTGGGCCCTGCCCTACACCCAGTCACTGGCCGACCCGATGTTCCACACCGGCACCCCGGAAGACGACCAGCGCCTGCTGCGTGACCTGATCGCGTTCTACGTGGTCTTCGAAGGCATTTTCTTCTACGTCGGCTTTGTGCAGCTGCTGTCCTTCGGCCGTCAGAACCGCCTGACCGGTGCCTCCGAGCAGATTCAGTACATCATGCGCGATGAGTCCATGCACATGAACTTCGGCATCGACGTGATCAACCAGATCAAGATCGAAAACCCGCACCTGTGGACCGCCGAGTTCCAGGAAGAGATCAAGGACATGATCCGCGAGGCGACCGACCTGGAAATCAAATACGCCCACGACACCATGCCGCGCGGCGTGCTGGGCCTTAACGCCAGCATGTTCCACGACTACCTGCACTTCATCGCCAACCGTCGTTGCAACCAGATCGGCATCCCCGACATCTTCCCCGGCGCCACCAACCCGTTCCCGTGGATGAGCGAGATGATGGACCTGAAGAAGGAGAAGAACTTCTTCGAAACGCGGGTGATTGAGTATCAGGCGGGCGGGACGTTGAGCTGGGATTGACGCTATACGCAACTTGCGTATAAATTTGCTCTCCATTGAAAGCCGTCTTTGTTGAACTACCGGCGTTTGAACGTCACCGCACAAGCTATCTAAGCGACAAAGCGTTCACGGCCCTGCAAGGCGAACTGATGAAGTCCCCGGAAGCCGGGGACGAGATCCAGGGCACCGGCGGACTGCGCAAGCTTCGGTTTGCCGATCCTCGGCGCGGCAAGGGGAAACGTGGCGGCCTGCGGATCATCTACTACTGGTGGTCCGGCGGTGCGCAGTTCTGGCTGTTCACCGTCTACGACAAGGATGAGATGGCCGATCTCACCCCGGAACAACGCCGCAGCTTGAAAGCGCTGATCAAGCGTGAACTTGCGGCTCGGAGCAGGACATGAGCGAGCACCAAGCCCGGAAACGAAACCTTTTCGGCGAACTCCAAGAAGGCTTCGACGCGCTTGCCGATGAACGCAAGGGCAAGCGGACACTGCGTACGCACGCAGTAACGAGCGAACCACTGGAAGCACCCTCCGCACCCGAGCTGATCGCTCTGCGCGAAAAGCTCAACATCTCCCGCGCTGTCTTCGCGGACTATCTACGAACCAATATCCGCACACTGGAAAACTGGGAACAGGGACGCGCCAAACCGAATGCGCAAGCCACCGTATTGATCCGGATGGTCGAGCGCTATCCGGATACGATTGAACGGCTGGCGGCAATCTGAACTCACTGTAGCCCCTTTACCTACCGGCCCAGCGTCGGGCCACAAAGCGCGCTGCGTTGCGCGCCGTAGCCTAGGCTGACTTTCTTCCCGATAATCTTGAATTACTGGTTGATCAGATTCAGCACCGATCTAAGCGGGTGGTTGGCTCAACAACCTATGCAGGTGCTGATCGTTCGCAATTCACAACTTGACCTCATTTTTCAGAGCCGTCACATCCGTGTAGGGCGCTCAGCGCGGTAAACGCGAAATCCATCGATCCATGAAACTGCTAGATTGATCCAACACGCCGTCCATCATTCGCGATGAAATTTTTCATTCCATGCCTGCTACTTGCCGGCCTCACAGCGGGATGCACCTCCATACCTACAGTTGGGTTGGACGACCCCGAAGCCCAACTACCGGATAACGCCGGAATCGTGGCAATCCAAGTCGTCTCGAACATAAAGAAACTGAGCAAACAAATTCCGCATTGGAAGAAAGTTATCGTCCTCCAGGCGTCCCAGACGGAGGCGGAGAAACAACAGGTATTCAGCATTCCGGCGATGGACACCGGCTACACCGAAACCAGGGCATTTGTTGGCGGTCTGGCACCGGGGACATACCGAATCGCCGGTCTTTTGGGGCAACTTCACACCGACAACGGGACGTACACACTCTCTGCTTCAGTTCCACGTGAGATGGGCCGGTTTCAGGTAGAAACAGGGCGGCTGAGCACGCTGGGAACACTGGTTTTCCAGCCATTTGACGAGCTGTCAAGATCGTTGACAGAGTCAACATTTCTGATCTCAAGGCTGCCAGACGTCGAGAATCTCGAGGCACTCGTCAAGGGACGTTTCCCGGATAAATACTCGGAGCTGGTGCAAGTCGACCCTCTCGATTGGGAGCCGGATTCCAATTCAGAGTATCGCAACGCCGTTAGTCAACTCGTTCGATCACATGCGTACACCGCAAACGTACAACCTCCCCGGCCAGACGGCACGCGACTCATTGGCGGTCTGCTGGGCTCAATTTTCGCCTTGAAGCACGGCGCGACCTGGGAACGACACCTGGTACCGACATCGCACGCCATCACCGCAGTCTCGACATTCCCCAACGGACGAATCCTAGCTGGAGCGGAACGCGGACAAGTCTTCGTGTCCGGTCCTGAACTCGACAAATGGGTGGCATTCCCATTACCCAGTCGCGATGGGTTTGTATCGCATATTGGCGCACTCACTGAGGACAGCTGGTACGCGATATCCGATTTGCACGATTCCGCTGAGCTGTGGCGGCGCTCTTTCGACCAAGACTGGGAGCGAGTCGCGGTGATCGAACGAGACAGTCGCCCGAGCGATCTGTTCGATACAAACGAATTGTTCGTGATCGAATCCATTCCAGACAACGAGCGGATCGCGGACGTTGTGACGATTTGGTCTGGTGAGAGCAAATACACTTTCTATCCACGTCGCTCCGGCATACAGAAAATCGAAGTTTCCGAATGGGACAATCTGGAGCAGCAACCCAACGGAATTTGGTCAGGTCGCCCCGCGGGATTTTGGGGCTCGATCAAAAAGCCCAGTTACAGCATAGATCAAGGTGACCATTGGATCGAAGTCGAATCCGATGCCTACAAACACAAGAGCCCACCGTTTGTTCTTCAAAGGGACCACATCGTCTCGTCGGGTCACCCCTCTCGCCTGGATGAGTCATTACAAGGTGGCCGCGCCTTGAGCCGATCTACGATCTATGGCTGGGAGTCCACCAGCAACGGACGGCGATGGAAACTACTCCCTCCTCTACCCGAAGGATGTACAGAGATAGAACGTCAAATCTCGACGCGTACTCAGATGTTTTGCATCACCGAAGATGGGCGCATTATGCAGAGTTCCGACATCGCGAACAGCTGGCAACACGCTACGGGTGGCCGCCCACCCATGAACGCGCTTCCGGTCGAAAACACACCCCAGCGCTGACCTAACCTGGGTATTTGGGGACAGACTGAACCGTACTGACTTTCCCGGATACGAAAACCAACCGACTCTGACTGCTGCGGCTTGGTCGACTTGGAGCGGTGTCCGATAGCCGAGCGTTTCGTGCAGCCGTTGGCGATTGTAAAAGACCTCGATGAATTCGAATATGGCTGATCTTGTCTGCTGCCGATCAGCGTAGTTGTTGCCCCACACTAGCTCGTTTTTCACGGTGCTGAAGAAGCTCTCAGCGACCGCGTTATCCCAGCAATCCTTCTTGCGGCTCATGCTTGATTGCATACCGTTTGTGCCCCCTATTACGCACCCTATTACGTGGACAAAAAGCAAACGTATGCGGGTCAGTAGTGGGGAAATCGGTGCAGACGGGCGGTTCTTGATGCGCCTTGCAGCGTGCTGTACCATCCGGTACACAAATAATTAACCGTTAGTTCACCTGCTTTTTGGGCAGGGATCCGATGGTACAAAAAAGAGGAGACAAGACCATGAGACAGGTCATGACCTGGCGGCCCACAACCGTCTGCACCGCGCTACTGGCGCTCAGCCTGATGGGCTGCAATTCGGGCCCTACGACTTCCACGGATCCAACGGGTACGGGCGGCGATCCCGGTGCACCACCGGTTACTCAGGAGCCGGTGCCGGCACCCGAGGTACTGGGCCCGGTGACGGGCGGCATCCGCACCGGTGAGCCCTGGGGAACCACCATGGTGCCGCTAATCGAGGGCTACGTGGAGGAGGAGTTCAGCTTTGGTGGCCTGGCACGGGGCCACGGCGATGCAGCGGACACCGAGAGTGCCTACCGCACGCGGATGACCGTGCGCCGGCCCGTCGATCCCGATGATTTCAACGGAACAGTGGTGCTGGACTGGAACAATGTCACGCTGCAATTCGATATCGAGTCCACCTGGGCGGCGGCGAATGACGTGCTGATGGAGCGCGGCTTTATCTACGTCGGCGTCTCGGCGCAGAAGCAGGGGGTCGACGGGGCGCCTACCAGCCTTTATTTCTGGGATCCGGTCCGCTACGCAGACCTGATGCACCCGGGGGATGACTATTCCTTCGATATTTTCTCGCAGGCCGCCCAGGCCGTGTTCGACCCCATCGTCATGCCAGCGGAGATTCGGGATCATATTGAGCGCGTGGTGGCCACGGGGTCGTCACAATCAGCTGGTCGCCTGACCACCTATATCAATGAGGTGCATGAGCGTGACCGGATGTTTGATGGCTACATGCCCCAGATCTCCGGGTCGGTGTTGGACACCCGCAAAGATCTGGTGCCGATTCTCTGGATTAACAGCCAGGATGAGGCCGCGGGCATCGTCGAAGCGCCGGCCGATGAGCCGCTGTTCCGATATTGGGAAGTGGCGGGTCCACCCCACACGACCAATGCGGGTGAGCAGTACTACACCAGCATGGTGATCTATGCGAACAGCAATGGCGTCTATGGAAGTTATGACCCGGAGGTGGCCGGTCAGTACGGTGAGCTGGATCCGCAGGGCAGTTGCAACCGTAATCGTTACCCGGTGCGGTACGTCTGGAGTTCAGGCATCGTGGCGCTGCACAAGTGGCTGGTCTCTGGGCAGGCGCCGGACAGTGTCCCGCCGCTGGCCCGTGATGAGGTCGGGGACCTGACATTCGACGAGCATGGCAATGCCTTGGGGGGATTCCGGCTGCCCATCGTGGATGTGCCGATCGGAGCCTACTTCGCGGGCCAGTTGCCGGTTGGTACCAGCCTCACGCATTGCACACCCGGCGGTCTGGTGCCGTTGGTGGGTACGTCGCAGACCTTCGATCCTGCCCGGATGATGGGCTTATACGACTCGCACGAAGACTATCTGGCCCAGTTTGAGGCGGTGATCCCCGAAGCTGTGGAGTCGGGTCGTTTGCTCCCCGAGCATGCGGAAGATCTGTTGCGTCGCGCCCGTGGCACGGACATCACCAACCCGGTCCCGCGCGTGCCACCACCACCACCGGCCGGCGGCGATCCGCTTTGAGTCGCGGCCCACCCCGTCTTGTGGCGGGGTGGGCGCCCTAACAGGATTGCTGATTACGTAAGCTTCCTCGTCAAGGCGGACAGCCCGCTCGCCAACCCAGAAAACTGTATCCGGGGGGGCAAGGCTGCCTCGGTAATCTCGGCGAGACATTTCACGCTCACTAGATTGCGCTGGTAGCGAGTTGCTCCGCGCTGGGCTGCATTCGGTTATTGCAGCGGGGAAAGTGACGACAGCCCCAGAACCACTGACCCTTGTTACGGCCACGTTTGGCCACGCGCTTGATGAACTTCACCCCGCAACTTGGACACGAGGGCGTCCGATAATCGCCTTGGGTGGTCCGCTGTAGCAGATCGGCCTGTTGGGCATCAGTCAGGCCCCGGATCAGGCCCAAGAGATCATCCGCATCTAGTAACTTGATGTGCTTGTTGGCTGCGAATGCTTTGGCGTCGGCGGTATACCCGACGACTGCGACAAATATCCCGATTCGTGCATTGACGTGCCCCATCACGCCGAACAGCTCTCGGATTTGAGAGACACCGACACGCTTTCGGTTCCAAGCCTTGCACTGGACCACGCCGAACAACTGGTCGGGTTTGGTTTTAGTCGCAAGCCTCACATCGATGCCTTCGTCAGCCCCATCTGCCGTGACTGTCGCGTTCCAGCCCTTCACGCAGAAGTAATCGGCAACAAGTTGCTCGAACAACTTCCAATCCAGAACATGCAGCAATTTCGGCGACCACCGAACGGGAGAGACTCTGTCGGACGATAGCAGCCGCCTGCCTGAGCGAACGTGCCCGGGAGGATCGGGTATTGCGCGCGGCCAGCCATCGCCACCACTCCCGGCAAGTGGAACACGTTGTCCAGCCGCCCTTGAGCTAGATGCGCGAACCAATAGGGCAGTGACGATGAGCGATCCGGCCACAAGGCCAATGACCACTAACCACTTGGGCGCGAGCCACCCTAAGCCGACGGCGATCAGGGCCAGCCCGGCCGCCCCCTGCTCTACTGACGATTGATTCGAACGCGCTCGCCGCGCCATCACGTAGCCCCTAGCCGCCCGCTACTCAGACAGTTCGGCCACGATTCGAGCTGTGGGCCAAACGAAATACTCGCCAAATCGCTTGCTTACACGCTTCTCCGCGCCGATACCTGTGCTCTTGTCGGTTAAGGCGAACTCTGAATCGACCTCCTTGAGATATCCCGTCTCTGCAAGCCGCAAGAGAAAGTCCTTGGTGCTCAAACCCAGGTGTTTGGCGACACGAGACGAAGAAAGCATGTCTTCTCCGTCAGCAGCCGCGGATTGGGAAGATGCCTTCTCGAGCGGAGGTTTGGAGCTGTCGACTTTCTCCAGTGACATTCGCACCTCATCGCTGATACGAATGATGCGCTGGGCTTCTTCGTACGCATCGCGATACAACTCGGGGTCGGCGTCTCTTGACAAAAGCACTCCCATCTCATTGTTGTTGACCTGACTGAATTCGTAGAGATTCAGGCTAGTAACAATGCAGGTGCTTTCGTTGAGATAGCACTTAGCATGGAGATTCTTACAGAAACTGGTTCGAACGAACGATAGCTCGCGTAGCCAGTTGATCTCTTCCGGCTGGAGCTCGTTCTTCCCATACACCATCCGGACGTCAATCTTAAGCCGGTCCTTATCCTCGAGCAGTTCTTTGACGCGATCGTTCAGCTTCAGGAATGGGCTGATCAGCGTCAGCCGTTCTGATGCGGTCTTGATGAGTTCCTCCAAAAAATAGTTCGTCGCGCTGGTATTTAAGAACTTCGCCATAATCCCCCCAAATCAACCTAGTGTTTTCGAAACGTCAGCATATTGCCACGCTGGCATCAGATGGAAAGAACCGGGTAGAACTGGCGATTGCTCTGGATTCACTGGTCGCACCATTGGTGGTCAGCGACCATGTGGCACCGGCCACAGTTCAAAACTAAAAGGTGCGAATCCACCGCGAAAGATAGGTTCACTGCGACCCGAATATCGACAATTCTCACAGCATACAACTAAACGGTCGGTAGACTCCTTGGCAGGTTGGCAAGAAGTCACCGGGAGTGGGGGCCTCATGGACGAGCGGACAGCGGAGACGCCGGTAAGAGGCATCTTTG
>JAGLCS010000098.1 GCA_023146115.1 Abyssibacter sp. | reverse complement strand
AGCAAAGAAAAGGGGCTCGCCCGGCAGGGCGAAACCCGTGGTCCTGCGGTTGCGTCTCATCTTTCAAGACGCGAAGGATGGATGCAGATCGGCCTTAGAACACCACACTCGCATCCACAATCACCGACCGCCCGGCCCCCGGTGCAATATCCTTGATAAACGAGGTGTGATCACGAATCTCCTCGTCCAGCAGGTTGCGCCCGCGCAGTCCGAGCAGCAGTTCGTACTGGCCCCGAATGACCCAGGTCAGGTCTGCGTCCAGCCGGTTGTAGGCGTCGGTCTCGGTTTCCAGGCTGGCGGTGTCGCGTTGACGGGCCACGTGGGTCAGGCGCAGGTCTGCTCCGAAGGGGCCACGTTCCCAGTCCAGTCCGGCGCCGACTCGTGAGGGGGTGATACGGGGCAGGGAGCCTCCATCCGTCAGCTCTCCGCTTACGGTGTCGGCGAACAGGCGTGGTCGCCATTGACCGGTGGTTGCGGAGTCCACGGCTAGCAAGGAAAAGGAGGCTTCCGCGCCGGCGAAATCGGCATCGGCCTGGGTGTAGGTGACATAGAGCAGCTCGCCATCGGCGGAGGCCACGCCCTCCTCGTCGACGCGGTCGGGCTCGCCGTCCGGCAGCAGGGCATCGGTCTCGGCCTGGAAAATGTAGTCGTTGTAGCGGGTGACGAAGGCCGTCAGCTCAGCGTCGAACCGGTCGGTGTGCCAGTGCAGGCTCACGTCGAGGTTGTTGGCGATTTCCTCGTCCAGCGACAGGTTGCCGACTTCGAAGGTTTCCGACGCCAGATGGGGGCCGTTGGAATAAAGCTCCTGTGACGAGGGTGCCCGCTGCGAACGCGACAGAGACACGGCGAGATTCACGGTATCGCTGAGCGCGTGATTGCCGCCCAATGAAAGCGAGAGCGTCGAATAGTCACGCGCGGGGGCTCCGCCTTCGGGTTCGTGCTCGGTGGATTCCACGCGGGCGCCGGCTTCCAGGCGCAGCGCGTCCAGCTGCCATTCCTCCACCCAGAACAGGCCGACTGACTGCGTGTCCACGGGCGGTACGAAGGCTTCTTCACCGATGGCGGAGAACTCCGAGTTGATCCATTGCAGCCCCACGACGCCGGAGAAATCGCCGAACGGTGCATGCGTGGCTTCGATCCGGGCTTCAATGCCATCGTTCTCGAAGCGCGTGCCGGGTTCGCCTGACGGTTCGATCTCGGTGTGCTCGTAGTCGCTGATCACCACAGCGCCGCGCAGCCGATCGAGCGCAGGGAAGGGGTTCATGACTTCGAACTTGGCGTCATACCGAAGCTGATTCAGGTCGATGCGCACGCCGCCTTCCTCGTCCTCATGGCCTTCTTCTTCGTGCTCTTCCTCATGGTGGTGGCCGGGGATGCCGTAGTTCGTGCGGTAGGTCGTTAGCGACGCGCCGACAAAGCCCCAGTCATCGACCCAGGATGTACCGATTGCCGCCGAGTTGGTCGATGTGCTGCTATTCGCCAGCGTGCCGGAGGCTTCCTCCTCTTCGTGTTCATCCGCATGATCGCCATCCTCTTCGTGCTCCTCATGCTCAGCCTCGGCGAAGCCGGGGATGTCGATGTCGTCGGTTCTACGGGCCAGGCCGTCGATATGTAGGTTGAAGCGACCAAAGCCGGATTCCACATGCCCGAACACGCTGCGGCCGTTGCGGGCCGAGTCGTACTGGGTACCGAGTTCGCCGTGATTGCCATCCACGGATTCGGTCGGAATCGTATCGGAGACGACATTGATAACGCCGCCGATGGCGCCGTTGCCGTATAGCAGCGCGGCCGGTCCGCGCAGGATCTCGATCTGCTTGGCGCGGAATGGTTCGGTGGAAATGTTGTGATCCGGGCTGACGGTGGAGGCGTCGATCACGCCCACGCCGCCATCGAGCACACGCACGCGCGGCCCGGATTGACCGCGGATCACGACGCGACCGGAGCCGGGGCCGAAGCTGGCATTGGCGATGCCCGGCTGTTGATCCAGGGTTTCACCCAGCGTCGCGGCGCGCTCGCGGTCCAGATCTTCGCCCACCAGCACATCAACGGGGCGGGTGGATTCCAGCTCGCCACGGCCGGCGAACGGCTCGGCGGTGACCTGTACGGGGTCGAGTTGAAGGGTATCGGTCGGTTCTTCGGCGGCAAACACCGCGGTGGACGCACCAAGCGCCACCGCAATCATGTAACGGCTCATTGAAAATCACTCCTGATGGATCGCGATGCGACCCACGAAACGGAATGCCCGGACGCCGCGCAGGACAATTGCGCAGCGATCAGGCGGATTTCGGGTTTCGAATCAGGCGGTGATGGGAGGTGCGCGCACGGCGCGTGATGCCCAGGCGATCTCGGCAATCGGTTCGGCGTGGCTGCGCTCGGTGAGGCAGGCGGTCGGCGCGGCCTGCGACAACAGCATCGGCGTGGCTGGTCCATCCGCCATGCTCTGGCCGATATGGCACAGTGCGCACAAATCATGCACCGGCTCCAGCACGTGATCGGCCGCATGCGTCGCCGCACTCCACTGCAATGCAAGCAGTGCAATGGCGACGACGTGCAGCAGATGCTGGCGGGCGGAGCGATGCATCCCGCTAATCTTGCACATGGCGTTTGAAGCTTCAATGACCAGTCATCACCTCGCCTTCACCAAGATGCACGCGCTCGGCAACGACTTTGTCGTGATCGATGCGACGCGCACGCCGGCGACCTTGTCCCAGGCGCAGTTCCGGCTGCTCGCTGACCGACGGCGCGGTATTGGATGTGACCAGATCCTGTTGCTGGAACCGCCGCCGCGGCCAGGGGTGGATTTCGGCTATCGCATCCTCAATGCCGATGGCAGCGAGGTCGGGCAATGCGGCAACGGCGTGCGCTGCGTGGCCCGCTACGCCATCGACCGCGGGCTGACGAACAAGGCCGAACTGGTGTTCGCCACGCGCACGACCTCCATGCGGGTGCAGGTCGAGCCGGACAGCATCCGCGTGAACATGGGCGAACCGCGCTTCGAGCCCGCGCAGGTTCCGTTGATTGCGAGCGCTCGGTCGGATGGCTATGGCCTCGAAATCGATGGCCAGCGCTGGCGATTCGGTGCGGTTTCGATGGGTAACCCGCACGCCGTGCTCCAGGTTGAGAGCGTCGACGCAGCGCCGGTGCGGACGCTGGGGCCGAGGATCGAGACGCATGCGTTGTTCCCCGAGCGGGTGAATGTCGGTTTCGCCGAAATCCTCACGCCCGAGTGTATTCGCCTGCGCGTCTGGGAGCGCGGCGCCGGCGAGACCGAGGCCTGCGGCAGTGGGGCCTGCGCAGCGGTGGCCGTCCTGCGCCAGACCGACGCGGTGGGTGACACCGTGCAGGTGTTGCTGCCCGGCGGTGAGTTAAGGATTCGGTGGCAGGGCGCAGGCCAGCCGCTGTGGATGGAAGGCCCGGCGACGACCGTGTTTGACGGCACATGGGCGCTGACCTAAAGCGCGCTGATCGCCGCATCCAACGAGCAATCGCAGTTTTCGTTAGTATCTAAAGTGGATTCAAGGACTTAGTGCGTGGGGAGCATGGGGAGTACAGACGACAAGCTCGGATTGGCGGCCGTCCCGCCCGAAGAGGTGGCAGTACAGGCTGCGACCGAGGAGGACGTCATCGCATTTATCGAGCAAAGGCCTGAGTTTTTTGCCGAGCATCCGCAACTGCTGGAGGAGATCGAACTGGCGCATGCCGCGGGGTCGGCAGCATCGTTGATCGAGCGGCAGGTGGCGGTACTGCGGCAGCGCAATGAGCAGCTACGCGAACGCATGCATCAGCTTGCCGAAGTTGCCCGCCAGAATGAACGGCGCATGCGCAAGGCCAATGAACTGGCCGTGGCCCTGCTTGGCGCTGCGTCCGCCGAGGACGCCATTGCCATCGCCCAAGCGCAGCTCACCCGTGCCTTCGCTGTCGATGCCGTTCTCGTTGGCCTTTATGACGGCAATGCCGTCTCGAATGCCATGCACATTGATCACGACCATCCGGTGCGCGGGCTTTATGCCGATCTGATCCGCACCGGCCTCATCGAATGCGGTCCGCTGGGCGATGCGGCTCGGGCGCAACTCTTCGGGGAGCAAGCGGTGGCCTCAGCGGCCGTCGTGCCCATGGATCGCGTCAATCCGCTGGGTCTGCTCGCCGTGGGCAGCGACGACCCCGGCCGGTTCCGGCCCGGGATGGGCACCCTGTTCCTGGACCTGATTGCCGATCTGCTGACCGCGGCGATTCGTCGTCACCTAGATGACTTCGCTGCTCCCTGATCTGGATGAGTTTGATCGGGTGCTACGCGACGAGCGCCAGCTGTCACCGCATACCCGTGCGGCCTACCGCCGAGATCTGGGTCGCCTGCTGACGTTTCTCGGCGAGCGTGATGTGGCGGCTTGGTCCGCGGTCAGCGTGGCCGACATCCGCCAGTGGGTGGGTAGCGAACACCGGCGCGGATTGTCAGCGGCCTCGCTGCAGCGCGCGCTGTCTTCAGTGCGCAGTTTTTACGCGCATTTGTTGCGTCATGGCCGCTGCACTGCCGATCCGGCTGCCGATGTCCGCGCACCCAAGCGTGGACGGCCATTGCCCAAGGGCCTGGATGTCGATGAGGTCAGCAGCCTGCTGGACCGCCCGGCCGAAACGCCGTTACGAGTTCGCGACCAGGCATTGATGGAACTGATCTATTCCAGCGGCCTGCGGCTGGCCGAGGCCGTCGGCGTGAATCTGGTCGACTTCAGGCCGGACGACGGCATGCTGCGGGTCACGGGCAAGGGCGCCAAGGAGCGTGAGGTGCCGGTCGGGCGGATGGCCGCTGAGGCGGTGCGCCGCTGGGTGCGCGTGCGTGGCGAACTGGCCGCCCCGGATGAACCGGCTTTGTTTGTCTCCTCGCGCGGCGGGCGCCTGTCACCGCGCGCCGTGCAATCGCGGCTGGCGCAGGCCGCCACGCGCGCCGGCTTGCCGACACGCCTGCATCCACACCGTCTGAGGCACGCGTTTGCCACGCACATGCTGGAATCCAGCGGCGACCTGCGTGCGGTGCAGGAGCTGCTGGGTCATGCCAGCATCAGCACGACCCAGGTCTACACGCATCTGGATTTCCAGCACCTCGCCGAGGTCTACGACAAGGCCCATCCCCGCGCCCGCAAGCGCGAGGATTGAGCCGCACCCACGTCCGGCTCGCGAACGGCTCATGACGACATCGATCCCGATAGAGCTGCATCCGGTCGAAGATGTGTCCGCGCAGTCGGCTTATGACGCCGTGATTTCCAGCCGCGAAGCGCTGGCGCCCTGGATGCACTGGCTTACGCCCAGCTATTCGTTGCGCGACCAGCAGGCGTTCCAGTCCCGATCGGCGGTGTTGCGGGGCGCGGGGCTGGAATTCAACTACGGCATTGTTGATGCCTCCGGGCAGGTGCTGGGTATTTGTGGCCTGCATCGAATGGACATGCTTCACGCCACCAGCGAGGCCGGATACTGGGTGCGGTCCGACCACTGGCGCCGCGGCATTGCCCGGCGCGCCGTCACCGCATTGCTGCGGCGGGCGTTCCGCGAGCATGCGCTGGCGCGTGTCGAACTGATCATCGATTGTGACAACGCGCCGAGCCTTGCCCTGGCTGATGCGCTGCAGCTGCGGCGCGAGGCCCGGCTCGGCCAGCGCCTGTTCCGTGATGGCCAGCGCCGTGACGCCTGGCTTTGCGCCGCCACCCGCTACGAGTGGCTGCAGGCGGTCGCCGGGTAGGGTTCCGGTTCGTTGTCTGGCCTGCTCACATTGAAACCGGCCGCCGTCGTCCCGACATAGGGGCCACAATCGAGACACGGACAACACGTGGAACAGTTTCGCGGAACGACCATCCTCTGTGTGCGGCGCGATAATCGCGTCGCCATCGGCGGAGATGGTCAGGTCTCCATGGGCAACACCATGGTCAAGGGCAATGCCCGCAAGGTACGTAGGCTGTACAACGACAAGGTCATCGCTGGGTTTGCCGGTGGCACGGCCGACGCCTTCACCCTGTTTGAACGCTTCGAGGGCAAGCTGGAAAGCTACTCCGGCAATCTCGTGCGTTCGGCGGTCGAGATGGCCAAGGACTGGCGCACCGACCGGGCGCTGCGGCGCCTCGAAGCCCTGCTGCTGGTCGCCGACACCACGGCCTCGCTGATGATCTCCGGCACCGGCGACGTGATGGAGCCGGAATACGCCTCCATCGCCATCGGTTCCGGTGGCAGCTTCGCCCAGGCCGCGGCACGTGCGCTGGTCGACAACACCGACCTGCCCGCCGACGAGATCGTGAAGCGGGCAATGAAGATCGCCGCGGATACCTGTGTGTACACCAATGATCACCTGACGCTGGAGGTGCTGGACGCATGAACGAGACGAATCCCGCACTCCCCGGCGCCGGGGTGATGACCCCGCGCGAAATTGTTCAGGAGCTGGACAAGCACATCGTCGGCCAGTCCGAGGCCAAGCGCGCCGTGGCCATTGCGCTGCGCAACCGCTGGCGCCGCATGCAGCTCGACGAGCGCATGGCCGGCGAGATCACGCCGAAGAACATTCTGATGATCGGCCCGACCGGCGTTGGCAAAACCGAAATCGCCCGACGCCTGGCCAAGCTCGCCCGTGCGCCGTTTCTCAAGGTCGAGGCGACCAAGTTCACCGAGGTGGGCTACGTCGGCCGTGAGGTCGATTCCATCATCCGTGATCTGGTCGATGCCGCGGTGAAGATGGAACGTGAGACCGCCATGCAGGCTGCGCGGCCCAAGGCCGAGCTGGCGGCCGAAGACCGCGTGCTGGACGCCCTGGTGCCGCGGCCCAAGGAATACGGCGGCGAGCGATCGGAAACCCGCGAGCAGGAGACCGGCACCGCGCGCCAGGTGTTTCGCAAGCGTCTGCGCGAAGGCCAGATGGACGACACCGAGATCGAGATCGACGTGCAGATGGCTGCGCCAGGCGTCGAGATCATGACCCCGCCGGGCATGGAGGAAATGGCCAACCAGATGCAGGGCCTGTTTCAGAACCTGTCCAAGGGGCGCACGCGCAAGCGCAAGATGACGGTCCAGCAGGCGATGAAGGTCATGACCGACGAGGAGGCCGCCCGTCTGGTCGACGAGGAGTCGATCAAGGCCAGTGCGGTGCGCAATGTCGAGCAGAACGGCATCGTCTTCATCGATGAGATCGACAAGGTCTGCAAGCGCGAAGGCGTGACCGGCGGCGATGTGTCTCGTGAAGGCGTGCAGCGTGATCTGCTGCCGCTGGTCGAGGGCTGCACCGTCAACACCAAGTACGGCATGGTCAAGACCGACCACATCCTGTTCATCGCCTCCGGCGCGTTCCACCTGTCCAAGCCCAGCGACCTGATCCCCGAGTTGCAGGGTCGCCTGCCGATCCGCGTGGAACTGGCCGCGCTAACCGCCGACGACTTCCTGCGCATTCTCACCGAACCGGATTGCTCGCTCACCGAGCAGTACGCCGCGCTGCTGGGCACCGAGGGCATGCAGGTCACCTTTGTCGAGGATGGTGTGCGCCGGCTGGCCGAGATCGCCAGCGAGGTCAACGAGCGCACCGAGAACATCGGCGCCCGGCGTCTGCACACGCTGATGGAGCGGCTGGTCGAGACCCTGTCCTTCGAAGCTCCCGACCGTGCTGGTGACGCCGTCACCATCGATGCTGCGCTGGTCAACGACACGCTGTCTGCCCTGGCGCAGGACGAAGACCTGTCCCGATACATCCTTTAGCCGAGACCCAGACCATGGAATGGAATGTTTATCTTTCCGGAGAAATCCACACCGACTGGCGCGAGCAGATCATCGCCGGCGCGGAGGATCTTCCGGTCAACTTCGCGTCGCCGGTCACCGATCACGCGGCCAGCGATGCCGCCGGTGATGTGCTGGGCAAGCCGACCGCCGATTTCTGGCGGGATCACCAGTCGGCCCGCGTCAACGCAATCCGTACCAAGACGCTGATCGAGCAATGTGATCTCGCCATCGTCCGCTTCGGCGACAAGTACAAGCAGTGGAATGCGGCGTTCGACGCCGGTTACTGCGCCGCGCTGGACAAGCCTTACATCACGTTGCACGACGAGTCGCTGGTGCATGCACTCAAGGAAGTGGACGCAGCCGCCCTCGCCTGGGCGCAGACGCCCAAGCAGGTCGTCGAGCTTTTGCGTTACGTCACGTCACAGGCTTGAGCCGTCTTCAGCGCCGCCGCATGCGTTCGCTGGTCACCGAAGCACCGTCGATGACGGTGCGTGTGACCGGCGTCTTGCCAGCGATCTCCAGCAGGCGCGCCCACTGATCCTCCGATAAATCGCCCGTGGCATCGAGCAGGCGATGGATGGCCGTCTCGCCCTCGGCATTTTTCGACAGGGTCAGCTCCAGCGTTAGCTCGCCGAGGTCCCAGCCCTTGCGTTCGGCATACATCTGCAGGGTGATGGTCGTGCAGATGCCTAGGCCGGTCAGGTAGTAGTCATAGGGCGCAGGACCGCTGTCATGCGGCGGTTCGTCGCCCGTCAATTCAAAGCCGCGCGTGTCGATGAGTTGGCGATAGGGCTGATCCGTCGACCGGACGCGGGCGGATGCGATGACCTTCATGGTGGCGTTTTCTCCGTCAGATGGCAGGCAAAGGAACCCATTCCTGATCGTCGCCGGGGATATCGGGAAACCGCCGCTCGGTCCAGGCCTGTTTCGCATGTTCGATTTGCGATGGATCGCTGGCGACGAAATTCCACCAGATATGGCGGCTGCCGACCGGCTCGCCGCCCAGCAACATGATCAGTGATGCGTCGCGGGCCTGAACCGTGATGCCCCGACCCGGCTGCAGTACGGCCAGTGTTCCGGGCGGGCAGGGCTGGCCTCCGGCATCGACCTGTCCGTGTACCACGTAAAGCCCCAGTTCCGGTGCTTCGGGGCAGACCAGCCTTGCGCCGGCCTCCAGCCGGCATTCGACGTAAAGTGCCGGCGCCGGGCATTGCACCGGCGAACGTAGTCCAAAGGCCTCGCCGATGATCACGCGAATCTGCGCGCCGTCACGCCGCGTCATGGGAATCGTGTCGGCCGGGTAGTGCGCGAAGGAGGGAGCGCCGGTTTCGGCTTCCGTCGGCAAGGCGATCCAGGTCTGCAGGCCGTGCAGACGCGAACGCTGATGCAGATCCGATCCAGGACGTTCCGAATGGACGATGCCGCGACCTGCGCTCATCAGGTTCACCGCCCCGGGCCGGATCGGTTGCGAGAAGCCAAGACTGTCCCGATGCAGGATCTCGCCTTCCAGCAGGTAGGTGATGGTGGCCAGTCCGATGTGCGGATGCGGGCGGACGTTCAAACCCTCGCCGGGGGCGAGTTCCGCCGGCCCCATTTCATCCAGGAAAATGAAGGGGCCAATCATCCGGTGTTCCCGAGCCGGCAGGACCCGACGAACGCCAAAGCCACCAAGATCGCGCGACCGGCCGTGGATGAGTCGTGTCACGTGGCCCGTGGCTTCGGTGACGGCCGGTTCAGGTGCCTTGTGGTCGCTCATCAAGCCGCTCCTGCGAGTGGGTTTGCAGTGTGCCATTGCAAACCGTCATCCGAGCAAAAGACAGTGGGAATGTTTTCCGGCAGGATTCTTGCTGAGGGCATCGCTTCTGCTGTGCCGAACTGGCTCTGGATCTGGGGAAATGGAATGAACACGATTCGTCGCGGTCTCTTGGCCGTCGCCTGTCTGCTGATATCTGGGGTCGGCAGTGGAATGGACATGGACTGGCGGGCGAAGGTCGACCAGCCGCTTCTTGAGGCCTTGCAGACCCTGACGCAGACCGAGTTCATGGTGCAGCTCGATGCGCGCGCTGATCTGACGCCGGCCGCCACGATCGACGACAAGGCGGCGAAAGGCCGATACGTAGTCACTGCATTGCAGCAGGTTGCCGCCGAAAGCCAGGGGCCTCTGCGTGCTTTGCTCGATGCTCGAGGCGTGAGCTACCGGGCGTTCTGGATCTCGAACAGCATCGCCGTCACCGGTTCCATCACGGATATCGAGGCGATCGCGCGCTTGGAGTCGGTGACCCAGATTCACTGGCTGCAACCGATTCCCGCACCGGCTCCGGTGACCGTGGAACCCCGTTCGGCGACCGCCGCCAAGGCGGTCTCGCACAAGGCGGCGGAAGCCGGCGTGTCGCTGGTGCGGGCGCCCGAGGTCTGGGCCGCGGGCTTCAACGGCCAAGGCATTGTCGTGGGTGACCATGACATCGGCGTGGAGTGGACCCACCCGGCGCTGCAGGACAAGTACCGCGGCTGGGATGCGCAATCGCGCACGGCGAGCCATGACTACAATTGGCGTAACGCCTTCGGCGCGACGGATCTGTTTTGCTCCGATCCCGGCGTGCCCTGCGACTCTAACGGCCATGGCACCCACACGACCGGCACCATGGTCGGCGACGATGGCAACGGCATGCAGATCGGCATGGCGCCGGGCGCGCAGTGGATTGGCTGCCGGTCGCTGCTCGACCCCGTCGTGGGTCTGGGCACGGTACCGACCTATATGGATTGCATGGAGTGGATGATCGCCCCGTATCCGATTGATGATCCGGACGGTGCCGATCCCGCCATGGCGCCGCATGTGGTGAACAACTCCTGGGGTTGCCTGGAAGGTTGTGCGCCGCCGGTGCTCGACGATGTGAATCAGGCCACCAAAGCGGCCGGCATCGTCCAGGTCGTCTCCGCCGGAAACGATGGATCTGAGTGCAGCACCATCGCGTTCCCATTGGCGGTGTACGAGGAATCGTTCACGGTGGGGGCCTCGGACGTCGACGACAACATGGCCAGCTTCTCCAGCCGGGGGCCGGTGCTCACCGATTTGTCGATGCGGACCAAGCCGAACGTCACCGCGCCCGGCGTGAGTACGGTGTCGGCCTATCTGGATGGCGAATATGCTTCGCTGAGCGGCACCAGCATGTCGGGTCCTCATGTCGCCGGGCTGGTGGCCTTGCTGTTGTCCTCCGAAACCAAGTTGATCGGTCGTGTCGACGACGTGCGCGCCATCATCGAGAACACCGCGGTTCCGCTCGCCCACGGCGAAACCTGCGGCGGGACTAGCGATGCGGATATCCCCAACAACACCTCCGGTTTCGGTCGCATCGATGCTTACGAGGCAGTGACGCGGCGGCCGATTCTGGACATTGCGACGGCCGGCAACACTAGTGGTGATGCGCTGGAGTTCACGGCGACGATTACCCTGCCGGATGATGCGGCTATTGCGGCGACCGGACTGGTGCTAAGCCTGGACCTGCCGGACGGTGCGACGGTGAACCAGGCCGAATCTGCTGCGACTCAGCCGGCTACGAAAGCCGCCGAGCAATACACGCTGGACTCGCTGCAACCGGGCGGCACCTGGGTTGTGAAGCTGACCATCACCGGCGCCGGCTCCAGTCCTGTCCTGTCCACGGTAGAAGCCGATCAGGTCAGCGCGAAAGCCGGCGACCCCGTCAATGGAGCCGCCTCCGCCGGGGGCAGTCCGCCCACCGGGTCGGGCGGCGCATGGGGGCTGGGTGCATTGCTGCTGCTGATCGGTGTGGCAGGCCTGCGCAGGCGATAAGCTCAACCGGAAAGGCCGGCGTGGTGGCGGCGCACTGCCTGCGAATCGGTGGTGGTAATGTGCTGGCTTGCAACGGGCACAAGGACGGGCCGGACCATGCGCAGTCGAAGGAAGCTCTCACCTATTCGCGCCGTCAGGTTGCCGCCTGAAATACGGCCAGGCAAGGCGCGAGAAGTGAAATTTGGTGACTCCAAATGAGCGACGCGCAACGCCGCATGGCCGTATTTCAGGCGCAATCCGGATGGAGCGGAGGCGGTTTTCCTACAAACCTGCGTTGTCACTCGTTTGCTTGGAATCACCAAGCTGCTCTCGTTCCGCCTAGTCTTGCAGGAAAACCGTCTCCGCCCTGGTGGTGCGAATAGATGAGATCTTCCTTAACACTATGCCGAGGGTTTCCGGAGCGACGGGTCTGCGCCGGCGATGCCGTGTTGACCGAAGGTGGCGCCAACGACGCCTTGTTCATCCTGCGTGACGGCGCCGTGCGGGTGATGCGCTCGGGCGTCGAGGTGGCGGTTGTCCGCCGCGTCGGTGCGATGTTCGGCGAGATTTCGGCCATGTTGAACGTGCCGGTCACGGCGACGCTGGTCGCCATGGAGGACTGCCGCTTCCACGTGATCGAACATGCCGAGCAGGCGGTTCGCGACCGACCATCCATTGCGCTCATCATCGCCGAGCAGCTGGCCAGGCGCCTGTCCGAGACCACGGCCTACCTCGCCACGCTGAAGCTGCAACAGGGCGATGGTTCCACCGTCAGCGCAATCCGCGATCCGGGGCTGGCCGCCCGTCTGTTCGGGCAGGACGGCGACGCAATCGACGACGGCGACGACTAGTCTGGCGGCGGGCGCGGAGTGGCCGACGTTCTCCGTGGCACACTGTGAGTCCAACACCAAACAGCTCCCAGGAGCCCGCCGTGGATACCCCGGAATTGAGCCCCGCCGAGGCACGCGTCCTCGCCTCGCTGTTCGAGAAATCGATCACGACACCGAACTACTACCCCATGACGGTTAACGCCATCATGGCCGCGTCCAACCAGAAATCATCGCGCTTTCCGGTCATGAGCCTCAGCGAAGGCGAGGTCGGCAAGGCGCTGAACACGCTGGCCGAGCTGCGGTTTTGCAGTCGGGAGGATCTCGGTTCGCGGGTGCCCAAGTGGCGGCAGAACTTCAAGCACCGGCTGCTGCTCAAGGATCACTCTGCTGCCCTGCTCGCGATGCTGATGCTACGCGGAGCCCAGACCCGCTCGGAGCTGCGCAGCCGCGCCGAGACTCTGCGTGGCCCCACCACGCCGGAGCAACTGGACGAAGCCGTGGAATTTCTGGCCGATCGCAGCCAGCCGCTCATCGTGACGCTGCCCCGCCAGCCAGGCCAGAAGGAAGCGCGATTGGCCCACACGCTTTGTGGCGAACCGGACGTGACGGAGGTCGCCGCGCCAGCACCTGCCAGGTCGTCGACATCACGCGACGAATTGCTCGCCCGGATCGAGTCGCTGGAAGCCCGGGTACAAGCGCTGGAATCGGGTGACTAGGCCGCAGCGTGACCGTGACCACCGTCGAGAACACCAGACCAGCCAGCACGATGACCCCGACGCCGCGGTAGAGCTTCGTGCCGGCACCGGGGATGAACACCAGGCCATTACGGTGACGTCTTGCTAATTTCACTAATTACTTGGACGGCAATTTTTCCCGGGAGGTGTCGTAGTGATTCTGAGGCGCGTCAAAAAGCGAAATTGATGTCTCACCGCAATCCCGCAGCACGGAATATATGCTGGAATTCTGTTATTGCTAACTGTGGGGTCCCGGATGAATATCTCG
>JAGLCS010000097.1 GCA_023146115.1 Abyssibacter sp. | reverse complement strand
CTGAGCCGAAGCCTGAGCCGAAGCTCAAGCAGGTCGAAACGCTGCTGCCGGCACAGACCACCAAGCCCAAGCAAACTCCGCCAGGCACGGAGTAAGCGCGGCCCACGCCATGCTCGGTCAGGTCATTACGTACCGGGGCCGCGCATGGCGGGTCATCGAATACCTGCAGGATCGCGACACCTGGGTTATCCAGGTGGAATCCGGCGAATCAATGATTCAACCGGATCAGTACGGCGATGCTCGGCGCAGGGTCCCGGAAACACGGCTCATCACCGCTGAGTCCGACCCCAAGTTGCACGCATGGATCGGCTCGAATCAGTCGCGGAACAAGGACTGAATGCGCTGCAAGTCCGCTGGCGTGTCAACGCCGGTGGCCGGTGCCTGGTCGACCGGCACCGCCTGAATCTGAAGCCCGTTCCACAACGCGCGCAACTGCTCCAGCGACTCCGCTTGCTCGGTGGGAGCCGCCGGTAGCTCTGCCAATCGGCGCAAGCCCGCACAGCGGTATGCATAGAGCCCGATATGCCGCCACGCGCCGCAGTCCGGCAGGGCGATCTGCCCGCGCAACAGCGCGGCGCGGGGGGCCGGAATCGGTGCGCGGCTGAAATAGCGCGCCCGCCCGTTTCCATCAATCACCACCTTCACCACGTGCGGTGACTGGAAATCGTCGGCGGAGTTGATCGCATGCACCGGCGTGGCAATGTCCAATGCGGGGTCGGCCGCCAGCGCATTCACACAGGCGCGGATCACCTCCGGCGGCATCAACGGCTCATCGCCCTGCAGATTCACGATAATTTGGTCATCCGCCCAGCCTAGTCGCTGCGCCACCTCGTTCACGCGATCGGTCCCGGACAGGTGCCCCACGGCGGTGAGTTCGCACCGCAAGCCGAGCGGTGTGAGTCGGTCGATAACACGCTGATCGTCGGTGGCGACGATCACGCTGGCCGCCCCGCTCGCCTCCGCCGCTTTGGCGGTATGCGCGACCAGAGGTAAGCCATTCAGGTCGGCCAGCACCTTGGCGGGAAAGCGCTCCGAGCCATAGCGGGCCGGGACGACCACTGCGAAGGGTTCGTTCATTCTTCGGGGTCGAGCTCGCGCGCCTCAGACTCCAGCATTACCGGGATGCCGTCGCGTACCGGATACGCCAGCCGGCTGGCGTCGCAAATCAGTTCCTTGCGATCCTCGCTCAATCGCAGAGGTGCCTTTGAAACCGGGCAGACCAGCAGGTCCAACAGCTTGTTATCCACGTGCATTCTCCGAATCGAAAACGGGTGATTGCGCCGGCTGGCCGGCGAGCTCCTGGACCAACGCGTCCAGTGCCGCTTCCAGCTCGGGCTGCATGCGAATCGCGATCTCCACCGACCACCAGTCCGGCTGCGCGAAATCGCGACATTTTACGGCGTCCTTGCCGGTCATCAGCACCGGCAAGCCATCACCGAATTGCAGTTCCTCGGGCCGGTATCGATGGTGATCTGCAAACGGATGCGCAATCACGTCCAGCCCCTTGTCACGCAACGCGGCAAAGAACCGCTCCGGATAGCCAATGCCCGCCACAGCGTGAACCCGGCGGTCTGACCATCGTGCAAGCGGTTCCGATCGCAACCCGTCCAGCGATTGCAGTGTGGCAGCGTCGACATCGAAGCGATGGCCGCTCACGCCGCTGCACGCCAGCACCTGCTGGGGAACTCCATTGCGCACCAGCACCAATGCCGCGGCATGCAGTCTGCTGAGCGGTTCGCGCAGCGGACCAGCGGGCAGACGGCGCCCATTGCCGAAACCACGGTCTCCGTCAACGACGACAATCTCCGCCGCACGCTGCATTGCATAGTGCTGCAAACCATCATCCGCGATCACAAGATTCACGTCGCCAGCCAGTGCTGCGACGGCGTCGGCACGACGCTCGGCGACGGCCACGGGGAATCCGGCCTGCGCAAACAACAATGGTTCGTCTCCGATCTCATCGGCAGTACTGCAGGCATGCGCGATCCGCAATCCTTGCGTGGCTCGTCCGTACCCGCGGGACACGACGCCAACAGTCAGCCCCCGCGCGCGAATGCGGTTCGCCAGCCAAAGCACCAACGGAGTCTTGCCAACCCCACCCACCGTGACGTTGCCGACAACCAGCACCGGCACGCACGAGGTATGAATCGTCAGCCAGCCCCGCCGATAGGCCAGCCGCCGGACAGCTGCAATCAACGCAAACAACCAAGACCAGGGCAGCATGAACAACGACAGTGGGTGCCACCGGGTTTGCCAGGCGTTTTCAACGACGGACATCGCGGATCAGTCGTCTTCAAACTGCAGTCGATGCAGTGCGGCGTAGGCGCCGTTATCTTCCAGCAACTCGGCATGCGTGCCCTGCTCCACCACGCGCCCATCGTCCATCACAACAATCAGATTAGCGTTCTGTATCGTGGACAGACGATGCGCGATCACCAGCGTCGTGCGTCCACGCATCAGCCCCTCCAGCGCCGCCTGGATCTTGCGTTCGGACTCGGTGTCCAGCGCCGAGGTCGCCTCATCGAGTATCAGAATGGGCGCGTCTTTGAGAATCGCCCGCGCGATAGCGATCCGCTGACGTTGCCCCCCGGAGAGCAAGACCCCGTTCTGGCCGATCTGGGTGTCAAAGCCCTGGTCGAGCTTTTCAATGAACTCCAGCGCGTGGGCACTTTGCGCGGCCGCACGAATGTCCTCCTGCGACACCGAGCGGCCCACGCCATAGGCGATGTTTTCCCCAACGCTGGCGTTGAACAGCGTCACGCTCTGGTCGACCAGGGAAATCTGCTGGCGCAGGCTCGGCAGTGTGTAGTCGTCAAGCGGATGGCCATCGAGCGAAATTCGCCCTGCCGCCGGATCATAGAAGCGGGGAATCAACGACAGCAGACTGGTTTTTCCGCTGCCGGATCGTCCCACGAAGGCCACAACCTGTCCGGCCGGCACCTTGAGACTCACATCCTGCACTGCCGCCCTGGCGCTCTCCGAATACCGCAGCGTGACCTGCTCGAAGTGCAGTTCCCCGTTCGCCCGCGTGGCCTTGCGCTGCCCCGCATCCCGCTCGGGTGGCTGATCCAGCAAATCGAATATGTCAGCGGCGGCTGAAATGCCGCGCTGGATCCGTTCGTTGACGGTTGTGAGATTACGTAACGGTCGCAGCAAGCCGATCAATCCGCCCATGAACGCCGCGAATGCGCCGGGTGTCATGGTCGGTTCCGTGGTCGCGATGAACACGATTGCCGAGATCGCGAACGCCGCGATCCACTGGATTAGCGCCGTGCTGCCCCCCCGTGCCAGCACCATCTTCAGATGCTGGCGCAGGTTGTATTCGTTGACCTTTTCGAAGCGTTCAGCTTCCAGGTTCTGCCCGCCAAACACTTTGACGACGCGATGCCCGGATATCACCTCGTCCGCGACCTGAACGGTATTGCCCATGGATTGCTGTATGCGCCGCGACAGCTTGCGAAAACGGCGGCTCACCACGCTGACCAGCACGGCAATGATCGGGCCGACCACGAGGACAAAACAGGCCAGCTTCCAGTTCAGATAGACGATCAGACATAACAGACCGATCACCGTCAGGCCGTCCTTGATGACCGTACCAATCGCCGAGGTGGTGGACTCGGCCACCTGATCCACGTGGTACGTCAGCCGTGCGATCAACTGCCCGCCGGCTTCGCGATCGAAGAAGCTCACGGGCAACTGCAGGTATTGGGCGAACAGATCGGTTCTGATGGTCTTGATGACATAGCGACCAACCCAGGCCATGCAATAACCGGACGTTAGCTGCGACAGGCCACGCACCAGAAACAGCACAAGAATCGCGATCGGCATCCACCGGATGATGGTCGGATCACGTTCGACAAAGCTGCCATCGAGCAAAGGCTGCATCAGCCAGGTCAAGACCACGTCAGAGGCTGACAACACCGCCATGCTGAAGATCGCCAAGCCGAACATGCGCCAGTGTGGTGTGGCGTAGCCGAGTAGTCGGCGGTAAACCTGCTTGGGGGAGAGTTCGGAATTCCCGGTCGGATCATCTGTCATCGCGCGATGATAGTGGGCTGTCGACGGCCATCCAACCACAGACGTCTATCACGACGCCTGTGCAGTCCCATCAGCCGCGCGCCAGGGTCGCTGGTACCGCTGGCGATACCGCCAGATCAAGGCGGCATCTCCGTGCTCTGGTAACGCGATGCGGATCTGGCCGGATTCGCCCGTTACCGCCAGCGCCACGCCGCGATGCGCCAGTCGATCACGGACAGCCACGCGCGGAAACTGCCACCGATTGCGCCAACCCGCGGGGGCCAGGGCCACCGTCGGTTGCACGTGGTCCAGGAATTCCGTCGTCGATGCGCCGGCGCTACCGTGATGGGAAACCAGCAGGACATCACTGCGCAACCGCCGTCCCACGCGCTCGATCAACGCCCGCTCCGCGATGGCCTCGATGTCGCCCGTCAACAGCATCGACGCGCCGCCGCCCGTCTCAATACGCAGCACACAGGACGCATTGTTGCCATCCACCGACGTGGATGCCGGGTGCATCCACTCGAAGCGCACGCCGTCCCACATCCAGCTGTCCCCGGCAAGACAGGGCCGCCCCCCGTAGCCCCAACGTTCGGCGGCGGGAAACGCGCGGCCGATGGCCTCCGCGCCGCCAGAGTGATCCGTATCGCCATGCGAGATCACCAGGCGATCAAGACGCCGCAAGCCTTCGGCACGCAGGGTTGGGATGATCACCGCCTCTCCGGTATCGAAGCCGCTGCGGTAGGCCGGACCGGCATCGTAGAGCAGGCTGTGATTTCGCGTTCTGACCAATACCGACGTGCCTTGTCCGACATCCAGCACATCCACCCAGGCGCCCGCGTCGGGGTACTTCGGGGATGTCAGGATCAACGGCAACCACAGCAACACGCCCATTGCGCGCCAATGTTGTTTCCAGGGGGCGAGCAAGCAAAGGCTGCCCAACACCGCCGCCAAGGCAAGTACCGCATTCGGTGATGCGATGGCGCGACTCCAGGATTGATCACCCACCCAGGTGAGCCAGTCCATGCCCGTCGTGAGCGCTTCGGCCAGCACCGCCAGCAGTGGACCAAAAACGCCGGGGAGGACCGAGGCTGCCAATCCGAGCAGCAATGTCGCGGGCACGATCAGGGTCGACAGTGGTACCAGCACGAGATTCAGCAATACACCGCTGATCGATGTTTCGCCGAACCAGAACAAGGCGATGGGTGCCAGGCCCAGAGACAGTCCGACTTGCAGCCGGAGCAGCAGCGACAGGGAGCCCGCTCGCGACCGGCCTTGCAGCATCCAGGCGATCAGCGCCACGGCGCCGACCGAGAGCCAGAAGCCCGGATCCATCGGGGCCAGCGGATCGAGTAGCAAAAGGACCAGCACCGCGACGGCGAGCACACGACCAAGCGGGGGCCGCATCGGACTGGTCAGCGCCCAGACAAGCATCGCCACCATCAGCCAAGCACGCTGGGTGGACACCGACCACCCGGCGGCGGTGGCATACAGCCCGGCTATCACGACAGCCGCCACGCCCCCGGCGAGCGGAGCCGGCCACAGCAGGCACAAGCGGGCGGACCGCCGCCATGCCCAACTACCGAGCCAGAATCCGAGGCCAGCGACCAGGCCGATGTGCAGGCCGGAGATGGCGACCAGATGCCCAACCCCGGTCCGGCGCAATGTGTTCCACATCGCGTCATCGAATCCACGCCGGTCACCGACCAGCAAAGCCCGGACAACCGCAACGCCAGAACGCTGGCCCAGACCGTCGGCGAGGCGCTGGCCCATGCGGTCGCGCCACCGATCAACCGTCCAGTTCTGCGGCGCGCAGCGTTCGCCCTCGACCACGCTCGCTCGGGCCGCGAACCGTTGCCGAAACAACCAGGCCTCGTAGTCGAAGCCGCCGACGTTGGCCAGACCACGCAAATCCCGCTGCCGGACACGGAGCTCCAGACAGTCGCCAGCCTTCACATCAAACGGCGGCTGGTACCAGCTCAACCACAGGAGATCGTTCGGCGGCCCGGCCTTGAAACGAAAGCGCAGCCGTGCCGGCGAACGGTCGGGCAGATCCACGACATGGCCCTGCACATCCACAAGATCCGTTGCGGCCGGCCAGCGCTGCGCCAGCGTGTGGTGGATCGCGATCAGACTCACAGCCGCCCAGAGCCCGAACACCAGCGGCCCGAAGGCCATGGTGATGGCCTGCGGAGAACGGGTGAGCGGCGTATCGGCGTGCCGCTGGGATCGCCAGTAAAGCCCAGCCAAGGCGAACCCGGCGATGATCGCAATGCTTGCGGCGATCGGCGTGATCCACCCCACCACCGCCGCAGTGGCACCCAATAGCGCGCTAACGGCCAACCAACGCACATCGGGCATTGGGGCCGTCACGGATGGATCAGAGCGCTTCCAGCCGCCCGTCCGTCAACAGGCAGCGACGGTCCAGACGAGCGGCCAATGCATGATCGTGCGTGACTACGACCAGACTGGTGCCGAACTCACGATTGAGCGACTGCATGAGCTCGAACACACCGTCGGCGCTGTCGCTGTCGAGGTTACCGGTCGGTTCATCGGCCAACATGCAGGCAGGGCGGGTGACCAGGGCACGTGCTACGGCAGCGCGTTGGCGCTCGCCACCGGACAATTCGCCCGGCTTGTGATCAAGGCGGTGGCCCAACCCGACACGTTCGAGCAAGGCCTGGGCTTCGTCACGCGCCTTACGAGCGGCGGCCCCACGACGAATCACCAACGGCATGGCAACGTTGTCCAATGCGGTGAATTCCGGCAGCAGATGGTGGAACTGGTAGACAAAGCCGAGCTTGGCGTTGCGCAGCCGACCCCGCCCGCTGTCCGAAAGGGATGCCATGTTCTCGCCGTCAACCAGAATGTCGCCGGCGCTGGGCGTATCCAATCCGCCAAGCAGATGCAGCAGCGTGCTCTTGCCTGACCCGGACGCTCCCAGAATCGCGATGCTCTCGCCGGGTGCCACGGACAGACTCACATCCTCCAGCACATCGACAGCCGCCCGCCCCTCACGAAACAGTTTCCGGATTCCTCGCGCCTCGATGCGGGGATGCTCACTCATAGCGCAAGGCCTCAGCCGGCTGGACGCGGGACGCTCGGAATGCCGGGTAGATCGTGGATACCAACCCGAGGGCCAGCGACAGCAGCGTGATCTGGAAAACGTCGATCCAGTGTAAGTCTGACGGCAGATGGCTGATGTAGTAGACATCGCCGGCAATGAAATCCTGATTGAACAGCCGCTCCAGAGCGGGCACCAGACTCTCGACATTGAGCGCCAGCGTCACGCCGCCCAACAGACCCAATAGCGTGCCTACCAGTCCGATCACCGCCCCCTGCACGATGAATATGAGCGTGACCGAACGGGGTGACACCCCAAGCGTGCGCAGGATCGCGATGTCCGCCTGCTTGTCGGTCACGACCATCACCAAGGTCGAGACGACGTTGAATGCAGCCACCGCCACGATAAGGCTGAGAATCACGAACATCACCAGCTTTTCGGTCCGCACGGCCTTGAAGAAGTTCGCGTGCTGCTGCGTCCAGTCGCGCACATAGACGAAGCCCGGCAGCTGGTCGGCGATCTCGCGACTGATCCGCGGCGCATCGAACATGTCGCTGAGCTTGAGTCGCAGGCCGGTGACACGATCACCCAGCCGATAAAGCGCAGCGGCGTCATCGATGTGCATGTACACCATCGACCGGTCGTACTCGTACATGCCGATCTCGAACACGCCGGACACCGTAAACCGGCGGAAACGTGGAGTGATGCCAGCCGGAGTGACGCTGGCCTGCGGGATCATCAGGTCCACCTTGTCACCGGGCGCCAGGCCCAAAGCACGGGCAAGTTCGACGCCGATGACCAATTGAAACTGCCCGCCAGACAGATCGTCCAGCGAACCCGCGACCATGTTGCTACCCACGATCGACACCGATTGTTCCTGCGCCGGATCAACACCCCTGAGCAAGACGCCGGACAGCGTACCGCCACGGCGGGCCATGCCCTCACCCTCGATATAGGGCGCGACACCGACCACCTCCGGATGGCGCGCCGCGAGCTGCGCGACCGACTCGGGCGACTCGAGACCGCCCTCGAAGGCCGAGATCGTCGCGTGCGAGGCCATCCCCAAGATGCTTTCGCGTAGCTCCCGCTCAAACCCGTTCATCACGGACAGCACGGTAATCAACGCCGTGACGCCCAGCGCGATGCCCAGCATGGAGATCAGGGAAATAAAAGAGATGAAGTGATTCCGGCGTTTGGCGCGCGTGTAGCGCAGGCCGATCGCCAGTTCAAAAGGCTGGAACATCCGCGAATTCTACTTGTTTTCGCCCCCACGGGCCGATGCTATAGTCCAATCAATCTTTGGACGTGGCGGGTAGCATGCGCAAATGGGTTTGGATCAGCGGGCTGGCAATGGCGCTGGCAAGCCTGACGGGTTCTGCCGACGTACTCGATTTCCCGGAGAGTTCCAGCGTCATGGGCGAGCAGCTCAGCAGACCTGCGTCACCCACCCGGGGAATGAGCAAGGCTACCGTGCGCCGACAGTTCGGCGAACCCAGCCGCCGCGTCGCCGCCATTGGGGACCCACCCATCTCACGCTGGGTTTATGACGACTTTGTGGTCGTGTTCGAACACCAGTTCGTGCTGCACTCGGTCGTACCGGAAGCACCGGCGCCGATCTATCACGCCAACGAATTGCGCACCGCGCACTAATCCCTCTTCTACGCGCCGTTTCGTGGCGTGAGTTTCCGCGATGTATTGGCCGGCTGAATTTTCACCGCAATCCAGCGTCCAGCTGACCTGGCCGCACGCGCGCACCGATTGGGGTGATCGTTACTTCGACGTCGAACCGGTGTTCCGAACACTGGCGCGTCTGATCATCCAGCAGGCTGACCTGATCGTGGCGGCGAGCGACCCGGAACGGGTCGAATCCCAGCTTGAGGCTAGCGGCGCCGACATGAACCGCGCCCGTATTTTCGAATGCCCATCCGACGACGTGTGGGCACGCGACCATGCGCCGATCTCCGTGCTAGACCAGGACCGCCCGGTGTTACTGGACTTTCGCTTCGATGGATGGGGCGGCAAGTTCGATGCATCGCTGGATAACGTCATCAGCCGGCGCCTGCGTGACGCTGGTGCTTTCGGTGATCGCGATCTTCATTGCATCGACTGGACGCTGGAAGGCGGCGGCATCGAAACAGACGGGGCCGGCACGCTGCTGACCACGACTGCCTGCCTGCTCGACACCCGACGCAACCCACGTGTCGATCGCCGGGCGCTGGAAGGCTTATTGCACGAATGGCTAGGCGTCACCCGCGTACTCTGGCTCGACCACGGCCATCTGGATGGCGATGACACGGACAGCCACATCGACACCCTCGCCCGCTTCGCCAGTCCGGAACTGATCACCTACCAGGCCTGCGATGATCCACTGGACAGCCATCACGACGCGCTGCGGGCCATGCGCAAGCAACTCGAGCAGTTCAGAACCCCAGGCGGGCATGCATACGAACTGGTTCCGCTGCCCTTGCCGGCCCCGCAAGTGGGCGACGACGGTCGCCGCCTGCCCGCTGGCTACGCCAATTTCCTCATCGTGAACGACTTGGTCCTGGCCCCTGTCTATCAGACGCGGGCCGACGACATAGCGCTGCGACGCCTGGATGATGCGTTTCCACGGCATCGCATCGAGCCGGTGGACTGCCGCGCGCTGATCACGCAAAACGGCAGCCTGCACTGCGTGACCATGAACTACCCCGACTTCGGAGCACCGACATGAGCAATCCGCTGACCATCGGGCTGATCCAGCACGCCTGTTCCGACGATGTGGTCGCCAACTGGCGAGAGTCAGAACAAGGTATTCGAGATGCCGCTGCCCAAGGCGCCGAGCTGGTCATCCTCCCCGAGCTGCACGCCAGCGTGTATTTCTGCCAGACCGAGGACACCAGCCTCTGCGATCTGGCCGAGCCGATCCCGGGGCCTGGCACCGAGCGGCTCGGGCGACTGGCCGAAGAACTCGGCGTCGTCATCGTGGGGTCGCTGTTCGAGCGCCGTGCCGCCGGCCTGTTCCACAACACCGCCGTGGTGTTGGACGATGACGGGTCGCTGGCTGGCGTCTACCGGAAGATGCATAT
>JAGLCS010000096.1 GCA_023146115.1 Abyssibacter sp. | reverse complement strand
GGCGTCCTCGTGTGCTGGGACCAATGGTTTCCGGAGGCCGCTCGCCTGATGGCGCTGGCCGGCTCCGAGCTGCTGATCTACCCCACGGCGATCGGCTGGGACCCGGATGACGACAGCGACGAAATGCATCGGCAGCAGGATGCCTGGATCACAATCCAGCGCAGCCATGCCGTGGCGAACGGCATACCGGTCATCGCGGTCAACCGGGTTGGCTTCGAAGCCGATCCGTCAGAAGCGACGGCCGGAGCAGAGTTCTGGGGCAGCAGCTTCGTTTGCGGACCGCAGGGCGAATTGCTCGCTCGAGCGGGACACGAACGCGAAGTGCTGATCACGACCATCGACCGTGATCGCACCGATAAGGTACGCCGGATCTGGCCCTACCTGCGCGACCGCCGTATTGATGCCTACGCCGATCTCTCGCTGCGCTACCGCGACAAACGATAGGCCGGAGTTCTAACGAGCACCACCACGGGGCCTCACGGCAAAAAAACGGCGAGAGCCTTAACAAGGTCTCTCGCCGTTTCTTCATCGGCGCTCGCCACGCGAGCGCCGACTCGATACGACCCAATCAGGCGTCGGTCACGACCAATACAACACGCCGGTTGAGCGCACGCCCAGTCGGATTGTCGTTGCTGGCAACCGGCTGCGCATCACCGAAGCCCTTGGCGGACAGACGGCCGGCCGAAACCCCTACCGAGATCAGGTAGTCGACCACGGCCTGGGCACGAAACTCCGACAACAGCTGATTGTCGTCTGCATCGCCCACCGAGTCGGTGTGCCCCTGCACCTCGATCACCAGATCAGGCTGGCGCTGCATCGCGGTCGCCACATCGTCCAGCGAAGACTTCGCGTTGGCGGTCAGCACAGCCTTGGCGGTCGCGAACTTCACACTGGGCAGCACGATGGCCTCACCAGCACCGGCGCACTCCAACCCACCGACACCACAGTCCGCAATCGGCGCGGCCTGGATGGCGCAACCTTCTGCGTTCACCGGCACTCCGCCGACGGTGTCCGGGCACTGATCGACCCCATCAGCCACGCCATCGCCATCCGCGTCGCCGCCACAGCCATCTGCATCGACCACGACACCCGGCGGCGTCGCCGGGCATTCGTCCAGCGCGTCGGTCACGCCATCGCCGTCCTCGTCGAAGGAACAACCATTCGATTCGACCGGCTCGCCCGCCGGGGTTTCAGGACACTGGTCCTGGCCGTCCGGCACGCCATCGGCATCGGCATCGAGCACACAACCCATGTCGTCCACGGAGACACCTTCCGGCGTGTTCGGGCAGGCATCGACTTCGTTGGCTACGCCGTCGCGATCTTGATCCGCTTCACAGCCGAAGGCATCAACCACCGCACCAGTTGTGGAATCCGGGCAACGGTCGGAATGGTCCAGCACGCCGTCAGCGTCCTGATCAGCACGTGATGGCCAGGCAACGCCTCCAAGGTCGTAACCGACGCCAACCGTGAAGCCCGATGCTTGCACGTCGTAAGCGACGTTGGATTCGTTCTCGTACTCGTAGTTGAGGTAACGATAGCCCGCCCGTAGGTAGAACTCGCTGTCCGGATCATCCAACTCCAGCCATAACGACGCATCAAATGTCGAGTCACCACGAACCGGAAATCCACCCGCCTTGAACTTGATCGCCACGCCCTCGACCAACGGCTTGTCAACGCCGAAATGCAGGTAGGGCCGGTAGTCCAGCACACGGCTTGCGCCGTTCTGGGACATCGCCTGCGATCCGTCTTCGCGAATGGTGAACTTGGAATCCACCATCTGCGCGCCCGCGCCCACCTCAAAGCGTGTATTGAAGTGCAGACCTTCAAACGGCGCTACCGCAAAGATTTCGAGTTGCTCGACGCCCCAGGATGAGGTGACAGAGGAACCGCTGGAGCTGACGTCGACGCCCAACAGTGTGTAGTCGTTGAAGGAATCGATGCGACGATCGAAGCTGAACCGCGTGTAGCTGGCACGCAGGTCAAAGCCGTGCATCCACGATGGGGAGATGCTGAAACCAAGGCCCAGGCCCGCATCCTGATCCATCCCCAGGGCGCGATCCAGGCCCACCATGTCATCTGTGGTGCTGATGGTTCCCGCTGGCTGCAGCCAGGGCATCTCGATATAGACGTATTGGCTGGAAAGGCTGTCTTCAGCAACAGCCAACCCCGACCACGCTGCTGTCGCCGCCAGCAGCGGTGCCATTATCCTTTTCATGCTCGGTATTTCCCCTAAAGTCGAGCGACCTTGCCAAGCGCGGTGGTGACCGCGGTCAAGGTGGTGCCCTGATATTTCATCTTGCCGCGCCGCGAAAACGACGCTGTGATTGTCATCGAAGCAGGTCTGGTCCATGCTTCGCCGCCGATTATGGTACCCAACGCAACCCTCAATCAGCCACCCGAACCGACGCATGGTCGTTCCATCCCATGGAATCCACTGCCGGATGCGGGACTTGCGCTAGCGTCGATTCAGCTTTCCCGCCAGACGGGCGCGCTGGTACTACTCTGTGCCCGTGACGAGCAACATGCATACCAACTCGAGGCCACTTGCCGGTTCTTCGCCGATGATGACTGCCCTGTGTTGCATTTTCCGGACATGGAGATTCTCCCATATGACGCGTTGTCGCCGTTGCCGGAGGTCGTCTCCGAACGTCTAGCTGCACTCGCTCGCATCCCGACGCTACGCACAGGCGTGGTGATCGTCGGCGCGGACAATCTGCTGCAGCGCCTGCCACCACCCTCGTTTGTGGAGGCTAGAAGCCTCTCGGTGACACAAGGGCAAACCCTGTCGCCGCTGTCGCTGCGCGAAACCCTGGACCGCGCAGGTTATCAAGCCGTGGCGGAGGTCCAGTCGCACGGAGAATACGCGCTGCGCGGCGCATTGATGGATTTGTTCCCCATGGGCAGCCCATCGCCTTACCGTATCGACTGGCTGGATGACGACATCGATTCCATCCGCCTGTTCGACCCCGAGACGCAGCGCTCCCAGGACGTTGTCGAGCGGATCGAGCCACTGCCCGCCAAGGCATTCCCGACCGATACCGGCGGGATTGAGCGCTTTCGGCGACAGTACCGCAATGCATTCACCGGCGATCTGACCTCCCACCGCGTGTATCAAAGTGTCTCCAAGGGACAGATGCCGGCGGGCATCGAGGCCTATACGCCGCTGTTCTTTGACGACACCGCGCACTTGTCCGATTACCTGCCGGCCAATGCCAGCGTGATCCTCGCCGGCGGATTGTCCAAATCGGTGCACAAGACCTGGGACAGCATCAATGCCCGCCACACCAACCTGGGCGTGGACCCTGACCGCCCCCTGCTACCGCCCGATGCAGCCTTTGTCCCGCCTGACCTCGCGCTGGCCGCTTTTACAGACCACGCGCGCATCGAGATCCTGGATGAACCGGCCGACGACGCGACGCGTTTCGATATTGCCCCGAGCCCAATCAAGCAGCCGGAAACCGACCGACAGCAGGCACGGCAGGTCATTGCCGATCTGCTGGCCAATGGCGATGCCCGGCGCTTGCTGCTGCTGACCGAATCCCAGGGCCGTCGGGAGGAGCTGCTGGAGCTGTTACGGCCGCTGGGCCAAGCGCCGCGCAGCTACGCCAGCTGGTCACGCTTCGTCGGCGATTCCAAACCCTTCGGACTTTGCATCGCTCCGCTGGCGAAGGGGTTCACGCTCGCGGACCCTGCGATCCGGGTAATCACGGAAGCCGAGCTTGTTGGCTCCAAGCCGCCAGCGACGCGCCGCCGGCGCGCGGTTCGCGACCCTGAAACCGTCTTGCGCAACCTGGCGGATCTCGAGGCTGGCGCGGCGGTCGTGCATCAGGAACACGGCGTCGGCCGCTACATGGGGCTGGAACGGCTCACCGTCGGCGACCAGGAGATGGAGTTTCTGCGGCTGGAATACGCTCGTGGCGACAAGCTCTATGTCCCGGTAGGCTCGCTGCATCTGATTCATCGCTACACCGGCGCCGAACCCGAATCCGCCCCGCTGCATTCGCTGGGCAATGATCGCTGGAACAAGGTCCGGAAAAAAGCCGCGGAGAAAGCCCGCGACTCGGCTGCAGAACTGCTGAGCATCCAGGCGCGACGCGCCGCCCGCCCCGGTCATAGCTTTGCGCTGGACGCCGCCGACTACGCGCGCTTTGCCGACGGCTTTCCCTTCACCGAAACCCCCGACCAGCTCAGCGCCATCCAGGCGGTCATCGACGACATGGCCGCCCCGCACCCCATGGACCGGGTGGTCTGTGGCGATGTCGGGTTCGGCAAGACCGAGGTCGCGATGCGCGCGGCATTCGTCGCGGTCACCAATGGTCGACAGGTCTGTCTGCTCGTGCCGACCACCCTGCTCGCCAGCCAGCATGCACAGAACTTCATGGACCGCTTTGCGGACTGGCCAGTCCGCGTGGCCTCCATGTCGCGACTGCGCACCGGCAAGGCTCAGACCGAACTGCTCGCAGAGATGCGCGAAGGCAAGGTCGACATCGTGGTGGGCACTCATCGCCTGTTGCAGAAGGACGTGGTGTTCAAGGAGCTGGGCCTGGTCATTGTCGACGAGGAACACCGGTTCGGCGTGCGCCACAAGGAGCAGCTCAAACGCCTGCGTGCAGAGGTGGACCTGCTGACCCTGACCGCCACGCCCATCCCCCGCACCTTGAACATGAGTCTGGCCGGGCTGCGCGACCTGTCGATCATTGCCACGCCGCCAACCGCCCGCAACCCGATCAAGACCTTTGTCGCCGACTGGGACAAAGCCCTGGTACGCGAAGCCTGCCTGCGCGAGATCCGGCGTGGCGGGCAGGTGTACTACCTACACAACGAGGTCAGCAGCATTGAGCGCGCGGCCTCGGATCTACGGGAACTGCTGCCGGAAGCCGATGTACGCACCGCGCATGGTCAGATGCGGGAGCGCGAACTCGAAGCCGTCATGCTCGATTTCTACCACCAACGATTCAATGTGCTGGTCTGCAGCACCATCATCGAATCCGGCATCGACGTACCCACCGCCAACACGATCGTCATGAACCGCGCCGACAAGCTCGGGCTGGCGCAGTTGCATCAGCTACGCGGTCGCGTGGGGCGCTCCCACCACCGGGCGTACGCCTATTTGCTGGTGCCCTCGATGCGGGCGCTGACGCAGGACGCGCTCAAACGCCTGGAAGCGATTGAGTCCCTGGGCGAACTCGGCGCCGGCTTTACGCTTGCCACCCACGATCTGGAGATCCGTGGCGCTGGCGAACTGCTGGGTGACGAACAAAGCGGTCAGATCGAGGAGATCGGATTCGCGCTCTACTCCCAGCTGCTGGAGCGGGCGGTTCGCGCGCTAAAGGCCGGCGGAGAGCTGGACATGGAAGACCCCTGGGCCGCCGGAGCCGACATCGATCTAGGCGTGGCTGCGCTCATCCCGGACGAGTACGTGCCGGATGTCACGCTGCGGCTGACACTCTACAAGCGGGTCAGCAGCGCGCAGTCGCCGTCCGCGCTGCGCGAACTGAAAGTCGAAATGATCGACCGCTTCGGGCTGCTGCCCGAACGCGCCGAGCAGCTATTCGCCCTGGCGGCATTGCGACTGCGCTGCGAAACCATCGGGATTGATTCCATCAAGGCCGGCGCAGGCAGTATTCGCATCGAGTTCAAACCCAAGGCCGATGTCGATCCAGCTGCGCTAATCCAGTTCATCCAGCGCAATCCGCGCAAGCATCGATTCGATGGCGCGACAACCATCGTCGCGCAATGGGACCAGGAGTCCGCCCCCGAGCGCCTGGAGGCGACCACGCAACTGCTCGATCAGCTGCACCCGGCGACTGCGGATGGCCAAGCCATCCAGTCGGTCTAGCGCCAGTCTGGATAAACTACCGACCATGAAGCTCAAACTGCTACTCACCGCCGCGTTATGCGTGGGCACCAGCTCGGTACTGGCGAACGATTACCGCGTTGACGTCATCGTCTTTCTGAACCAGGCAACGCCCAACGGATCACCCGATGAGGCGTCCGTCGCGATCAGTCAGTTTGAAGCCAAGGGCATTGCCTTTGGCGCCGCCGACAGCCTGCGCGCGGCCGGGGTGCAGCCGCTCGGCGACGAGAATTTCATGCTGGAACAGGCATGGAACCGCTTGCGCAACGCCACAGCGTTCATCCCATACCTGCGTGCGAGCTGGGTCCAACCAAGCCAACGTCGCTCGTCGGCCCCGGCCGTCAGACTCAATGACGGCGTACAGATCTGGGTGGAGCCAACGCCAGAGCGGCGGTTCCTCGCCGAGCTGTACAACGAATCCGCTGGTCGCGGCAGCGACGAACTCCAGGCAAATACCGAAGCGGCTGCGGCGAACGCGGCGCCGCAAGCACAGGCATCCGATGAGCAAACGGCTCAACCGGGAGACTGGGCGCTGATCTCCCCCGACCCGGTCCAGCTCCATCAGCTGGATGGCAACATCACCGTGTTCGCGCAGCGCTACCTGCATCTGGCCATTGATTTGTGGTGGTTGCAGCACAACGACGGATCATCGGTTGTAAACGGCGAGTCGCTCCCTGAAGAAGGCGCCCGCGTGTTTCACATCGAAGAGCAACGCCGCGTGCGCCTCAACGAGCTGCACTACTTCGATCACCCGCGCTTTGGGGTGCTGGCGATGGTGACACGCGCCGGCGGATGAACGCCCCGTGTCGATACCGCCGCGGCGTCCGGGCCTATTGCTCCAGCGGCTTGGGTCGATTGATCTCGTAACCCTGCATCAAATCCACGCCGATCTCTCGGAGTATCGGAATCAGTTCCGCGGTTTCCACATGCTCCGCGATCGTCGTCAGCTTGAACTCGTGGCCGACACGGTTGATCACCTCGACCATGGTCCGGTCCACGTGATTCGTGGCCATGCTGCGCACGAAACTGCCGTCGATCTTGATGAATTGAACCGGCAGGTTCTTCAGATACGCGAACGATGACATCCCCGCTCCGAAATCATCCAGCGCAAACTGCACCCCGAGCTCACCCAGTGATGCCACCAGCCGCGCCGTCTCGGGCAAATGCGAGATCGCCGAGGTTTCGGTGATCTCGATGCAAAAACGAGCACCCGGAACCTTGTAGTGCGTCAATCGTTCGCGCACGAATTCAATGAACGAGCGGTCGCCAATCGTCTGCCCAGACACGTTCACCGCTGTCACTGGTGGCGACTGCTCCAGATGCTCGGCCAGGTAGGCAAGCGCATGCTCAACCACCCAGCGATCCAAGGCCGACGCCAGAAAATACCGCTCTGCTGCCGGTATGAATTGATCAGGCGATAACAGCTGGCCGCCTTCGTCGCGCATGCGCACCAGCAACTCGCGGTACGCCACGGTCTCGCGATCATCCACGCGGGCCAGGTCCTCGAACACCAGTTCGCAGCGGTTGTTCTCGATGGCGCTGGTAATGCGAGATACCTGCCGCATTTCGCCGTTACGACGGCTGAGTTCGACGTCGTTGTCGCCGGACACATAGAGGCGGTTCCTGCCGGCCTCCTTGGCCATGAAACACGCCGCATCCGCCTGGCTCATGACCGCCGCAACCGATTCACTGCCCTGGGCCATCGGGGCCAAGCCGACGCTGGCCGTGATCTGGTATGTCTGCTTGTCCCACTCGAAGCGGAAATCCCGGATGGCGTTCAACGCCTCTTCCACGATCGGCTTGCCGGCTTCAAGCTCGCAATGATCCAGAATGATCCCGAATTCATCGCCGCCGAGCCGAGCCAGCGTGTCGGAACGACGTAGCTTGCATCGAATCAGCACAGCCAGTTGCCGGAGCACTTCATCCCCCGCAGCATGACCGCAGGTGTCGTTGATCACCTTGAATTGATCCAGATCGATGAAGGCAACCGTATGCTCTGCAGCATCCGATTTGCTTTCGATAAAGGCCGTCTTGAGCCGCCGTTCGAACTCATCCCGATTGGTCAGCCCCGTGAGGGCGTCATGTTGGGCACGGAACGACAACTCCTCGGCTAGCAGGCGCTGCTCGGTGACATCCCGCATGACAACCACCGCGCCAATCACCTCGGACTCCCCGCCCACCAGCGGTTTGCAGGAAATGTCTGCGAACACGCGACGTCGATCCGGGTGCTGAATAAAGTACTCATTGCCGAAGTACTCGACGGGCGCACCGGTCTTCATCGCCTGCCGTATCGGGCTGGTGACACCCTTTTCCCCTTCGATACGACGTAAGTCGAACAACTTCTCCGCCGGCTTGTTCAGCAAGTCCTGGTCGGGCTTGCCTACCAGACGTTCCACCATCGGGTTCACGTAAGTGATCAGCCCGTCGGCGTCGGTGCGGACCACCGCATCAGCGATCGCGCCCAGGGTTACGTCCGCGCGTTCCTTCTCCTCTGCCAGGTCATTCAGCGCAGTCTCCATGGCTTCGCGCGAACGGGCGCTTCGTAGCGACACCGTGGCGAGTTCGCCGACCGCTTTCAGCGTCTCCAGATCAAGGGTGCTGAGATCGCCCACTCCACGTCCTTCCAGCGTCAACGCGCCCGCCTGAGCAGCGTCGATGCGGATCGTGACATCGGCCCGGGCGACCACCTTGTCGCGAGTCAGCCGTTTCCCGAGCCCGCCATAAGGGCCCGTGTCGCTATCCAGCTCGCGCGCCACGACCACCTTGCCGCCGGATAGCAATGCGTCACGAAGCTCGGGAGCGGAATCCACATCCAGCGTTCTCGGGGACTTACTCTGGGACTCGGGAAGCTGCGCGATGGTCACCAGCTTATGGCCCTCGAGCATGGCGAAGGACACCTTGACGTCCGAGTAAGACGACGAAAGCAGTTCCAGCAACCCGTCGACAATGCCGCGGGTGTGCTGACGGTTGGCGATACGGGCTGACAGCCCGTGCAGCAATCCCAGCCGATGGTTTTCGTCGGCGACACGGATCTCGTCACGTTTGCGTTCGTCCACATCACGCAGATGCAGGACATACCGCGCCTCGTCGCCTGTTTCGCGAATACTGCCGAGCGCGAGTTCCGCCCAGCGCCAGGTGCCGGCCCGGCCGCGGTACTGCACGTCAAACTGTGCGCTGGGCTGGCGAGCCTCGCGAATATCCGCGGCCTCGCGCTGAACGGCGGTGTAGCTATCGGCATCTAGCAGTTTCGACAGCGGTGAACCCTCTTCCACGAGGGCGGGAGAGTCCATCATGTCGCGTAGCGCCTGGTTCACATCGCCCATGATGAATTCGTGATCAAGAATCGCTTGCCCAATCGGACTGCTCGTAAATGACGCGCGATGTCTGGCCTCGCTAAGCAGCACGCGCTGATCGGCTTCCCGTTGCCCGGTCACGTCGATCCAGGTCAACACAACACCGTCGATATCACCGTTGGATCGAATGTAGGCGACGGCCCGCATCTGGTAGTAGCGCTGGCCGGCGGCCGTGATCAGCCGCTCGAATGGCTCACTGGTATTCATGACCTGGCGGAACTTCGGCAACATGCCTTCCATGTCGATGCTCCAGTCCACGCTGATCACCGACGCACCCGGCTCGAGGTGGTCCTGAGCCAGTTGGCGCTCAGTGGCGGAGTTGTAATGCGTGACGTGCAGGCGGCGATCGAGCACGAGCAAGGGGTAGTCGAGGCTGTTCTTCACGTTGGCGAGATCGGATGCCATCGCCTCCAGCTCGCCCGACTTGTTCTGAAGCTCATCATTGACGGTCATGAGCTCTTCGTTCGTCGATTGCAGTTCTTCGTTCGAGGTCTGCAACTCTTCGTTGGTCGATTGCAGTTCCTCGTTGGCGGACTGCAATTCCTCACTCTGCGACTGCAATTCCTCGTTGGATGTTTCCAACTCTTCGACGACGGTCTGCAGGTGCTGACGGGTACTCGCCAACTCCCGCTCCAGCTCCGCGATGATCAGGTTGTCCCGCTGATCCTTATCATCGAACGCCAGCACTTCGGTGGCCGGCACGGCCGCGATTTCGAACGACAAGGCTACGTAATCCGGCTGGTCGACCATCGTCGGTCTGACCACCGGCACGATCCGACGCTTGTCCGCCCCGTCGCCAATGTGAAAAACAGTGCCCTTGGCGACCGTGCGTTCTCGCCGGCACCGATGCAGCAACGCTCGGAGTTCCGGACGGAATTGATCGGCGACGAGATCGAAAATGCGCAGATCAGCCGGCCCTTGTGGGAACTTCAGGAACGGGTGCAGATCACCGGAAAAATGCACCGTGTTGTCCTGATTGTCGATGACAACGGTTGGCGGACAATACTCGTTGATCAGCAGGTTCGTGAACCGCAGACTCAGCGAACTGAGATCCCGCCCACGACGCTGGCGCCCAGGAGCTTCGGTATCGCCGCTACCACTACCCACGCTCTCGTCGCCAAACCGCCTGGGGATCACCGGCACATAGTTGGGCGTTGAAGCATCCTTGCGCCGAAAGACCCGCGCCTTTTTGTTGAGCGTCGTGAACAGGTCGCGATGCAGCTCGATGGATTCCGAACTACCCAGCAACAACAAGCCACCCGCCCGCATTGCATAGTGCAAGGTCAGCAGCACACGTTTCTGGATATCCCGATTGAAATAGATCAGCAGGTTGCGACAGCTGATCAGGTCAACCCGAGAGAACGGAGGGTCTTCGACCACGTTCTGCGACGCGAATACCATGCTTTGCCGCAGGAATTTCTTGACCTGGTAGGTCCGCCCCTGCCGCTCGAAATACCGGCTCCGCAACTGGTCCGGCACGCCCTCAACCGATGTTTCAGGGAAGACGCCGTTACGGGCAAAGGTCACCGCATCCTCATCAAGATCGGTGGCAAAAATCACGTATTCCGGCGTGTCGGACTGATGGCGCGAAAGCTCGGACAACAGAATCGCGATGGTGTAAGCCTCTTCACCGGTCGCACAGCCGGGCACCCAGACACGGAACACATCGTCCGCCTGCTTGGTTTCCCACACTGACTTCAGCGACTCCGAGAGCGCCTGGAAGGCATCCGGATCACGGAAGAACGAGGTGACCGAGATCAGCACGTCGCGAGCGAGCAGTCCCGCTTCTTCCGACTCGGTGCGGACGAGTTCGGCGTAGTCCTCCATGCTGTTTTTCTTGCGCAAGCCCATACGCCGATGAATCCGGCGGTTAATCGTTGACGGCTTGTAGTGGCTCAGGTCAAAACCGGTCGCGCGTCGAACCGATGACGAGATCCGCGCGTAGGCATTGTTGTCGTTATCTTCGGGCAACGCTCGCCGCAATGCGGCAGGGGTGGAGGCCAGCCCTTCCAGCGCCTCGCCCATCTTGTGCGACACCATCACCATGTCCACGGCGCCGGTTTGGATCGCTGCACGTGGCATGCCGTCGAACTTCGCGGTGCTGGGATCCTGAACAATCGTCACGCCGCCCACTGCCTTGATCGCACGGATGCCTGCGGAACCGTCCGAGCCGCTACCAGACAGGATGATGCCGACCGTGTTCTCACCTAGCGAATCGGCGAGCGAGCGAAAGAACGCATCCACCGAGGGCTTCGGGCCGACACTGGCTTTCGGCGTCGACAGTCGGAGTACGCCATCACGCATCAGGACATCGTGGTTTGGCGGGGTTACATAAATCGTGTTCGGCGCCGGTGCCTGCCCGTCGATCAGGTCACAAACCGCCAAGTCGGTGCCGGGCCGTAACAACTCGCGCAGCAAGCTGGTATGGGTGGGCGAGAGGTGCTGGGCGATCACATAGCTGAGACTGCGGCTCTGCGGCAACTCGGCGAGCAGTTCCTTGAGCGCCTCCAGTCCGCCGGCGGATGCGCCGATGCCGACGAGAATCATCGGCGGCTCCTCTCGCGCAACCGTCGGGGCACCCTCACGATCAGCGACTTCGTCGGCTTTGGGCTTGGTTTCTATCGGCCCTGCATTGAGTTCTTCAGCCGCGCCCGGTGCGGCCTTGGCCGTCGATGAGCGGCGGCTTGCGCCACTATTTTTCTTTGTCATTCCGGCGAACCCTGATCGCTGCAAGCACCTGACTGGATATCAGATTTGCAGTAAAACCCTAACATCGATTGCCCCCCGGATAGAGGCACAAAACGAGTATACGTGGGCCGTGTTGCGACGTAAGAACAGTCAGTCGGCGGCGACCAGATGCGTCAGGATTCTTCGCACCTGAGCCATGCCCATATCCAGTGACGCCTCGATGGCTGCGTGGATCGACCCATCGACGGTCCCCGCTGCCGGATTCACCACGACCGCGAGTGTCGCGTATGCCAACCCGGCCTCCATCGCCAGCGCGGCCTCCGGCATGGTGGTCATCCCCACAAGACTGCAGCCATCGTGCGCGAGCCGGCGGATTTCGGCTGCCGTTTCCAGCCTGGGTCCCTGGGTGACGCCGAGCACGGCATGGTGATCAATGGCCACCCCGACTTCGCCGGCGACGTTCAGGATCACCTGCCGCCATTGCGGATCAAACGGCGGCGCGAATTCGATGTGTCGCAGCGGAGCGGCCACCCCATCGGCAAAGGTATGCGCCCGCCCCCAGGTGTAGTCGATCAGGTCATCCACGAGGGCCAGGTCACCGGGGCGATTGCCCGGCGCGATACCCCCGACCGCGGCCACCGACACGACATGCGTGACACCCAGCAGACGCAGGGCGTCGATGTTGGCGCGGTAGTTGATTCGATGCGGTGCGATCGTGTGCCCGTCGCCATGGCGCGGCAGAAACCAACAATCGGAGCCATCCGGCCAGGCCAGGCGCTGCGCCGGCGCCGATGGCCTGCCCCAAGGCGTGGACAGCTCACGTCTCTCGACCACGTCCACACCATCAATCTCATTGAGACCGGTGCCGCCGATGATGCCTACGGTCCTCATGCCTCGGCCACCGCGTAAATCGCCGGCAACTGACGGTAGTAGCCATAGAGGTCCATGCCACAGCCGAATACGTAGCGATCCGGCACGCTCACGCCGATCCAGTCGACCTCGACATCCGGACAACGACGATCGTGCAGCTTTTCTGCCAGCACGGCGGTGCGCACCCGTGCGGCCCCGCTATCCCTGAGCGCGTCCTGGATCGCCGCCAGCGTGTAGCCCTCGTCGAGAATGTCGTCGATGATCACCACCTCACGCCCGCAAAGCCCAGCGGTGGGCCGGACACGCCACTCGATCCCGCCGCCCTGGGTCGTATTGCGATATCGCGTCGCGTGCAGGTAGTCGACCGTGAACGCTGTTGTCAGGTGCATCAGAATTTGCGCCGCAGGCACGAAGCCGCCGTTCATGACCACCAGCATCACCGGGTCGGCCTCGCCCACGGCTGCCTCGATCTTTGCCGCCAGCTGTCGATAGGCCTGATCGATCGCAACGGCGCCCACCACGCAATCGGCCGTCTTACGGGCGGCGATCGCTTGGTCGCGATCATTGCTCATGCGGTCGATCTCGGGCCGGCAGGCTCGTTGGCCGGCGGGAGCTGCTCCGCAGGCATGCCGGGCTCGGATGCCCAATGCAGGGTCTGCGTCGGAAATGCGATCTCGGCACCGTGCCGGGCGATGATGGACTCAATGTGCAGCAAGATTTCATGCTTGATGGCGTGGTACTCCGCCCAATCGGTGGTTCGTGTCAGACAATAGATGAAGAAGTCCAGCGAACTGGCGCCAAAGGCATTGAAGTTGACCAGAACAATCTGCTCCTGGTCGATCGCCGGATGTGTATTCAGGTAATCGCGCACGGTGTCAGTGATTGTTCCGATCATCCGCGCATCGTCATAGCGCAGCCCAATGGTTTCGTAGATCCGCCGGTTCGTCATCCGCGAGGGGTTCTCGACAACAACCGTCGAGAACACATTGTTGGGCACGTAGAGCGGGCGCTTGTCGAAACGACGGACCACCGTCGAGCGCCAGCCGATCCGCTCGACGACACCTTCGATGTTGCGGTCGGGCGAACGAATCCAGTCACCGACGGAGAACGGACGATCCAGGTAAATCGTCAGCCCTCCGAACAGGTTGGCCAGCAAGTCACGCGCGGCAAAGCCGACCGCGATGCCCCCCACTCCGCCGAAGGCCAGTACTCCGGAGATGGAGATACCGACCGTTTGCAGAATGACCAGACCCGCTGTGACCATGACAACAATGCGAACCAGCTTGGCGATGGCGTCGGCTGTGGTGTGGTCGACCGAGGGCTGCAATTCATCCAGCCCGTCTTCTACCGCCCGCACCAAGCGCAGCAGGAACCAGGTGAGTAGGGCCACGATGAGCACCTTGCGCATCACCGGCAGCCATTCAATCAGGCCCGGCGCGCCCTCGACCGGCACCAGTTCCACAGCCATGCCAATGCCCACCACCCAGACCATCCACCGCAGTGGGCGACCGATGGCGTCCAACACGGCGTTATCCCAAACCGTTCGAGATTTGGATGCAGCTGCGCGGGCGCGAGCCAACACCAGACGCGTGAGCAGATTCACCAGCACGACAATGGTGACGATGCCGGCCACCTGGCCGATCCATCCACGATCGCGGTAGAGACTTATAAAGTCTGTGAAGACTTGGGTCAGTTCCATATTAAGGCAACACTGATCTATTCCCGCCGCCAAGTTGCCGCCTGAAAACAGGCCAGGCAAGGCGCGAGAAGTGAAGTTTGGTCATTCCAAA
>JAGLCS010000095.1 GCA_023146115.1 Abyssibacter sp. | reverse complement strand
CGCTCATTTGGAATGACCAAACCGCGCTCACTCCGCCTGGGCTTGCAGGAAAACCGGCTCCGTCTTGGTGGTGTGAATAGATCGGTGTTTCCTTAAGTCAGGAGTTTGGAGAGTCGTTGCCGGGCTGCTTGCACCTGGCTCGCGTCGAGCGACACGGTGATTCGATGCAAGGCTTGCAACCGCGCTTCAAAGCCCTGCGGCATCGACAGTGGACCGGCCTCCAGCACATCGATCACGGACGGACGATGATTGCAGAGCGGCAGCAGGTCGCAACCCGCCTCGGCCGCCAGTTCCACCCGGCGCCGCGGCCCGCCCATGGCCGCCGCACCGCCCATGGTCAGGTCGTCGCTGACCACGCAGCCGGCGAACCCCAGCCGTCCGCGTAGCCAATGCTGCACCCAATGTGTGGAGAAGCTTGCCGGTCGCTCGTCCACCTCGCGGTAGACGACATGCGCCGTCATCACTGACGGTACGCCCAGGCGGATCAGCTGCGCGAATGGCTGCAGGTCATCGGACTCGATCTGCTCCATCGGGCGCTCGTCCACCGGCAGCTCGACATGCGAGTCGGGAATCACCGCCCCATGCCCCGGAAAATGCTTGACGGTCGCACTGAGGCCGGCGCGCCCCAGGCCGCGGATATAGGCACCGGCCAGCGCGACAACCCGTGGTGGATCGCGGTGCAGCGCACGATCGCCAATCACACCGCTGCAACCGTGATCGAGATCGACCACCGGGGCGAACGGCAGGTCGAAACCCAGCGCTGCAAGCTCCGCTCCCACCACCAGCCCGGTGTCTTCGGCAAGCTGTTCGGCATCGGCCGCCAGGCCAACGCTCCGCATCGTCGGAATCCGGGTCACCCCCTCCCGGATGCGCTGCACCCGGCCACCCTCGTAGTCGACGGCAATCAGCAACTCCGGACGCAAGGCACGGATGGCACGCGTCAGGGCCGCAACCTGCTCCACCGACTCCACATTGCGACCGAACAGAATAAAGCCGGTCACGCTGGGGTGACGGAGCAACTCGCGGTCTTCTTCCGTCAATTCGAAGCCTTCGATGTCGATCATCAGACTCATGAATCGATGATCTCCACGCCCGTGCCGCAGTCCACGCGATCAAACAGGGCGATGACGTCACTATTGCGCATGCGTACACAGCCATGTGAGGCCGGCTGGCGCATTGGCTCGGTGTCCGGCGTGCCGTGGATGTAGATGTACCGCCGCATGCTGTCGACATCTCCGCCGCGGTTTCGTCCCGCCTCTTCGCCGCATAGCCAGAGGATGCGCGACAGGATCCAGTCGCGCTCCGGATAAGCGGTGGCCAGCGCGGCGCTATAAACCTCGCCGGTCGGGCGCCGCCCTACAAAGACGGCGCCATGCGGCGCGCCGGCGCCGATCTTGGCGCGGATGCGATGCCGACCGCGGGGCGTGCAGCCGCTGCCGCTCTGTTCGCCCGGCCCGTTGCGACCGGTCGACACGGGGTAGCAAACATCTGCCTCACCATCGCGCACGGTCAGCAGCTGGGTTCTGAGGTCGATGCGAATGCTGATGGTCATGTGGATGGCCACCGCCGAAACGGCCGTTGCGACAGCTCGTTATTGTAGTAACGCAGATCGTGGGTGACTTCCTCACCCAGCCAGGCGGGCTGCTCGAACGCCGTGTCCACCGTCGGCAGCTCGATCTCCGCGACCACGAGTCCGGCATTGTCGCCGGCGAATTCGTCCACTTCCCACAATAGATCACCGGCCGGTATCCAATGCCGCATCTTTTCGATGCGCGTACCGCCCAATGTGCGCATCAGCGTCTCGGCATCTTCCAGCGGGATCGGATATTCAAATTCCAGCCGTGTTGCACCCGCCACCGCCTGCTTGATATTCAGGTTCGCGCGATCGCCATCGATCCGCACCCGCACCGATGCGCGGCCACCATCGGTCAGATAGGCCTGGGCCAACCGTGCGCTGCGCGAGACCTCGTCCCGCCACGCGTCGCTCGTCACCAGAAACTTGCGCTCGATTTCAATCGCCACGGCTGAACACCGCCATGGACTCCACATGTGCCGTATGCGGGAACATATCGATCACCCCGGCCGCGGTGCAGGTGAAGCCGAATTCCTGGACAAGCCGCCGGGCGTCACGAGCCAGCGTCGCCGGATGGCAGGACACATAGACGATGCGCCGCACGCCGGATATCGCCACCGCGGCTAGGCATTCCGCGGCGCCGGCCCGCGGCGGATCGAGCAGCGCAAGATCGTAGGCCTGACCCGGCCACGTCCATTCCGCCGAATCGCCAAACAAATCCGCGACCTCGGTGGAAATCGCTCCGTCCAACCCCTGCGCGACCGCATTATTCCGCGCGCGCGCCACCAGGCCGGCATCGCCCTCAACGGCGTGGACATGCACCCCACGGCGCGCCAGCGGCAGGGTGAAGTTGCCCAGACCGGCGAACAGTTCCAGCACGCGATCACCGCGCTGCGGCGCCAGCGCGGCGATTGCCTGGGCAACCAGGCCCCGGTTCACCACGCCATTGACCTGGACGAAGTCCAGTGGCTCGAACACGACCTCGACGTCCTCGTCGTCCAGCCGGTAGGCCAGCGTGCGCGCCGGCCCATCCAACGGCTCGATGGAATCCAGCCCGCCTGTCTGCAGGAAGACCTGCGCGTCGAACAAGCGCTCCAGGTCAGCCAGATGCGACCGGTCGACCTCGTTCGGCGGCTGCAGGCAACGAATCGTCAGCGCCATGCCGGAGTCGCCAACCGCGACTTCGATCTGCGGTATCTGATCGCGGATGCTCAGCTTGCCCAGCGCCTCGGAGAGTTCCGGCAGGCGCGCACCGATCTCGGGCACGAGCACCGCGCAGGTCTCAATGTCGGCCACATAGGGCTTGTCACGCTCGCGAAAGCCCACCAGCACGCGGCCTTTGGCCGGCACGTCCCGCACCGACAGGCGCGCACGACGGCGGTAGCCCAGCGACGGCCCCTGCAGCGGCGGCAGAATCTGTTGCGGTGTCAGCTTGCCGATGCGCTGCAGGGCATCGATGAGCTGAGCCTGCTTTTCACGGAGCTGGGCCGCGGAATCCAGGTGCTGCAGCTTGCAGCCTCCGCAGTATCCGGCATGCGTACACGGCGGCTCGACGCGATCCTGCGATGGCTCCAGCACCGCCTCCAGTCGACCCTCGGCAAAATCGGAGCGATTGCGTGTGCGCAGGTAGCGCACTGTTTCGCCCGGCAGGGCGCCGTCGATGAACACGACCTTGCCCGAGTCCGGCTCCGCCTCTCCGGCCGGGGTCCGACCAACGCCGCGCCCATCATTTGCCAGCGCGGTAATGCGGGTTTCGAACGGGCCGGCCGGCACGCGTCGTCGGTTGCGTCGGCTCATTCGACCGGGCCGTAAACGCCGGTGGACAGGTAGCGATCACCACGATCGCAGACGATGCTGACGATCGTGGCGTTCTCCAGTTCGGCAGCCAGCTGCAACGCGACATGCATCGCGCCACCAGAGGAAACGCCCGCGAAAATCCCCTCCTCCGCGGCCAGGCGTCGGGTCATGGTTTCGGCGTCGCCGGCGGCGACATCCATCGTCCTGTCGACGCGGCCGGGTTCGAAAATCGCCGGCAGGTACGCCGTGGGCCAGCGGCGAATGCCGGGAATGCTGGATTCGCCCTCCGGCTGAACACCGACGATCTGAACGTCAGGATTGCGCTCTTTGAGGTAGCGCGAGCAGCCCATGATCGTCCCGGTGGTGCCCATGGACGACACGAGATGGGTGATGCCCCCGTCCGTCGCCGTCCACAACTCCGGGCCGGTGCCTTCGTAGTGCGCGCGCGGGTTATCCGGATTGGCGAATTGGTTGAGGACCTTGCCGCGGCCGTCCTGCTCCATCTGCGTAGCGAGATCGCGCGCACCCTCCATGCCTTGCGCCCGTGTCACGTGGACGATCTCGGCGCCGAAGGCCTTCATCGTTGCGGTGCGTTCGGCGCTGGCGTTCTCCGGCATGACCAGCACCATGCGATAGCCGCGCATCGCCGCGACCATCGCAAGGGCAATGCCCGTGTTGCCGCTCGTGGCCTCGATCAGCGTGTCGCCGGGCGCGATCTCGCCGCGCTCCTCGGCGTAGCGAAACATGCTCAGCGCCGGCCGGTCCTTCACCGAGCCGGCCGGGTTGTTGCCCTCCAGCTTGGCAAGAATGCGATTGCCGCGGTCGCGCAGGTGCGCATCGAGGCGCTGAATCCGGACCAGCGGCGTGTTGCCGATCGTGGCGTCTAGTGTGGGTAGCATCATGGCGCGGGATTCTACCGAATGCTCCCACGCTTGACGGCGCTCGGGGTCCGGCGGCGGGCGGCGTGCCCGCGCCCGGCGTTTCAACACCGCAGGTATCCGTCATACTGGCTGCATGCATGAGGGGGTGCACACACGAATCGGGTTTGGCGCCATCACGTCGCCGGTAGTCATCGTCTGGCTGGCGATGAGCTTTGCCCTGCTGCAAGGCCAAATCGCGGACTACGAGTTCGCGCAGCTGCAAATGGGTGCGGTGACCCCCAGCCTGGCTTATGAGAGCGCCGCCGCCGACGGATCGACCGCCAGCGCAATCGAGCTTGGCCGGCTTGCAGACGGTCTTGTCGGCATTCGCTACCTGTCGTTGCTCGATACGCGGGAACGCCTGCTCGGCACTTGGGCCGCGCCGGAATTCGAGCCGGTCTCCGGCCTCACTGGCTGGTTGCTGCGCGCGCTAGGTGGCATGGATCCCGGCCCCAGCGTACGCCGAGTCGTGGCACCGGACGCACAGGAAGGGGCCCCGTATCTGCTGGAAATCGGGCTGGCCGAGCCGGCCGCCGATCCCCGCTTCGTCAAGCGGTTCCGGCAGTTGATGGGCCTGAGTCTGGGCATCGGGCTGCTGGCATTGGCGGTATTGATTCTCGTGCGTGTGCGACTGAGCCGACCAGCGCACGCTCTGGAAGCGGCCATACGCCAGCTGGTTCGCGGCGATGAGTCCCACCCGATCACCCGCCTGCCACCGCCCTTCGCCGATGCTGCCGGCTCCATCCGCCTGCTCAGCGAGCGTCTGCGTTATAGCCGCGAGCACTTGCGCACCCATGTGCTGCAGGCCACCGACAAGCTACACGAGGATTTGAGTCGCATGCGGCGGCGCGTGCGCGAAGTCGAGAACGAGCGCGATAGCGCGGTGACGCTGGCAGACTCGCGACGCGAATTGCTATCCGGCCTGTCACACGAACTACGGACCCCTTTGACCTCGATCCTCGGGCAGGCGGATCTGATACTGCGCCAGCAACCCGACGCGGCCACGTCCGAGTCCATGATGCAGGTCAAACGCTCCGTGCAATCGCTGCTCACATTGATCAACGACTGGCTGGAATGGGGCCGGATCGAGGCCGGCAAGCTCACCTTGAACGAGGTCGCATTCAACCTGCTCGATACCGTCGAGGACACGGTCAACCTGTTGGCGCCGCTGGCCTATGAAAAGGATCTGGAGCTGGTGCACATCATCTACCACGACGTGCCGCGCAGGTTGCGAGGTGACGCCGCGCGTCTGCAGCAGGTGCTGACGAATCTGCTGTCCAATGCCATCAAGTTCACGCAAGCCGGTGATGTGGTGCTACGCGTCATGGTCCGAGAAGATCGTGGCGAGCAGGTCGTGCTCGGCTTTCAGGTGGCCGACACGGGAATCGGCATTCCCGACGCGCAAAAACAGCGCCTGTTTCATGCCTTCAATCGCGCCGAACACGGGGCAACCACCATGCAACCCGGCACCGGGCTGGGCTTGAGCATTTCCCGCCAGATCGCCGGGATGATGCAGGGTCACATCGAATTCGACAGCACCGAAGGCCAGGGCTCGGTGTTTGAAGCGGTGATGCAGATCGGCAAACAGGGTCACCGCCCGGAACACCCCATGGCCTGGACCGGCCTGAGCCACCGCCACGTCTGGCTGGTGGATGCCCATGCCACGGCCCGTCTGGCGATGCGGCACTGCCTGGATTACTGGAACGCCGAACTCACCGAGTACGCCGATCCCGAGGTCGCCACAGCGCAAATCCGATCCGCGGCGCCCATGCCGGAACTGGTCTGCGTTGGCATTGTCGCCGCCCAAGCCAATGCGGACTGGCTGCACGCCCTGCTCCGCGCGGGTCACCGCTGTCATGTGCCCATCGTCGTGCTGGTCACCAGCCTGGATCATCAAGTGCTGTCGGTGCTTCGCGATGCCGGCGCCAGCGCGGCACTACCGAAGACCACCGACAGGGAATTGCTCTATCGGGAGTTGGTCCAGGCGCTGGACTACCGCCGCCAAAGCGATCGGCAGCCACTGGAGGGGGTCAGTGCGCTGATCATCGAGAACAACGTCACCAATCGGCGCCTGCTTGCCCGGACCCTGCGAGACAATGGCGCGCAGGCGCTGGAAGCCGACGGTGCAGATGCTGGCCTGGCGCTGGCCGAACGGGAGGCACCCAGTGTCGTGCTGGTCGACCACCGCATGCCGGGCCGTGATGGGGTTGAGACCACGCAGGCGCTACGCGCACTCCCCAACGGCCATGGCCTGCTGATCATCGGCCTGAGCGCGAGCGTCGCGCCCGAGCTGCGCAGGCAGTGGCTGGAGGCGGGTGCCGACAGCGTGTTGGAAAAAGGCGCCGATGACCGGGTGTTGATCCGGCACATGCTGCGGCTGACCGAGCCGGTCGAATCCGGCGACGCGCCGCTCACCGATGACCCTGAACTGCGCGAAATGCTACGCGAGGAACTGCCCCTGCAGGTCGAGCAGATCCGTGATGCGTGGCGGGCGGGCGACCGGCAGCAGGCCTACGACGCCACCCATCAACTCCACGGCACGGCCGCCTTCTACAAGCTGCACGCCATGCGCGAAGTCTGCCGGCGCCTGGAGCAACGCCTGGGCGATGAAGGGGACGACATCGTCTGGTCCGAACTCGAACCGCTGCGTGAAACCCTGTTCGCGCAGGTCGACGCGTATCTGGACAAGCTGGAGTCCTGAGCCGGCCCGCCTCAAAATCAGCGGGTCAGCCTCGCGCGGCCACCATGCGCTGCTTCATTTCGCTGACGGCCGCCGGCAAGCCCACGAATAGCGCGCGCGCGACCAGAAAGTGGCCGATGTTCAGTTCGACGATGTCACCGATGGCCGCAATCGGTCCGACGTTATCCAAATGCAAACCGTGGCCGGCATGCACTTCCAGCCCGGCAGCGGCCGCGTCGCCGGCGAACCGTCGGACTTGTGCCGCCAGTTCATCCATGCGTTCCGGGTGGTCAGCGTACTCGCCGGTGTGAATTTCCACCGCCGGCGCGCCCACCGCCAAGGCGGCCTCCAGTTGGCCTGGGTCCGGGTCGATGAACAGCGACACCCGCACGCCGACATCACCCAGCCGAGCGACGGCGGCGCGCACGCGGTCGACCTGCCCAGCCACGTCCAGACCGCCCTCGGTGGTCAGCTCCTCGCGCCGCTCGGGCACCAGGCAGCAATGCGGCGGTGCCACCGACACCGCGAAATCGAGCATGTCCTCGGCCAGCGACATTTCGAGATTCAACGGCACAGTCAGCTGGCTCGCCAGAGCACGGACATCGCGCTCCTGAATATGGCGCCGGTCTTCCCGCAGATGCACCGTCACGCCATCGGCGCCGGCGTGGGCGGCCAGCAGGCCCGCTTCGGCCGGATCCGGGTAGAGCGTGCCCCGCGCCTGGCGGATGGTGGCGACGTGATCAACATTCACGCCGAGACGAATAGGAGGGTGACTCATGGTGACACCGGAAACGCAGAAGATGCATTGGGAACTGGAGGCGCATCATAGAGGCGCTGCCAAAAAAATGCGCCCTGTCATCATGTGGGCGAACACGGTCGGGAAACGCTCAGTGTTTCCCTAACCGCCACCCGACTCCATCTGCCGCAAACGCTTGAGCAGGCGGGGCGACTCCAGCGGCCGGGTTCCCAGATAAGGCGCCAACGCCATGCGCATCAGGTACCGGGCTTCCGTCCTGGCCTGATGGGTTTCCCAGCGATCGGTCTCCAGCGCGCGCAGGGTGGCGCCGCCGATGGCCTGCTCGCCGGGCCCGGCGTGCACCAGGCCATCCTGCGCATCCAACCGGTATGCTTGGTCGAGTTGAACGGCGGCGCCGTTCGCATCTACTTGCAGCGAAAACGCGTAACCCAAGGCTTCCAGCAACCGGTATTCGAAGCCCCGCAGCGCCGGCTCACGATCCGTTGCATCCGATAGCCGGTCCAGGCAGGCCCAATAGAGGGCATAAACCCGTGGCTGCGGGTCATCGCGCGCCAGCAGACGCATCAGCAGTTCATTGACGTACAGGGCGCAAATGGCTGCCTCGCCCTGCAGCGTGACGCCGCGCTGCGGCTCCGCCGAACTCAGCGTGTGGAGCTCGCCCGCGCCCGTCCAGCTCAGCGCATATTCGCGCAGGGGCTCCAGGCGACTCTGGCGACCGCCTCGGCGTGCGCCTTTGGCGACCAGCCCGATGCGGCCGTGCCGCTCGGTCAGGCAGTCGACAATCAGGCTGGTTTCACGGTAAGGCCGGCGGTGTAAAACGACGCCCACATCCTGGCTGCGCCGGGACGTGGCCATCTCAGCCCTGGTCGGGCAGATCGAACCCCAGCGACGCCAGCGCGCGCTCGTCGTCGGCCCAGCCGCGCTTGACCCGGCACCATAGTTGCAGATGCAACCCCTGCCCCAGATCCGCCTGAATCGCCCGCCGCGCTTCGCTGCCTACCTGCTTTAGGCGCGCGCCCTGCTTGCCAATGACGATGCCCTTGTGGCTGTCCCGTGCGACCCAGATCACGGCGCTGACATGCCGCCGGCCGTCCTCCATGGGTTCATCAGACTCGATCTCGACCGTGATCGCATACGGCAATTCCTGATCCAGCGACATGAACAGTCGCTCCCGGATCAGTTCCGCCATGCGGAAGTGCTCGCCACGGTCGGTGACCTGCTCGGACTCGAACAGCAACGGAGATTCCGGCAACACGCGCGTGACCTCCGCAAGCAGCGCATCCAGATTGTTGCCCTTGGTCGCCGACAGGGGGACGACGAAATCGAAGGCTCGGCGTGAGCCGGTCTTGGCAATGAACGGCATGAGTTCGGCCTTGTCCTTGACCAGGTCCACCTTGGTCACGATCAGGCCTACCGGGCAGCGGACGGTACGCAGCCGTTCGAGCACGGCGGCGTCTTCGTCGGTCCAACGATTGGACTGCACGAGCCAGAGCACGCAGTCGGCATCACGCATCGAGTCCCCGGCGGTCTGGTTAAGCATGCGATTCATCGCAGACTTGCCGCCGGTGTGAATGCCCGGGGTGTCAACGAAGATCATCTGCACGCTGTCCTCGGTCCGTATGCCCAGGATGCGATGCCGCGTGGTCTGCGGCTTCGGGGTCGTGATGCTGACGCGAGCGCCCACCAGCGCATTGATCAGCGTCGACTTGCCGACGTTCGGGCGGCCCACCACGGCGATAAATCCGGCGCGGGTTTCGCTCATGCCTGAGCCACCAGTTGAAAAACCGCTTCCAGACAGGCCCGCGCGGCGTCCTGCTCTGCCTTGCGGCGGCTGCTGCCGCTGCCTTCGAATACCTGTTCCGAATCAGCGAGTACGCAGGTTGCGCGCATGTGCTGGCGGTGCTGCTCGCCGGTCACCTCGACAATGGCGTACTCAGGCAGTGGCCGACCGTCGCGTTGCAGGGCTTCCTGCAGGCGCGTCTTGGCGTCCTTGAGGGTTTCGGCATCGGGCAATTCACGCAGCCGCTGCGCGAACAGATGACGCACGACTTGCGCGGCTGCGTCGAAACCGGCGTCCAGATAGATCGCGCCCAGCAGGGCTTCAACGGTATCGGCGAGAATGGACGAGCGGCGATGCCCACCGGTGGCCTTTTCGCCCATGCCAAGGCTGATCCAGGCGCCCAACCCCAGCTCCCGGCCGATCTCCGCGAGCGTGCTACCTCGAACCAGCGCGGCGCGAATTCGCGACAGATCACCTTCGTCCGCGTCCGGCAGATGCGCGTACAACTCGGCTGCGATCACGAAGTTCAGCAGACCGTCGCCGAGAAACTCCAGGCGCTCATTGTGCTGCCGGCCGGCACTGCGATGGCGCAGCGCCTGCTCCAGCAGTTGCTGATTCGCAAACTCATAGCCAATGGCGCGCTGCAGAGCGGCCGGGGACGGGGTCACGCGGTGCGGACCCTCACCGCATCCTTGAACTTGATCTTCAAGGAGATGTTCGCGAACAGCGGCACCTCGACATCGTAGTCATACGAGATCACGCGGGTGTTGTCATCGCGCTGGATCTGGATGTCCTTCGTCTTCAACTGCTTGACATCATCAACGTCGAACCGGCGCTGCAAGGCGCGGCGGATCTCGAACGGAGACGCTGTCGCATACGAGGAGTCGTCAGCGACATCCTTGATCGCGGATTCGATTTCCATATGCCCCAGATAAATCGGAGTGCACTTGATCGTGACCAATGCGACGAATCCGATCACACCGAACACGAACAGCATGCCCCACAAGCCGAGGCCTTTCTGATGTTCTAGCCCTTTCATGCTTCTCCCCTGTTGTTCATGGACTGCACGATTGCCTGCACGGACGTCAATGAATGAGATCGCCGATACGTGACAACGCCGGCCGGTTGTTCTCACCGTCCCAACTCATCCAGATCAGCATCGCCTTGCCGACCAGGTTACGCTCCGGCACGGGGCCCCAACGGCGGCTGTCATCTGACCCATCGCGATTGTCACCCATCGCGAAATAGTGCCCGTCGGGAACGGTGTAGCGAAAGTCCTTGGCCGGCGCTCTGGGGTTGACCAGAATGCCGTGCTCGACACTGTTCAGCGTCTCCTGATATTCGGTGGCGTAGCGATGCCGCGGATCGGCGCTCTGGTAAAGTCCGACCGGCTCGATCTCCACCGCCTCGCCATTCACGCTGAGCACCTTGCCGCGATACTCGATGACATCACCTGGCAAGCCGACAATCCGCTTGATGAAATCCTTGCTCGGATCCTCCGGATAACGGAAGACGACCACATCGCCCCGCTCTGGCAACCCCAGCGGAATGACCTCGGTGTGGAACACCGGCAACCGAAGGCCGTAGCTGAATTTGTTCACCAGGATGAAATCGCCGATATGCAGTGTCGGGATCATCGACCCGGAGGGAATGCGAAACGGTTCGGCGATAAACGAGCGCAGCACCAGCACGATGAGAATCACCGGAAAGAATGATCGGGAAATCTCGATCGGGCCCGACGGCTTGGTGCCCGGACCGCGAGATCGGGCCCACAGCAGCACATCCAGCAGATAAATGGCGCCGGTGACGGCGGCGAGAATCAGCAAGATCGCTGCAAAGTCGAGGTGCACGTCGTCCGCAAACATAGTCGGTAGTTAATCCCCGTCCGTACTGAGCATGGTCAGGAAGGCTTCCTGCGGAATTTCGATCTTGCCGAACTGTTTCATGCGTTTCTTCCCGGCTTTCTGTTTTTCCAGCAGCTTTCGCTTACGCGATACGTCACCGCCGTAGCATTTGGCTGTCACGTTTTTGCGTAGCGCCTTCACCGTGGATCGGGCCAGAACCCGCGACCCGATCGCCGCCTGAATGGCAACATCGAACATTTGTCTCGGGATGATATCGGCTAGCCGCTCGGCATAGTCGCGCCCCCGACCGTAGGCCATGTCGCGATGCACGATGCTCGACAAGGCATCGACGCGATCGCCGTTGATCAACACATCCAGCCGGACCAGCGCCGCGGGCTCGAACCGTTCGAACTCGTACTCGAACGATGCATAGCCCCGTGAGACGGACTTCAGGCGATCGAAGAAATCCACCACGACCTCCGCCATGGGTAGCTCGAAAGCCATCGTGACCTGACGACCGTGATAGGTCAGCCGCTTCTGCACACCACGCTTTTCGATACAAAGTTGCATCACCGCGCCGATGAACTCCTGTGGCAGCAGGATGCGTGCATGGATGACAGGCTCTTCGATCCGGTCGATCTCGCCCGAATCGGGCAGATCCGCAGGGTTGTCGACCTCGAGAACATCGCCGTCGAGCATCACCACCTGGTACACGACCGTTGGCGCCGTGGTGATGAGGTCGATGTCGTATTCCCGCTCCAGGCGTTCCTGCACGATCTCCATGTGCAGCATGCCGAGGAAGCCGCAGCGGAAGCCGAAGCCCAGCGCGCCTGAGTTCTCGGGTTCGAACTGCAGGGCGGCATCGTTGAGACTCAGCTTTTCCAGCGCCTCGCGCATGTCCTCGAAATCGTCGGAACTGATCGGGAACAGTCCGGCGAACACCCGCGGCTGCATCCGCTTGAATCCGGGCAGACGGGCTGCACAGGGGCGTACGGCCAAGGTGAGCGTGTCGCCCACTGGTGCACCGTGAATGTCCTTGATCCCCGCGACCAGGTACCCCACCTCGCCGCATTCCAGCCGCGCCCGCTCGGTTCGCTTGGGCGAGAACGTCCCCACCGCATCGACCTGAAAATCGCGGCCTGTGGAAAGGACGCGGATCTTGTCGCCTTTACCAACGCTGCCGTTGACGACGCGGATCAACGAGACCACACCCAGGTAATTGTCGAACCAGGAATCCACGATCAGCGCCTGGAGTTCCGCGTCCGCGTCGCCTGCCGGCGGCGGCACGCGCCTGACCAGTGCATTGAGCGCTTCGCGGATGCCGATGCCAGATTTGGCGCTGGTCCGGATCGCGTCGCGGGCCTCCAGACCGATGACGTCTTCGATCTCGGCAGCGACTCGCTCGGGCTCGGCCGCGGGCAGGTCAATCTTGTTGAGGACGGGCACGATCTCAAGATCCTGCTCGATCGCCGTGTAGGTGTTGGCGACCGTTTGGGCTTCCACGCCCTGAGAAGCATCGACGACCAGCAATGCGCCTTCACAGGCTGCGAGCGAACGCGAGACTTCATAAGAGAAGTCAACGTGGCCGGGCGTATCGATGAAATTCAGCTGGTAGGTTTCACCATCGTCGGCCTCGAAATCGAGCCGGACGGCCTGGGCTTTGATGGTGATGCCGCGTTCGCGCTCGATGTCCATCGAGTCAAGCACCTGCGCCGCCATCTCGCGCTCGGTAAGACCGCCACAATGCTGGATGAAGCGGTCCGCCAGCGTGGATTTTCCGTGATCGATATGGGCGATGATCGAGAAATTGCGGATACGGGACTGCATGAGGGCCTGTTAACTACGAAACCGCGCCATGGCGTGCGCACAAAGCGCGCGAGTATACCGACTACGGTGTCGCCGCGGCCGGGGAATTGCCCCCGCGCAACCAGCGACGGACGGCGTCGACATCCAGGCGGTGCCGGCACAGCTCCTGACCAGACGACGTGGTCAGAACGGGAACATCCCTGCCGTATCGCTCGGCCCACTCGGCGTGGTCGTCGACGTTCCGACGTTCGACGGTGACCCCGGAGCCGAAGTACTGGTCCAGTGCGTCATCCATCTCGCAACAAAGCGAACAGTGTTCGCGACTGTATTGAACGAGCAGCGCCACCGTCAGCCGGGCACATCGAGCGCCAGAAACAATGAGGAACCACGGCGTTGGATCAACAGCGGAACCGAATCAGAGCCGCGAGCCGCTTGCAGCGCGCTCCGAAAATCGCGGCCATCGGCCACCGGCTGCTGTCCGACAGAGACGATGACGTCGCCTGGCATCAGGCCGGCGATTCCCGACGCGCTGCCCGGCCGCACCTCCGTCACCAGTACGCCGCCCTGCTCAACGCCGAGTTGTGCACGCTGACCACGGGTTAGCTCGGTGATGCCGATGCCCAGTTCAAAGGCCGCCGGACGCGCGCGCTGATCGGGCTCCGGCGGGCTTAGGCTGGCGCGTTCATCGGTCTCCAGCGCGCCAATGCGCACGGAGATCTTCATCCGCTCGCCATCGCGCAGCACACGCAGCGGGATGCGGTCACCGGGTTCGGCTCGTCCAACCATGTGCGGCAACGAACGGGAGGTGCCGACATCGCGGTCACCAAACTGCAGAATCACGTCACCAACCTGCAATCCCGCCTCGGCGGCCGGGCTGTTCGGCACGACACGCGACACCAGGGCACCCTCCGGACGGCGCATGCCGAAGGAACGCGCCAACGCCCGATCCACCTCTTGCACGACAACGCCCAACCAGCCGCGCACGACAATGCCGGTCTGCCGAAGCTGGTTCGCCACGCGCATCGCGTCGTCCACCGGAATCGCGAAGGAAACGCCCTGATAGCCGCCGGAATCAGAATAGATCTGGGAATTCACTCCAACGACTTCGCCGTCCAGGTTGAATAGCGGACCGCCGCTGTTTCCAGGGTTGATCGCCACATCCGTCTGGATGAAGGGCACATATTGCTCGGTCGCAAGACTGCGGTTCTTGGCGGAGACGATCCCGGCCGTCACCGAATAGTCGAATCCGAATGGCGACCCGATTGCCAGCACCCATTCGCCGACCTTGAGATCGTCGGCCGAGCCAATGTCTGCGGTCGGTAGTCCCGTGGCCTCGATCTTGATCAATGCGAGGTCGCTGCGCTGATCGGTGCCGACCAGACGGGCCACCATCTGACGCCGATCAGACAGACGCACAACGATCTCATCGGCACCAGCGACCACGTGATAGTTGGTCAGGATGAACCCGTCTTTAGAGATGATGAACCCGGAGCCCAGGGACTGCGCACCCGGCTGGGGTGCCTGATCCTGGCCGGGGTTGAGTCCGAAAAATCGCTCGAACCAGTCGTTCTCGGGGCGGTTTTCGCCATCCACGAGGACGGCCGCCGTGCTGATATTGACGACGACGGGGCTTAAATCGCCAACCAAACCGGTGAAATCCGGCAGGCCGCGCGTGCAAGCAGCGATCAGCAGCACCGCTGGCAGCGCGACAAGCGCCCGCCAGCAACGGAATGTCTTCGGTGTCATGTCCCCGATGGTTCGGTGTCGCAGAATTCCGCAGTCTCGCCGTTTGCGCGCCGCAACACAACGGGTTGATACCGTTCCGCCCAGCCGGGCTGCCTGGCTCGGCGGGCCACCCAACCAAATCCGCCCAGCAACCCGCAGATGCCCGCAGCGACGACCAGCGGTTCGGAAGCAGCAAACAGCCAATGGGCAGTCACCGCTGTCACCAGCATCAGCACCAGCGGTGCCACGTAAACGGACAACGAGGCACTGACGAGCGCTTCGTCTTTCAGACCCACAATGACCGCATCGCCAGCGGCTAGGCCGCCGCCACTTGCGTTGGTCGCCATGACCACCGGTTGCGAGCGCCGCTCAGTTAAGCGGCCCAGTACGCCGCCGCCGCAACCACGGCCCTCTGCGCATCGCGCACAGCCTGCACGCGTGGGCGTGGTCACGAGCACGCCCTGGTCGCTGGATTCAACGACGACTGCGCGTTCCTCGATCACGGTCAGGGTTGGATTCGAGTCAGATGATCGCCGATCTGTTCGACGGTTTGCGCCGGCACCTCGCCGACGACGGCGACGTGATAGTCACCCACCATGCGACCGTAGGCATGCACGGCGCCAATGCTGGAGACGCCGCGAAAGACTTTGGTAGGCAACTTGTTCTCTGCCGCGAAGACAGACACCGTCGCCAGTCCGTCCGTGAGCAACAGATGGCTCACGGGCTTGGCGGCACCAGGAAACAATCGCGTGCTTTGGCCGACCAGCTTGAAACCAGGCGGCAACTCTGTGACTTCCCATTGCCCCTTCGCTGACTCGGCTGAACTGGCTTCGCCCCGATGCCGAATTTCGCGAAAACCCGTGGTATCGATCGCGGGGACAAATGCTTGATCCGGGATGCTGTCCGGATAGGTCACCGCTGTGAACAGGAATTGCTCCAGGGAATCACCGTCGCCGTTGACCAAGGCGATACGCAAAGGCACGCCGGTCTGAACATCGATGCAAAGCTGGTAGCCGAAACGGAATTCATCACGGGGCTTGAGACCGACCACCTGACAGGCCCGGTCGGCGACGCGATTGACGACGCCCGGCGAGAACTCGTAGTGCGACCCTAAGGTTTCCAGTCCAACCGTGGACACCTTGGGGAGCAGCGCGCTCTGACCGCGTTCATCCACCATCACAGCCCGTTCCCGCGGCAGCAGGCAGCGCACCTCGCCGTCGCGACGCACGATTTCGCGGGCATCGCCGGTCAAGGAGATCAGGCGTTCGTCTTCCTGACCTTCGGAAAACCGATGCACAACTCGCATGGTTTCCAGTTGCTCGCCGGTGCGATAAACAACGACACCCTCATAGTTTTGAGTGCGAACGGCGTCGGACATTTCCGCCAACCACTCCTGCGGAGTCCGGTCAGCAGCCCAGAGAGGAGCCGAGGTCGCAAGCACTGCAACCGCGATAGTCAAGCGTTGCAGCATGCGGTACTCAGTCTGCAGAGGCGGTGCTGGCCTCGACGGGCTCACCGTTGACGCTGGCAACCCGTGCGTAGCCCAAAGTCCCGCCAACACCCGGTCCCGCGCGGTAGCGGCTGTGATTGATCAGGTAGCCATTGAGTTGCTGTGCGGCATCGGGCTCCATTTGAGACCAGCGCACGGTGGCGGCAGCCTGCGTCGGTTGCGCCACCGGACCACGGGGCGCGACGCCTGTAGTCTGAACCGCTGGCTGGATACCACGCTCCTGCAGGGGCAGCGTCGTCGTCGACGGCACATCACGCGCGACCAGTACGGGCTCGTCATCAGCGCCGGGCAACATCATGACGGACACCGTGGCCAATGACGCCACAGCGACTGAGGCAGCGACCGCCCAGCCGGTCGTCCGACGCGACAACCATTGACGCTTGCCGCGCGCCACCTCGATTGACGTGACGTTGGACGGCGCTGGCGCCATCTCGTCGTTCTCAATTGCGGCCATTACGCGGCTGGCAAAACCAGCATCAGCGAAAGTGGCGCCGGACCGTGCCCGCATCGCATCGCCGATCAGGTGGTATCGCGACCAGGTCTGGCGCGACTCGTCAGAGGCCTCGACAGACCGAAGGGCTTCGGCCATGTCTTCACAGGCCCCATCGATGCAAGCAGAAAGCGTTTCGTTAGTCATAGCGGCGATTGGCTCCACCCAAGGGTACTTAAAGGGCCTGATGCCCTAATCGAGCAGGGGTCGTACACGTTCATCAATGGCTGCGCGGGCGCGGAAGATACGAGAGCGAACCGTACCCACAGGGCATTCCATGGCCTGTGCGATCTCTTCATAGCTCATTCCCTCCAATTCGCGCAGCACGATGGCTGTCTTCAGATCGGGCGGCAAATCGTCCATTGCGGCTGCCACCGTGTCCCGAATTTCATCGGTTAGTGCCACCCCCTCCGGTGTGGACACGTCGCTTAGATGCTCGGTGTGCCCATATTGTTCCGCATCGGCGACATCAATGTCTTGTGAAGCGGGACGGCGGCTGCGGGCGACGAGATGGTTCTTCGCGGTGTTGACCGCAATTCGGTACAGCCACGTATAGAACGCGCTTTTGCCCTGGAAGTTCCGCAGCGCGCGATAGGCCTTGATAAAGGACTCCTGGGCCACATCTGACGCGTCGGCATCCGACACATAGCGTGAGACGAGCTGCACCACCTTGTGCTGGTAACGACGGACCAGCATGTCAAAGGCAGCGGAGTTCCCGGCCTGGGCGCGTGCTACGAGAATATCGTCTGTTACGTCTTCGCCCATTCGGGTGTTCGTAGAGGGGGTGGATAAGCGCAAACTCCGGTGCCGTATGCGCGCTGCACACGGTACCGACCCAACGCTTACTGAACCCGGTTCCGATATAGTTCAAGGGATGCGCGGCCGATAACCGCGCGAATCGCAAGAGTTTATCAGTCTGCCGAGTCACACGTCATGCCCAGGCCCACCCCGTTCGATGTCCTGATCCTAGGCAGCGGAGCCGCTGGCCTGGTCACGGCCCTGCGCCTGGCCGATCGCGGCATCAGTTCGCTAGTCGTTTCCAAGGGCAGGATCTCAGAGGGAAGCACGCTGTACGCCCAGGGCGGGATCTCCGCAGTGCTTGATGAAGGCGACTCGATCGACGCCCACGTGGCCGACACGCTCGCGGCCGGCGCTGGCTTGTGCAATCGCGCCGCGGTGCAGTTCACGGTGGAACGGGGTGCCGATGCCGTGCACTGGTTGATCGACAAGGGTGTGCGCTTCACGCCCTCTGATACGGACGACGGGTTCGCCTATCACCTCACACGCGAAGGCGGTCACAGCCATCGGCGGATCATTCACGCCGACGACGCCACCGGGCGTGCCGTGGAAAAAACGCTGATGCAGCTGGCCCGTGCCCATCCGAACATTCAGCTCTTGGCGCACCACATGGCAGTGGACCTGATCCGCGCCAAGGACCGTATCGTCGGCGCCTACTTGCTGAACATCCGGTCCGGAACGGTCGACACCTACCCCGCCAAGGCCACGGTACTGGCGACCGGCGGCGCGAGCATGGTCTACCTCTATTCCAGCAATCCGCATGGCGCCACCGGTGATGGCATTGCCATGGCGTGGCGGGCTGGATGCCGTATTGCCAACATGGAGTTCATGCAGTTCCACCCGACCTGCCTGTTCCATCCCGAGGCGCGCAATTTTCTGATCACCGAGGCATTACGCGGTGAAGGCGCCCTGCTCCTCCGCCCGGATGGCACGCGTTTCATGCCTGAGTTTGACGAACGCGCGGAACTTGCGCCCCGAGACATCGTCGCCCGCGCCATCGATCACGAAATGAAACGGCTCGGCCTGGACCACGTGTTGCTGGACACGACCGAACTGGAACCCGACTTCTTGCGGCAACACTTCCCGACCATCCACGCCCGCTGCCTGGAACTGCGCTTGGACCCGACCCAGCGAGCCCTGCCGGTCGTCCCGGCCGCTCACTACACCTGCGGCGGCGTACTCACCGATCTGAACGGCCGCACTGATCTGGCTGGGCTGTACGCAGTCGGCGAAACCGCATCAACAGGCCTGCATGGCGCCAACCGCATGGCCAGCAATTCGCTGCTCGAATGCCTGGTGTTCGGGACTGCAGCGGCCGAGGATCTGGCCTCACGCATCCAGCAATGGCCAACCCCCGGCAATCTGTTGCCCTGGGATGCCAGTCAAGTCAGAGATTCCGACGAGGAAGTCGTGGTCAGCCATAACTGGCAGGAACTGCGCCGCTGCATGTGGGACTACGTCGGCATCGTGCGCACCACCAAGCGCCTGGAGCGTGCGCAACACCGCGTTCAGCTGCTGAGCGACGAGGTCCAGGAGTACTACGGCAACTTCCACGTCACGCCGGACCTGATCGAACTGCGCCACCTGCTGACGGTTTCGGAGCTGATCGTCCACTCCGCGGCTTCACGCCACGAAAGCCGCGGACTGCATTTCATCCGCGATTTTCCGGACACGGAAGCCGTGGCCAAGGACACCGTCCTCACGCCCGATCGCGTCAGAATTCGCGACGCGGCCTAGTGCAGCCGGCCCGGACACGCTGCAACAAGCGTCCTCCCCTCAGCCAGGCTCGCGCCCCCGCTTAAAGCAGCATCGCAAGCAAGCGCCGGTTGGACGTTGCCGCCACGACGGGGCGCCCCTATCCCGCGCCTCCGACACTGCGGAGGCATTCAATGTACGCCAGCGCGATCAGGATGCCCGCCAACACGCGACAAACCTGTTCCAGGTGTTGACTGCATCGCGCCGCGAACGGCTGGTTTGCGATGCCGGGTGCTGCGCCATGGGGGCGTCGCCGCTCCGCGCGAAGAGGCCGACGCGCTTCGCGAGCCGACATATTCGGCATGTCTCTGCGCCGGTTCTCTCGCGATGACCGCCCGTCTTGCAGGTGGCGGGGGGGGATAGACTTTGCTGGTCTCCATACACATGATCCTCTCTTCCTTGGTGGCGCCAGTCGCTTTGGCGTCCGTTCGGCATTCATCCAATGCCTTGCGAACCAGTGTTGGCCCTCAGCGTTTGAGCGACCGTTGTCGGCTCCGTTGGAATGAGCTGGTTCATGCGACGGATTGCGCAGTTCGATGACACGGATAGACATCTGCACGCTAGGCGAACTTCAGGTACTCCATGACGGCGTCCCGGTTGCACTGCCTGCGTCCAAACGCACGCGCGCGCTGCTGGGCTACCTGGCGCTTACCGGACGGCCCCATCGGCGGGAGCGGCTTTGCGAACTGCTATGGAGGTTGCCTGACGATCCCCGGAGCGCGCTGCGCTGGTCGTTGACCAAACTGCGCCCTTTGGTGAATGCATCCGACGATGAGCGCCTCATCGCAGACCGCGAGCGCGTCACATTGCAGCGCGACCGGCTTCAGGTGGATCTGCACACCCACATGAATGCGTTAGATTGCGCCACGCTGTCGCCCAGCGAACTCGACGCCATCACCCACACACTCAAAGGCCCGTTGCTTGATGGCATCGACTTGCCAGATCAGGCGCAGTTTCAGGAATGGTTAGTTGCGGAGCGCGTGCACGTTGAACGCCTGCTCGGCACCGCATTACGTCGCTTGGCCTTACACAAAGACCTGCCTCCCGATCATGCGCTCGCCGCCGCGCAAGCCTGGAGTGATCAGGAACCATTCAACCCGGAGGCGGCTACCCTGCTGCTTGGTCGCCATCAGCAGTTCGGTGACGCCGCGTCAGCCGCTGATCAAGAACGCATTCTGAGCCAGCGTTTCCAACAGGCCGGCGTCGTCTGGTCAAGCCAGATGCCTGGTCGGAGCGCCACGCAAGATCACCCAACACCCGATCATCCGACGCCACGTCAATACCTGACGCGGCAGAAGATACAGTTCTGTTCGGCATCCGACGGCGCGCGCATTGCCTACGCGACAGTCGGCGACGGCCCACCGATCGTGAAGGCCGCCAACTGGCTCAGCCATCTTGAACTCGACTGGAACGCACCAATCTGGAGCCCGTTGTTCCGACAATTGGCCCATGACCATCGGTTCGTACGCTATGACGAGCGCGGCAATGGGCTATCCGACTGGTCTGTTGACGATCTGAGCTTTGATGCGTTTGTGACCGACCTGGAAACGGTCGTCGATACGGTGGGCTTGGACTCATTCGCCCTGCTGGGGATATCGCAAGGCGCGGCCGTATCGATCGAGTATGCCGTTCGACATCCACAACGCGTGTCGAAATTAATCCTCTTCGGCGGCTACCCTGCCGGATGGCGTATTGACGCTAGCGACGAAGTGGTCCGAGAGCGCGAGGCCATCATGACCCTGACGGCGACAGGATGGGGCAGTGCAAACCCTGCATACCGACAGATCTTTTCGTCGACATTCATGCCCAGCGCCACAGCAGAGGAGTTGAACTGGTTTAACGAGTTTCAGCGCGCGACGACATCGCCGGAGAACGCGGTGCGGTTTCTTTCCGCATTCGGCGATATTGATGTTCGTGATCGGCTGGCCGAGCTTCGCGTCCCGACCCTGGTGATTCACTCGCTCGGCGATCAACGGATTCCGGCCGAGACCGGACGCGATCTGGCTTCGACAATTTCAGGGGCGGAATTCCTCGGCCTGGAAAGCGACAACCATCTGCTGCTGGGTCGGGAACCGGCGTCTCAGCGCTTTGTTGAAGCCATACGCGAGTTCGTCACCCCACCGTAGTTCAGTCCTTCAGCGCGACCATTCGATCAACCACGGCGCGGATCTGAGCGTCCGGAGCGTCAACACGCCCGAGAAAGATCGCGTTGACGTCCGGATCGTCCAGTTCGGCCAGGCGGATGAAGGCCGCCTGACCATCGCGATCAAGCCGATCGTATTCGCGGACGAGAAAGCGCTCGAACAGCACGTCATGCTCTTTCATGCCGCGCCGGCAAAGCCATTTCAGCCGGCCACGCGGCATGAGTTCTTCGCTCATGGCGTATCGCGTCGGCGGGCTAGCCGACGCGCTCCAGGATCATCTTCTTGGTTTCGGCAATCGCCTTGGCCGGGTTCAGACCCTTCGGGCAGGTCTTGGCGCAGTTCATGATCGTGTGGCAGCGGTAGAGCTTGAACGGATCTTCCAGCTGATCCAGCCGCTCACCGGTCGCTTCATCGCGGGAATCGACCAACCACCGGTAGGCCTGAAGCAAGATCGCTGGGCCAAGGTAGCGATCGCCGTTCCACCAGTAGCTCGGGCAGGAGGTCGAACAGCAGGCGCAGAGGATGCACTCGTACAAACCGTCCAGCGCCTTGCGCTCTTCCGGGGTCTGCAGGCGCTCGCGCGAGGGCGGCGGCGTTTGCGTCTTCATCCACGGTTCGATGGAGGCGTACTGAGCATAGAAATGCGTCAGATCCGGAACCAGATCCTTGACCACCGGCATGTGCGGCAGCGGATAGATGCTGATCATGCCCTTGAAGTCGTCGATGCTTTGCGTACAGGCCAGCGTGTTGGTGCCGCGGCCAGCGCCGATGTTCATCGCGCAGGAACCGCAGATCCCTTCGCGGCAGGAGCGGCGGAACGTGAGTGTCGG
>JAGLCS010000094.1 GCA_023146115.1 Abyssibacter sp. | reverse complement strand
CCAGATCCACAGCGTAGATATCGAGCTGCGGGTTCTGCCCCGAATCCGGGTCGTACCGGTAGATCTTGAACTTGCGAATGTTCTTGGCACCGGACGGCGCAGGCCATTCCTTGCCCTTCACCATCCGGGAATTCTTGGGGAGCGTGAACTCGGCCATCAGTAGACCCTCTTCTTTGGCTCGATGTACTCAAGCTCGTCGGACATGGTGTAGTCGTGAACCGGCCGGTAGTCGATGTCGATCTTGCCATCGCGCCACCAGGACAGCGTGTGCTTCATCCAGTTGCCGTCGTCCCGGTCCGGATAGTCCTCGCGGGCATGCGCGCCCCGCGACTCGGTTCGGTTGGATGCCGAGGTCATGGTCGCCATGGCCTGGCCGAGCATGTTGTCCAGCTCCATGGTTTCCACCAGATCGGAGTTCCAGACCATGGAGCGATCGGACACCTTCACGTCGGCGAAGGACTTGGCCACCTCGGCCATCTTGTCCACGCCCTCGGACAGCGTTTCACCGGTACGGAACACTGCGGCGTTGTTCTGCATGGTGCTTTGCATGGCGTCGCGGATGTCCGCCGTCGCCAGGCTGCCATTGGCGTTCCGCAACGTATCCAGGCGGGTGAGAATCGGCTCCAGATGGTCATCAGCCAGGCGCTTGTGCGGCGCGCCCTTCTTCACGACCTCGGCGGCACGAATGGCCGCGGAGCGCCCGAACACCACCAGATCCAGCAGCGAGTTCGAGCCCAGGCGGTTGGCGCCGTGCACGGACACGCAGGCGGCCTCGCCGACGGCCATCAGGCCGGGCACGACGGAATCGGGGTTGCCGTCCTTCAGGGTGACGACTTCGCCGCCGTAGTTGGTCGGGATGCCGCCCATGTTGTAGTGCACCGTCGGGATGACCGGGATCGGCTCCTTGGTCACATCCACGCCGGCGAAGATCTTTGCCGACTCGGCGATGCCCGGCAGCCGCTCGTTGATCACTTCCGGCCCCAGGTGCTCCAGGTGCAGATGAATGTGGTCATTCTTCGGACCGACGCCGCGGCCTTCGCGAATCTCGATGGTCATCGATCGACTGACCACGTCGCGCGAGGCGAGATCCTTGGCGTTGGGCGCGTAACGCTCCATGAAGCGCTCGCCCTTGGAGTTGGTCAGGTATCCGCCCTCGCCGCGCACGCCTTCGGTGATCAGGCAGCCCGCGCCGTAAATGCCCGTGGGATGGAATTGCACGAACTCCATGTCCTGCAGCGCCAGACCCGCCCGCAGCACCATGCCGCCGCCGTCGCCGGTGCAGGTATGGGCCGATGTGCAGGAGAAGTAGGTCCGCCCGTAGCCGCCGGTGGCGAGAATCACCATGTGCGAGCGGAACTCATGCAGCTGCCCGGTCGATAGGTCCCAGGCCAGCACGCCGCAGCAGTTGCCGTCGTCGTCCATGATCAAATCGATGGCGAAGTACTCGATGAAGAACTCCGCCTTTTCCTTCAGCGACTGCTGGTAGAGCGTATGCAGCATGGCGTGACCGGTGCGGTCGGCGGCCGCGCAGGTGCGCTGCGCCGTACCCTCACCGAAATGCGTGGTCATGCCACCGAACGGTCGCTGGTAGATCTTGCCTTCGCCGGTGCGTGAAAACGGCACACCGTAATGTTCCAGTTCGATGATCGATGGAATGGCCTCACGGCACATGTACTCGATCGCATCCTGGTCACCCAGCCAGTCGGAACCCTTGACGGTGTCATAGGCATGCCAACGCCAGTCGTCCTCGCCCATGTTGCCCAACGCGGCGGAGACACCACCCTGTGCGGCCACGGTGTGGCTGCGGGTCGGGAACACCTTGGTGACACAGGCGGTTTTCAGGCCAGCCTCGGCCAGACCCAGCGTGGCGCGCAGCCCGGCGCCACCGGCGCCGACAACCACAACGTCGTATTCGTGTTTGATGATTTCGTAGGAATCGGTCATTGCGTCCAGATCCACCTAAGCCAGAGCGATACGCACGACAGCGAAGATGGCGGCCACCGCCAACACCAGATGCGCGAGTTTCATGAGATACATGGAGATGAGCTTCTTTGCCGGACCGTGGACGTAGTCCTCGATCACGACCTGAACGCCCAGCTGCGAATGATAGAAAAGCGCCGCGAAGTAGATGACCAGTGACACCGCCACCCAGGGCGCCGCAATCCAGGCCACCACCGTCTGGTAGTCACTGCCCACCAGGCAGGCGATGGAGAACACGAACCACAGCGATAATGGCACCAGCAGTACGGCGCTGATCCGCTGCATCCACCAGTGATGCAGGCCGTCTTTGGCGGAACCGAGTCCGCGCGCTCGGCCGATTGGAGATTTGAGACTCATAATCCTTCCCTTCAGGCCAAAGCGACGATGACGGCAAGCACGGTCAGCACCGCCGCAACGATGATGGCCGCATAACCGGACTTGTACGCGGTGTCCACGTCCAGCCCCTTGCCGGCGTCCCAGAACAGGTGACGCACCCCGTTGCAGAGGTGGTAGAACACCGAAAACGTCCAGCCCAGCAGTAGCAGCTGGCCGAACCAGCTACCGGCAAAGGCGTTGAAGCAATCCACCGCTTCAGGGCCTGCCGCCACAGACAGAATCCAGGCACAAAGCATCAGCGTGCCGACGGATAGCGCAACACCGGTGCCCCGATGAAAAATACTCGTCATCGAGGTCAGCTGCGGCTTGTAAACCTGGAGGTGCGGCGACAATGGCCGCGAGGAATCACTCATGGAGTCTCACCTTTAGAAGTCGACACAACGCCCTTTGCGCTCCCAGTCACCGTAGCGGGTCGGCTCCAGCCCCTTGGGGCCGCCGAACTCTTCGGGCTGGGATTCGGTCTGAGCGTCGTGAGTCGCAGACGGCATCTGCTCGGATGCCGACGCAGCATCGGTCGCCGGGTCCGCATGCGGGTCCGGAGCATTGTCATGGGCAGCCATGGCGGGGATTATACGTTCGCCCCCTCTCGCCGCAATCTCTGACGAGTTCCAATGCTCCCTGTCGCCGACGAATCCGCAACCCCGATCGCCCTAGATCACTGGACCCTTATCCGCGCCGATGGTCCGGATGCGCAAGACTTCTTACACCGGCAATTGACCGCAGATATCGCCGCGCTTGCGCCTCAAACGTCGACACTGGCGGGCTATTGCATGCCGGATGGTCGATTGATTGCCACGACTTTCGTGTTTTGGCGTGACCAGGCCCTCCATCTGGCCTTGCCCGCGTCTGTGGCCCCGGCGGTATTACGGCGTCTGCGCCTGTTCGTGCTGAGAGACCGGGTCACACTATCGACCTGCGACCTGCCGATCGCCGGCAGGCTGGACAACGAAACGCCGGCTGCGGGCAGTTGTGTGAATGACGGCGGCATCACCTGGATCGGCCTGCCTGGTGATCGTCCGCGGGCCTTGGCGATTGGCGCCACGGGCGGCGAAACCAGCGGGTCGGAGTCTTGGACAGCAGGCGAGATCGACGCCGCACTGCCCATGGTGGTCGCCGAAACGGCCGGCCTATTCCTGCCGCAGTCGCTTCGACTCGACACCCTGGGCGGCGTCAGTTTTCGCAAGGGTTGTTATCCCGGTCAGGAGGTTGTGGCCAGACTGCACTACCGCGGAAAACTCAAGCGAGTGTTGGTTCGGGCGGACCGTCGCGGCGGACCCTGCCATGCCGGCGATGTCATCCAGGGGCCGGATCAGGCGCTCGGTCATATCGCGGCCACCACGGAGACCGCGGCTCTGGCCGTTGTTCAGCTCACGGCGCTGGGTATGAGCGGTATCGCAGGCCAAGCGCAACTGACGCTGAAGACGCAGGCGCTTCAGACGGCCGAAGCGACCTAAGCGCGCTGCATCACCGGCCACAGCTGCCGACAACAACCGACCAGACTGGCTGGCCCGTCCACGATCGGGACGGGCCAGCCTCTGGACTAGAAGTTCGCTTCGTCCAGTTCCATCAGCGGCGCCGCACCGGCCTTGACCTGGTTGATCAGCATCTCGGTTTCCGGATACAGCTTGGCGAAGTAGAACCGGGCTGTCGTCAGCTTGGATTGGTAGAACGCCTTGTCAGCGTCGTTGGCCGTATCCAGCTTGCGCATGGCGACGCTGGCCGAGAAGCACCAGGAGAACGAGAACACCAGGTGCCCGATGATGCGCAGGTAAGGCACCGCGGCTGCGCCGGCTTCGTCCGGGTTCTTCATCGCCTTCTGGCCGATCTCGGCGGTTAGCGTCTGCACCTGCACCGCCAGCTTGCCGAGCGGGTCGGTGAATTCCTTCATGCCCTCGTAGTCCGACTGGCGCATGATCAGTTCCTGGATCACCTTGCCGAACTTCATCAGCTTGGCACCCATGTCACCCAGCACCTTCCGGCCCAGCAAATCCAGCGCCTGAATGGTGTTCGTGCCTTCGTAGATCATGTTGATGCGCGCATCGCGCACGCACTGTTCCAGGCCCCATTCGGTGATGTAGCCATGTCCGCCCAGCACCTGCATGGCCAGCGTGGTCGACTCGTAGCCATTGTCGGTAATGAAGCCCTTGACGACCGGCGTCAGCAATGAAACCAGATCATCGTTGTCCTTGCGCACGGACTCGTCCGGGTGCTTGTGCGACAGATCGATGGCGAGACCCGCCCAGTAGGTGAAGGCCCGCGCAGCCTCCACGTAGGCCTTCTGCGTCAGCAGCATGCGGCGAACATCCGGATGCACGATGATCGGGTCAGCCGGCTTGCCCGGGTTCTTGGGTCCGGTCAGTGAGCGGCCCTGAATCCGGTCTTTCGCGTAGGCCAGCGAGTTCTGATAGGCGAACTCGGCCAGGCCCAGCGACTGCATGCCCACACCCAGCCGTGCGCCGTTCATCATCACGAACATGGCTTTCAGGCCCTTGTTCGGTGCGCCGACCAGCCAGCCCTGCGCACCGTCGAAGTTCAGCACGGCGGTGGCGTTGCCGTGAATGCCCATCTTGTGTTCCAGCGAGCCGCATTTCACGCCGTTGCGTTCGCCGGGATTGCCGTCGGCATCCGGAATGAACTTGGGCACGACAAACAGCGAAATGCCCTTGGTGCCCTCGGGCGCATCCGGCAGGCGCGCCAGCACGAGGTGCACGATGTTGTCGGCCATGTCGTGCTCACCGGCCGAGATGAAGATCTTGGTGCCGTAGATGGCATAGGAGCCGTCGCCATTGTCGTCGGCCTTGGTCTTCAGGATGCCCAGATCGGTCCCGCAATGCGGTTCGGTCAGGCACATGGTGCCGGTCC
>JAGLCS010000093.1 GCA_023146115.1 Abyssibacter sp. | reverse complement strand
TTGGTCGAAAAGCGCTGGTGGAACACACAGACCGACGAGGCCAGGCGTTCGTCCTGCAGATCGAGATAGAACTCCGGCAGGTAGGCCGGCATCACCAGCCCCTTGTAAAGCAGGATGCGGCAGGACAGCGTCGTGACGTAGAAATCCGGGTCATGGGCCGCAATGGCCTTTTCGGCGATCCGGCGGCCCCTGAACAGGGCCAATTCAAAGGCGAATGTGTCCATGCCGTCGGTGGCATTGACGAAGACCTGTTCAATGCGTGGCCGTGTTGTCTTGGCTTGTTCGCCCAGCGCGGCTTCGTCGATGGGCACTACCCGCCAGCCGGCGACCGTCAGGCCGTGGGCGGCGAATGCGTCTGCGAACTGCTGGCGCGTGGCGGCCGCTGTCGTTTCGTCGCGTGACAGGAAGACATTGCCGACCGCGTATTGCTCGTCGAGCGCGAAGCCGTTCTCCTGCGCGACCGCGCGCAGAAAGGCGTCCGGCTTCTTCATCAGCAGGCCGCAGCCATCGCCGGATTTGCCATCGGCGGCGACGGCGCCGCGATGCGTCAGACGGGCGAGGGCGCTAATGGCCGTCTGCACCAGCCAATGGCTGGGCTGGTCATCGATCTGGGCAATGAGGCCGAAACCGCAGTTGTCACGCTCGAATTCAGGGCGGTAGAGCCCTTGCTGTGTCAGCGCCATACGCAATGCCTGTCCGTTCCGGGGACACCCGTACGCCCCACAAGCGGGGATCGCTGCGGACGGTCGGAGTGCTCGTCGAGTATTTGCCGCAGTGCGGCATGCGGACCAGCCATTATAGAAACGGGTCGATGACCGTCAAACGACACGCGATTCGGCAAGGGATCACGGGCTATTGCGGCCGTGATTGCCGCAGCAGGCACCGCAGAGGAGGCGATTAGCGTAACCGGCGTGGATCGAACAAACGGTCGTACTCGTCGAGCGCGTAGCGATCGGTCATGCCGGCGATGTAATCGGCGATCAGCCGCGCCCGGATCTTGCGGTCGGCATCGTCGCCAGTTGGCGGGACGCGCTCGGAAAATTTCGGTGGCAGCAGCTTGGGGTCGGCGAGGAATGCATCGAACAAGGCCTTGATGACACGTCGTGCCTTGCTGGTGATGCGATACACCTGATGGTGGCTGTACAGGTTTTTGTACAGAAAGCGCTTGAGTTCAACATTCAAACGGCGCGCTTCGGGGCTGAACGCGATCAATGCACGGTCGGCGCCACGTACGGCGTCAATCGATGCCGGCTGCAGGCTGCTCAGCGCGGCCTGACTGGTCTCGATCACGTCGACCACCAGGTAGTTGATCATCCGGCGGATGACTTCGTGACGGATCTGCTTCGCGCTGAGGTCCTGACCGTAGAGCGTGATGACTTCATCATAGAAGCGGGCGAACAGGGGCACTTGGGCAAGCTGGTCCAGCGACAGTAAGCCGGCGCGCAGGCCGTCGTCGACGTCATGATTGTTATAGGCAATCTCATCCGACAGATTGGCCAATTGCGCTTCCAGGCTGGGATGGCTGTCATCGAGAAACCGCTGGCCAACATCACCGAGGTGCCTGGCCTTGGCCTTGGTGCAGTGCTTGAGAATGCCCTCGCGGGTCTCGAAGGTCAGATTCAGGCCATCAAACGCGGCGTACTTGTTCTCAAGCACGTCGACGACACGCAACGACTGGATATTGTGTTCGAAGCCGCCAAACGGCTTCATGCACTCGTTAAGCGCATCCTGGCCGGCATGTCCGAACGCCGTGTGGCCCAAGTCGTGAGCGAGGGAGATTGCCTCCACGAGGTCTTCGTTCAGCGCCAAAGACCGGGCGATGGTGCGCGCGATCTGTGCCACCTCCACAGAGTGGGTCAGCCGGGTGCGGAACAGGTCGCCCTCGTGATTCACGAAGACCTGGGTCTTGTACTCCAAGCGTCGAAATGCCGCGCAGTGAATGATCCGGTCCCGATCACGCTGATATTCGGTGCGGTTGCCCGACGAGGGTTCGGCCACATGCCGGCCGCGGCTGGTCTCCTGGCGGGCAGCGTAGGGCGCCAGTGTCATCAGGCTGCCGAGGCCAGTGTGGCGCGCAGCAAGTCCATCGGAACATCGGCACTGATCACCGCTCGCCCCAGTGGTTTGAGCAGAACCAGGCGTAGCTGATCATTGAGCACCTTTTTGTCCCGCTGCATCAGCGAAACGAACGTGTCGGCCGGGATCGGCGGCGGTGTGGTGGGCAGCGACAGGGCGTCCAGGAGTGTCCGCAGGCGGGTGACGTCCTCCGCCGCGGTCCAGCCCAGGCGCTGGGACAGGTCTGCCGCCATGACCATGCCGATAGCCACCGCTTCGCCATGCAGCAAGGCGCCGTAACCACTGGAGGTTTCGATGGCATGCCCAAAGGTGTGCCCGAGATTCAGCAGGGCGCGCTGCCCTTGTTCCCGCTCGTCCGCGGCGACGATGCGGGCCTTGGCGACGCAGCATCGGTGGACCACCTCGGCCAAGGTTTCGGGTTCTCGTGCCCGCAGCGCTTCCACTCGCGATTCCAGCCAACCCAGCATGGCCAGGTCGCCCAGGGCCGCGTACTTCACGACCTCGGCCAGGCCAGCAGCGTATTCGCGGGGCGGCAGCGTGGCTAATAAATCCAGGTCGGCCAGGACTTGCAGCGGCTGATGGAAGGCCCCGAGCAAATTCTTGCCGGCCCGATGGTTTACCCCCGTCTTGCCGCCCACCGATGAATCCACCATCGCCAGCAGGGTCGTCGGAATCTGGATGAAGTCGATGCCGCGGTGATACATGGCCGCGGCGAAGCCAGCGATGTCGCCGATCACGCCGCCACCCAGCGCGATGACCAGGCTGTCGCGATGAAAACCACCGTCGGCCAAGCGGTCAACGATGGCACCCGCAGTTGTCAGCGTCTTGTGAGACTCACCATCCGGCAGTTCGCAGACGTCTGCATCGGGTAACCGTTGAAGCAGGCGGGTGAGATAAAGCGGCGCGATTGTTTCATTGGTCACGATCAGGCAGCGCCGGGAGCCGACGTCGAGCCTGTCCAGGGCACCTGCTCCGATGTGGATGGGGTAGCTGCGGTCGCCGAGGTCGACGTTCAGGGTTCGGATCATGGCGTGGCTATCTGCTTGCGAACGTCGCGGTCGAGTCGCTGATGAATGTCGTGTGCAACAGCCTTGGCGCCGCGGCCGCGCGTGGGCACGATCAAATCGGCGATGTCCCGATACAGGGGGTCGCGGACGGCGAACAGCCGTTCCAGCGTCTCCTTGCGGTTACCAGCATTCAGCAGCGGGCGGGCATCGCTCTTGCGGGTGCGCTGCAGCTGCTGCTCCAGGCTGGCATACAGGTAGATCACGATTCCGCGCGCGCTCAGATGCGCGCGATTGTCGTCCCGCAGGATCGACCCGCCACCGGTGGCGATCAGCACATCGGGTTGCTGGGTGAGCTGATCGATCATCTTCGCCTCACGGCGGCGGAAACCTTCTTCCCCCTCCACTTCGAAAATGTAGGGAATGTCGACCCCGCAGCAGGACTCGATTTCGTGGTCGCTATCGAAGAACTCCAGTTGCCGGAGCCGCGCGAGCCGCCGACCGATAGTGGTCTTGCCCGCACCAGGAGGTCCGACCAGAAAGATGCGGGCCGTCTGGGCGCGGTCTGCCGTCATTACTCGGTAGGCGGCGCGACGATCTCGATCCGGCGTGTGCTGCAGACCTGTCCGTTGTCGGAGCCATCCGCGGCAATCCGACGCACGCAGGCGCGGACATCGGCTTCCCGGACTTCATCTTCGCCCAGCTGAGGGTTGAAGGTCGGCACGAAGTAGCGGGATGTCGCGATGCCGCTGGCGTTCGTTGTGCCGCCGCCCGGGAACACCCGCTCGTTCGGATTGCCTGCGTTAGCTGCGGTGATGATCTCGAAGGTGACCTGAGCGCCATCAATCGGCTGGAAGGCATTATTCCGCACCTCGAAGGTCAGCGTAGCGGTACGCTGATTGCCGGCGTCATCCGGCGAGGTCAACACACGCAGCGGTGCCTGCAGGTCCACACAATTGCGACCGTCGCTGGTCGTGGTGCAGATCTCGTCCTGGAACTGCACGCCGGTGCTGGCTTCGAGCTGTGGATCCGGACTGGAGGCGCAATCGCGGTTGTCTTCGGCGATGACCGTGACGAATCCGGAACGATCCGAGTAAAGCGCGTGCGGCTGTTCGAATTCACCGTTGACCACGCGGGCGCGGCGCGTCTGCGATGCCGTGACGGGATCGTTGTTGATGATCAGGCCGAAGGAGGTCCCCGATGCGCCGTCAAAGGTGGTCGACAGATCCACACAACCTGTGACGCCGGTGCCTGAACCATCGCGCCAGTCAATCTCCAGATTCACCGCGTTGTTCGCGCCCACCAGGGCCGCGTCACCGAAATCCGGTGCGGTGAACGTAAACGTGTCGGCCTGCACCTGCACCTCAATCGAGTCGGTGCAATCGGCTGCCGTGCCGCTGCAGAGCGCTTGTGCGGTGGCGTCGCTAGCGGTTTCGATGGCCGCGGTCAGGTCGACCGTCTGGGCGGTGTTGCCCGAGGCAGCCGGCCGAAAGCCGAAACGCACAATGCCGAAATCATCGGTGACGCCGCGCAGCCCTTCGCTGTTTGTCTGCACCGTAAAGCTGCCGCTGTCGCTGCTGCTCAGGTTGATCTTGACATCGGGCAAAGCGGTGACGGTCTCGTTGCCTTCGGAGTCTTCCTGAATCTGTTCAGCAGTGGCGATGTAGCCACTTTGTGTCGTGCCGGCGGGCACCGAGGTCGGGCCGCGCACCGTCAACCGGGCGTACGGATCCGGCGGCCCGGGCAGGACGAACACCGTGTACTCGCGTTCGGTCGTGCCGCCTGCGGTCGAACCGAACACGGTGAGCACATCCGCCGTGCGCGCGGTGACCTGGCTGGGCGCGAGATAGTCGAATACGGCGGTGCCGTCCAACAGCGTCTCGTTGTCAGTCTGTCGGATTACCGAGTTGGTCAGCGAGGTCTGGACCTCGACATTGGCTCCGCGGACTGGCTGGCTCGCGCCATCGCAGCCGCCGCTGGACGTGACGGTCACCAGAAATTCGGAGGCCAGTTCGCCGGCTTCCACTTCCAGCGACCCGCTGGGAATCCGATTGCCTGTAGCGTTGTCGATCGGGCCCTGCACGCGAACGGTGGGCGCGGTCTGGGCCGGTACGCGAATCGACAATTGATCTTCGCCGCGCACGTCGTCATCGACCACGGCCGAGCCTTCCATCGACACGTTGATTTCGGTGCGAACCTCCGACGGCGCACGATAGGTGAATACCATCTCACCGTCGGAATCGGTGTTCGCGCCGCCAACACGCTGGCGGCCATCGGGCGCGGTGGCCGTGATGGTGCCGGCAGGTTCATCGCCGACAAAGGGTTCGATCAGTACGAACACGTCCGGGACGGGCTCGCCCTCGGTGGTGGTCAGCAACGCGGTGAACGGATCGCTGGTGCGTCCGGCGGTGACACAGGTCGGACCATCCAGAGCCAGCACATATTCGGCATCGGGGTCGACGCCGCCGGAATCGCCGTCCTGGTTCAGCAACCCCCCGGTCGGCGTGTCGTCGGAGCAGGCAGCGAGCCCAATCAGCAGTGCAGTGGCCAAGCCTTTTCGGAGGCCGGCAGTCATCTTGTTCGTCATGGCGGCCTTATACCACGTTCACCGCTCGCCTCGTCTGGCGCCCCAGGCGAGCGGTCGGTCCATCCGGACCGGTTGAAAAATTACTCGATCGCCAAGGATTCGCTGACAATCTTGGGCGTGATGAAGATCAGCAGTTCACGCTTGGTCGAAACGTTGCGCTTGTTGCGGAACAGCGCGCCGAGCACCGGAATATCGCCGAGCAGGGGCACCTTGGTGATCAGTTCGTTGGTGGTCTGTTCATAGATGCCGCCGAGCACGACCGTTTCACCGTTTTCGACCAGAACCTGCGTGACGACCTCACGGGTGTCGATCGACGGGATCGTGCCGCCGAGGACGTTGGCCACCTGCTGACCCACCGTGTCGGAGCTGACAGACAGGTCCATGACCACGCGTTCGTCCGGCGTGATCTGCGGTGTCACGGTTAGCGACAGCACGGCCTTCTTGAAGGAGATCGACGTTGCACCGCTGGAGGTGGATTCCTGATAAGGAATCTCCACACCCTGTTCGATCGACGCCTGTTTGGCGTTCGCGGTGATGACGCGCGGGGAGGAGATCACCTCACCCCGGCCCTCGGCCTGCAAGGCGGACAGTTCGAGGTCCACCAGATAGTCGGAGCCCAGAATCGCCAAAGCGAAGCTGCCTGCGGCGCCAGATACCGGCAGACTGACATTGAAGCGATCCTGCAGTGCGCCCAGCTCAATCGGGAAGCCCGGCGTGTCGTCGGTGAAATCGCTGATACCGACGTCGGTGGCCTCGAGGCTGCCGGAGGAGCTGATCAGGCCGTTGTTGCCGTTGGTCGCGACCACGGAGGTTCCGAACCGTGTGCCGATCTCTCGGGTGAAGTCGGAGTTCGCGATGACGATGCGCGATTCGATCAAAACCTGGCGAACCGGAATGTCCAGACGCTCGATCAGGTTCCGGACCTCGCTGAGCTTTTCACGCGTTTCGTTGATCAGCAACGTATTGGTGCGGTTATCCACACTCACCCGGCCGCGTTCGCTAAGCAGGGAGGTGGATTCGGAGGTGAGCAGCGCGGCGATGTCACCGGCCTTGGCGTAGTTGATCTGCACGATCTCGGATCGCAGCGGAGCGAGCTGCTCCTTCTGCGCCTGAGCTTCTAGCTCTACGCGTTCCCGCTCGGCGAGTTCCTGCACCGGGGCGACCAGAATCACGTTGCCGTCCTCGCGCATGCCCAGGCCCTTGGTGCGCAGGATGATATCCAGCGCCTGATCGTAGGGGACATTCTGCAGGCGCAGCGCAATGTCGCCGCTCACCGAATCACTGACGACCATGTTGACGCCGGCGACGTCGGCGATGATTTGCAGCAGGGCACGGATATCGACGCTCTGGAACGACAGAGAAATGCGTTCTCCGGTGTATTTGGGCTTTTCGCGCTCACGCTGATCGAGCTCGGCTAGCGTCAGCGGCTGCAGTTCCAGCGTGAACACGTTGCCGGACTGGTAGGCCACCTGGTCAAAGTCGCCGGAGGCGATCGGGTAAACCACCAGGCGCGAATGGATACCCTCCTGCACGGCGTCGATGTATTTCACCGGTGTCGCGAAATCGAGGACATCCAGACGCCGGGCGAAGCGGTCGGGCAGATCGGTGTTCTTGAATTCAGCAATGATCTTGCCGCCTTCTTCGCGCACGTCGACCGGTGTTTTGGGATCGGTGAGCGTGACGATGATGCGGCCCTGACCGGTTTCGCCACGACGGAAGTCGATGTTGGTGATTTCCGGTTTCGGAGCAGCCGGCGCTGTGCTGGTGCTGCTGCGGGCGCGAGAGCCATCGGCGCGGCCGGCCAGTTCCACCACGATCTGGGTGCCCTGTGCGCTTACGGTGTAGGGCACGAGCTGATTCAGTTCGACGACGACCCGGGTGCGGCCACGGGCCTCGGCCGTGGCCACGCTGGTGACCTGGCCGACGTTAATCTTCTGGTAGCGCTCCGCCATGGCGCTGCGCGTATCCGGCAGATCCAGCGACAGCCGGGCCGGCGACTCGACCGTGAAGGTTCTCGGTTCCGGCGCGGGCTCGGACAGGCTGAGCACGATGCGTACTGCATCTCCCGGCAAGGCTGTGAACGTCACATCCTGCAAGGCGCGGGTGGGTCCCTGGGCGGCCACGTTGGCCGCGGCAAGCAGTAACGCGACCCCGGCGCTCAGGCTTGTCGCAAATCGTTTGTTGGCAAATCGAGCCATCTTGCCCACTCCCTAGTTTTCGCTGAGCGCTATTGAGGCGGAACGCTTCATAAATCCGCCGAAGCCGTCTGGAATAATTTCTTCAAGTTTGACCTCGGCCTCGGTGATTCCGGTGATCTTGCCGTAGTTTTGGCCCAGGTAGTTGCCCACCGCGACCCTGTGCACGATGCCATCTGGCGCGCGGATCAGCGCGTAGGTAGCACGCTGCGTACTGAGCGTGCCGACCATGCGCAAGCTGTCCAGCGGGAACTCTTCCAACGCCTCGCGGTTGCGGTTGGCGTCGGGGCGCAGGCTGTTCTCCGGCGACGGACCGCTGTTCGGCGCATCTTGAGCCTGCGGTGTGAACGGGTCGCGCCGGTCGGCCGCCAGATACTCGAATGGCTCGTACTGGCGAATTTGTGGAATCGGCTCGACAACCGTCGATTTGCGCGCTTTCACTTCTGCGATGTAGGCCTCTAACTCCGACGTGTCGCGGCCGCAGGCCGTGAGCCCGGCGAGGCACAGCATCCACAGCAACAGGTGCGCCGGGCGGTTCATTCCTGTTCCTCGTCGTTTTCATCGAGATAGCGGAACGTCTTGGCCAGCGCCTGCATTCGTAGCTCGCCATCGGGCGCACTGCTGTTGCGGCGGTTACCGCCGGCGGGCCGGATCTCGACCTGGTCAACGGTGACGATGCGCGGCAGGGCGGCCACACCGGACACGAAGCTGCCCATTTCGTGGAAGCTGCCCACCACGGTGATCTTGTTGGGCAACTCGGCATAGAACTCTTTGGTCACCTGGCCCTGAGGCTGAAACAGCTCTTCCTCGAGGCCGCTGGCCACGCGGGTCTGCGAAATGTCGTTCAGCAGATTGGCAACCTCGGTCCGGTTCGGAAGCTGTCGCAGCATGGCACCGAAAGAGCGGCGCATCTCTTCGAGTTGCGCCTTGTAGGCATCGAGGTTGGCGATCTTCTTCTGCTTCGTCTCAAACGTCTGCCGCAGCTGGGTTTCCTCGGATTCGACCTTTTCCAGCTGGGCGAACTTCGGCTTGACCAGATACCAGGTCCCCGCGCCGATGATCACTGCCATGATCAGCACGATGGCACCAATACGGGCGTACCCCGGCCAGGCGCCTGGGTTGTTGGGGTCCAACCCTTGAAGGTCGTCAATGATTTCGCGTGCGTTCACGAGTCGTCCTCGTTCGCGTTATCGGCCGACGGTCGGACATTCTTGATCTGTAGCGTGAACTGGCTGGCGCGACCGGCGCCGTTGCGCTCGTTGCTGGTCTTGATAACGACCAGGCGCGGATCGGAAAACCATTCGGAGGCATCCAGGTTCTTCATGTACGTCGAGACCCGACCGTTCGATTCGGCCATGCCCTCGATCGTCGTGGCCTGCCCCTGCTGGCGAATCAGCGTCAGGTGAACGCCGTCGGGCAGGGTGTTCACGATCTCATCGAAGAAATGCACGGTCTGCGATCGACTGGCCTGCAACTCCTCGATGATGCGCATCCGCGCGAGCAGGTTGGCCTTGACGCGTTCGAGCTCCTCGATCTCCTTGATCTTGCGATCAATGGCCTTGATCTCGGACTTGAGCATGGTGTTGCGCTTGTTCTGATACTCGATCGCGCTGTCCATGAAGCGCATGCCGCCGAAGACCAGCAAGGCCGCTACCACTGCGCCGCCAATCGCGGTCTGCGCGAACTGCTTCTTGAGCCGCCCGCGGCGTTCTTCGCGCCAGTCGAGTAGGTTGATCTGCTTCATGGCGTGTCAAACGCGCGTAGGGCCAAACCGCAGGCCAAGAGCATGCTGCCGGCATCCCGCTCGACCAGTTGCGGTTTGGCGCGGGCCAGCACCGTCATGTCCGCAAAGGGCTGTGCGATCACAGTTGTGATGTCCAGTCGCTCACCAATGGTGGCCTCCACGCCCGGAATCGCCGCGCAGCCACCGGCCAGCATGATCTGATCGATGCGTTGGGCTTCCCCTGACGAGGCGAAATAAAACTGCAGGCCGCGATCGATCTGTTGCGCCATGTCTTCGATAAAAGGCGCCAGGACCGATTCCTGATAGTCCTCGGGCAGGTTGCCGAAGCGCTTGGCCTTGCCGGCTTCCTCCCAGGACATGCCGTAGTGGCGCATGATGTCCTCGGTGAGCTGGCGGCCACCGAATTGCTGATCGCGGGTATGAACGACCTCGCCATCCTGCAGGATCACTGTCGTCATGCCACTGGAGCCCACATCGATGACCGCGACGGTGCGACCCCGCCCCTGATCAGGCATCTGCGGCAACAGAACCTCGCAGGCGTTCTCCAGCACAAAGGCTTCGATGTCGACGATGGCCGGTGTCAGGCCGCCGAGTTCCAGCACGCTAATGCGTGATTCCACCGTGTCCTTGCGGCAGGCAGCCAACAGGACATCGACGGTTTCTTCGGCATGCTCGGTCGGGCCGAGGATCTGGAAATCGAGATTCACATCGTCGATCGAGTAGGGGATGTACTGATCCGCCTCGACCTTGATCTGTTCTTCCATGTCCGCTTCGGTCAGCGAGGCAGGCATGGTGATGGTCTTGGTGATGACCGAAGAGCCGGCCACGGCGACCGCGGCGCGCTTGGTCTTGGTGCCGGCGCGCTGTACGGCCTTGGCGATGGCCTCGCCTACCGACTCCGGTTCGTTGATCTGTTTGTCGACCACGGCCGCCGGCGGCAGGCCTTCGATAGCGAAGGCGCAAACCTCATAACGGGCTCCGGATCGGCGCAGTTCCAGCAGCTTGATCGCGCTCGAACTGATGTCGATGCCCAATAGGGGTTCCGGCCCGCGGCCTAAGAGCTTGTCTAGCATCCCCATGTATACTGTGCGCTAGAGCACATCCCCCTGTTGAGTAGGCATCCCACCTCACCGCCTGCGATGGGCAGACAGCCTCGTTAACTATAGCCCAGTGTGACTCGGAATCAACAAGAAGATACGAGCACAAATCCTTGATCCAACGCCCAAACCTGCGCTCCATGTCTCAAGCTGACGGCTCTCGAAATCGGCGCTCCCGCCGAATCATCCTGATTTGCCTCTCCATCTTCGCCGGTCTCGCGCTGTTAGGTGCCCTGGCTGCGATAGGCGGTTTCTACGCGTTGGGGGCTTACTTCAAGCCAGGCTTGCCGCAGGTGACGAGCCTGGACGATCTGGAACTGCAGGTTCCGCTACGGATCTACACCGCCGACGGCGTGTTGATGCGGGAATATGGCGCCGAGCGCCGCGCCCCGCTGTCGTATGAGCAATTGCCGCAGCCGCTGATCAATGCGGTGCTGGCCGCAGAGGACGATCGGTTCTTCGAACACCCCGGGGTGGACTGGCAGGGTCTGGTGCGTGCCGCCTGGGTGCTCGGGACGACGGGGGATAAAACGCAGGGCGGCAGCACCATCACCATGCAGCTCGCGCGCAATTTCTTTCTGACGTCGGATCGCACCTACGAACGCAAGCTGCGCGAGATTTTTCTGGCGCTGGATATCGAGAAGCAGCTGAGCAAGCAGGAGATTCTCGAGCGTTATCTCAACAAGATCTTTCTCGGCAACCGGGCCTACGGTGTCGGTGCTGCTGCCGAGGTGTACTACGGCAAGCGCGCGGAGGAGTTGACCCTGGCCGAGGCGGCAATGCTGGCCGGTCTGCCCAAGGCGCCGTCGGCCTACAACCCCATCGCCAATCCGGAACGCGCGCTCATCCGCCGCAACTACGTCCTGCGGCGCATGCGCGAACTGGACATGATCAACCAGGCGCAGTTTGACGCGGCGATCACCTCGCCGGTCACGGCGGAGCTGACACGCGGACTGGGTGAAATCGAGGCCGACTACATGGCCGAACTACTGCGCGCGGACATGGTGCAGCGGTACGGCGAGGCGGCCTACACCGGCGGCTACCATGTGCGCAGCACGCTGGATTCCAAATTGCAGCGCGCGGCCGACGAGGCGCTAAAGACCGCGTTGCTGGCGTATGACCAGCGTCACGGCTACCGCGGGCCGGAAGCCCAGACCGGGTTCGGTCCCGACACGGACTGGTCCGACCCTGAGGTGGACCTCGCCTGGCACCAGCAACTGCGTGACCTGCCACTGATTCGCGGATTGCCGGCGGCGGTTGTGGTGGGCGAAGAAGACGGCGGCCTGGTCGTGCGTACGCTGGAGCTGGGCGAGCAGGTCATCACGCCGGAAGGGCTGGCCTGGGCGGAACTCAGCGACCAGAGCCGCCCGCAAATCGGCGATGTCCTGCGCATGGAATCGGTGCAAACCGATGACGGTGCGAAGATCTGGCGGCTGGCGCAGATTCCCGCCGTGCAGGGCGCGTTGGTTGCGCTGGATCCCGTCACGGGCGAGGTCAAGGCCATGGTCGGTGGCTTCGACTTCTTCCTGGGCAAGTTCAATCGTGCCGTGCAGGCACAGCGGCAGCCGGGGTCGGCGTTCAAGCCACTGCTTTATTCCGCCGCGCTGGCCAACGGACTGACGCCGGCTTCGGTGATCAACGATGCCCCGGTCGTATTCGATGATCCGGCGCTGGAAGACACCTGGCGACCAGAAAACTACACCGGTCGGTTTTACGGCCCGACGCGGATGCGCGAAGCCCTGGTGAACTCGCGCAATCTCGTGTCGATCCGCCTGCTGCGGCAGGTCGGCATCGATGCCGCGCGTGACCATATCAGCCGTTTCGGCCTGCCCAAAGATCGCTTGCCCCGCAACCTGTCCCTGGCTCTGGGCAGCGGCGTGCTGTCTCCGCTGGAGCTTGCCCGTGCCTACGCGGTGTTTGCCAACGGGGGGTTTCTCGTCGACCCGTTCTGGATGGATGCGATCGAATCCGCGACAGGCGAGCCGATCGCCATGCCGGAACGCAGCATCGGCTGTTTGCGCTGTCCGGGGCTGGATGACGCTAGCCCGGCTGTGCCGATCGAGGCACCCAAGTTCCTGGGTGGTCCGCCTGACGATCCGACGCGGGGGGCGGGCATCGATACGCCCATCGTCAAACCGGCACCGCGGGTGATTGAACCCGAGAACGCCTGGTTGATGACCAGCATGATGCAGGACGTGGTAGCCCGTGGCACAGCGCGGCGCGCCCGCTCCTTGGGTCGCACTGACTTGGCCGGCAAGACCGGCACGACCAACGACGAAAACGACGCGTGGTTCGCCGGCTTCAATGGTCAGCTCGTTGCGGTGGCCTGGATCGGTTTCGACCAGATGCGCCCGCTGGGGCGCGGAGAGGCCGGTGGCCGGGCGGCGCTGCCGATGTGGATTGACTTCATGCGCAAGGCGCTCGATGGCCAGCCAAACTCGACCATGGAGCGCCCGCCCGGCCTGGTGACGGTGCGGATCGATCCGGCCACGGGCGAGCTGGCGACTTACGGCACCGAAGATGCCGTGTTCGAAACCTTCCCTGCGGATCTGGTGCCGAAGGCGCCGGATCACTATTCCGATTGGAACCGCAACGGCCAGGACTCCAAGAGCGTCGAAGACCTGTTCTGACCATGACCCCCGCCGACCGAGCACGTGCGGCGCTGGCGAACGAAGCAGCCCGCATCATCTGTGAAACTGGCCTCAAGGACTACCGACTGGCCAAGTCCAAGGCCGCGGAGCACCTGCCTGCCGAGGCCACTTCGGGCCTGCCACGCAACAGCGAGATTCGCGACGCCATACTCGCTTATCAGAAGGTCTTTGGCGGCGAAACCCTGGGCCGGGATTTGCGCGCACTGCGCCAAAAAGCCATTCGGGTCATGCGCTGGCTGGCAGAGTTTCGGCCGCGGTTGGTAGGCGGTGTCCTGTCCGGCGCGATTGGCTTGGAGCCGCGGGAGTACGATATCCAGTTGCACGTGTTTGCCGACGCGGTGGAGGAACTGGACATCCATTTTCTCAACCAGGGCATCGCCTTCGATACGGGCGCCGTCCGGCTGCAGATCAGGCGTGGCGTGTTCGAGGAGCGGCCCGTCTGCGAATTCGAGTTCGAAGGCACGCGCGTCGCCGCCACCGTCTTTTCGGAACGCGGGGGCCGTCAACCACCGATTTCATCCGTGGATGATCAACCGATTCGCCGGGCGACGACCAAGGACATCCAGGCGTTGCTGGACAGCGACTAGGCTGCCAGTGGCGTGCTACGCATGCTGAGAAAATTCTTCAGCAGGTCATGGCCATGCGCGGTGAGTATCGATTCCGGATGAAACTGCACGCCTTCGATCGGCAGGCTGCGATGACGCAGGCCCATGATTTCGTCGACCGAACCGTCAGCGTGCTCAGTCCAGGCCGTCACTTCGAACTCCGCGGGCAGCGTCGCAGCGTCGACAACCAGCGAATGGTAGCGAGTCGCCTCATACGGTGATGGCAGCGCGCTGAACACGCCTGTGGCGCTGTGGTGGATGGCAGATGTCTTGCCGTGCATGACCGCCCGTGCCCGAACGACCTGGCCGCCGTAGACCTGGCCGATGCACTGGTGCCCGAGGCAAACGCCGAGTATCGGTATCTGCCCCGCAAAGCGCCGGATCACCTGCATCGAGACCCCGGCTTCGTTCGGCGTGCAGGGGCCGGGCGAGATCATCAAATGCGACGGCGCCAGCGCGGCAATGCCATCTGTGGTGATCTCGTCGTTGCGCCGCACCACGACCTCCGCCCCCAACTCGCCCAGGTATTGCACCAGGTTGTAGGTGAACGAGTCGTAGTTGTCGATCATCAGGATCATCAGCTGTGAATCCGGAGCATGGCGGGAACAAGGGCGGCGAATTATGCGGCATCGGTCGCCTGTTCTGCGACCGCGGTCGCGATTGCGGCATTGTGCATGTCTTGCGTCGTCTGGCGGCCGCGCACAGACTGCTCGAATCGACAGTATCGGACCAGGATGGTCTGGGGAGCGACCATGGCACTCAGGGCTTGGTTCGGACGCAGCAAGGGATTGTTCAGGGCGAATCGTCGTCGCGGCGCGGCCGACGACGTGACCACGTATTTTCGTGCGTGCGCGATTCGCCTGATGCTGCGCGAGTTTGCCGCTCGTAGCGTGGCACAAGGCGACGTGCTTGATCTATCCGCCGAGTGGATGCGCCTCTCGGTCAAGACGACCTTGCGTCAATCAGATTTTGCTGCAGCGACCGGAGTGCTCGTTAAGCGCTTGTGTCTGCGCCATCACGGCACCGGCATGTTCGAGTTCGCGCTGGCTGAAAACGGGGCCGAAGCGCTAAATCGGCTACGCGCCGGCGATTGGGCTGGCGTCGAAGCCATAGTCGGCGGCACCGCAGAGCTCGACATGCGAACCCGATCACAGACTCCGCCCCAAACCACTGAAGTGCAGCTGGCCATCGAAACCGATCTGGCGCGCGAGTTCGCCGAAGGTTTTAACAGTGTCAGGCAGGCGGATCGCGTGAGCTGGGCGGACCCAGGCAGATCGACAGCTGCCTGATCAGGCGATGTTTTCATCCTGTTCGATGGCTGGGCGGTCTGCCGATTGTTGCGCCATCAGCCGCGTTTCCATGTCTTGTAGCCGCTGCATCAGTCGGGCTTCCAGCGCGGCCATGTGCTCCCGGCGGTGATCTTCACTATCGGCTTCGATGGATGACACGATCACCCCGATGAACATGTTCAGCACGGCGAAGCTGGTGATGACGATGAACGGGACAAAGAATGTCCATGCCAGCGGGAATTCCTTGAGAATCGGCCGAACAATCCCGTTGCTCCACGATTCCAGCGTCATGATCTGGAACAGGCTGTAGAGCGAGCGCCCCAGGGTGCCGAAATACGCGGGAAACGCGTCGCCGAACACTTCGGTTGCGATGACCGCACCCACGTAGAAGATCAACCCCAGCAGCAACACCACCGAGCCCATGCCGGGCAGGGCGCCGAGCAGGCTTTGCACGGTCTGCCGCAGACTGGGCACGACACTGATCAGCCGCAGCACGCGGAACAGGCGCAGCGTTCGCAGTACTGACAGCGGGCCGGCGGTGGGCAGGTAGCAAATGGCGACCACGCTGAAATCGAACCAGAACCAGGGGTCGCGAAGTGATTGGCGTGGGATCACCGCCAGTCGGAGCAGGATTTCGGCCGTGAAGATTGCGAGGGCGACCTGATCGAGCCCGTGCAACGCTTCGCCCCATCGCGCGGTGAGCTGTTCGCTGGTCTGCAGGCCCAAGGTGATCGCGTTGACGATGATCACCGTGGTGATAAAGCGGCCGAAAGCGTCGCTGGTCACGATGCGGCGGAGCCGGTCGATCATGCTGAAAATCCGAAGGCGTGGACGGGAGCCGGGCGCGGATTGTTGCCGATTCCGGGCCGGCTTGCATCAGGGCGATGGTGCAAAGGCGATGAGGGCGCCGGCTCGATCAGTTACGCTGCCCGCCCGAGGGGAAACCGAATTTAGACCATGCATCCAGTTTTACTGATTTTACTTGCCGCGGTGGTCATCGCTGCCGTGCTCGGCCTGGTGTCGATGTCTCGAGGTGGGGCCGATGCCGATCAGAACGCCGAACCGCGGATGCGCCGGCTGCTGCTCACCGGGCTGGCGATTCTGCTGGCGGTCAACGTGGCGATGGCCGGTTTCGGCTGGTTTATCGTGCAGGGCTCCGGCGCGGGTGCGGATGCCGACCGGGCCGACGAGACGCTGGAAATGTCCAATCGCCTGCTGGCGATGGAAGCGCGGTTGCAGACGCTGGAGTCGCGAGTTTCCGCGGGCGATAAGTCACCGCCCGTGGGCGACCGCATCGTGACGGCTATCGAATCGGTGATCCTCCGGCGCAGCCCCGCCGGCGACGCGCTGACCCGGCTCGCCGGTGGCTCGGGCGTCGATGTGTCCTACTGCATGTCGCGCCGCGAGGCCGGGCAGCACTGGTGCGAGATCCGAACCCCGGGTGGTGACACTGGCTGGGTGCCGCGCACGCTCATCGAGCCGCCCCCTGAACTGTCTGGCGAGCGCGGCGGCTGACGCATTCCAGCGCTCAGGCAGCAGCCAGCAATTGCTGGCCGATGTGCTCCGCTGACTCCGGGTTCACCAACTGACCAACCAGGGCCAGGGCGAAGGCGATGGCCGTACCGGGCCCCTGGCTGGTGATCAGGCTGCCATCACGCACGACAGGTTCATCCAGCCAGGTGCCGGTTTCCACGCGCTCGGTAAAAGACGGAAAGCAGGTCATGCGACGGCGTGCGAGCAAGCCATTGGGTTCCAGTGCCACGGCCGGCGCGGCACAGATCGCTCCCAGCAGGCGGTCGGCGTCGAGTTGTTCCCGTGCCATGTCCATCAGGCTGTCGCATTGCGCCAGGTGTTCGGCGCCGGGCATCCCGCCCGGCAGCACGATGGCATCGAACAGCTGATCACGGCAGTCGCCGATCAGCGCATCCGTCTCGATTCGCGTGCCGCGAGCGGCGGTGATCTGCCGGCGCCCAGCCGCGCAGCTTGCGACGGTGACGTCCACGTCGGCGCGGCGCAGCACGTCGATGATGGTGACGGATTCGATGTCTTCGCTGCCATCGGCAATCGCTACGAGTGCAGTCGGCATGGGGGTGCTCCGTGCTTCGAATGGGACCCGCGACGCTAACAGCCTGAGGTGATCTGGCAAGTCCATCCGTGCTCGATCGGCAGAGACTTGCCGACCGCAGCGTCTATTGCAGCGGCGCGAACTCGAAGCTGGGATGCGCCGAACTACCGGCGTCGTCGTAGTAGGCGAGCATTCGCAGGCGCCAGTAGCTGCCGCTGCGATCGCGAACCACGTAGATCACGTCGCGGGGCGAGATGTGGTGCACGCCCTCACCGTCGTCGCAAAACCCCGAGTAGTAGTACCAGCCGAAATCGCCATTGATGCCGCCGCAAGCGCCGTCGCCGGTGTTCTCAGCGGGAGGGTAGGTGACAAAGGCCAGCGCGTCCGGTTCGTCCGTATGCCACTCGGCATCGGTCGGGACGCTGATGGTGCCGGACCAGTCGCCACCGAGCATGTCGTGCAGCGCCGCATCGCCCGGCCCTGAGATGCCGCCGTTGATCTGGAGATCGGTGCGCATGAGTGCGATGTCCCAGGTCAGCTCGCTTGCTGGTTCGGCCGGCTCGACCTGCAGGGCATTGATCAGATCGATGTAGACCCAGGCGTCCTCGGCGGTGGCATCGACCTCCGCCTGCTGGCCGTCGGCCGTGTTGGAGAACGTTACGGCGCCTCGCGGCACCACGCCGCCGCCATCGGTGCTGCAAGGTGATCCGGGGATCTCCAGCAGATCGAACTGCGGATAACCGGTCTCGTTGGCCTCTGACCGGTACCCGGTCATCCGCAGATTGAAATAGCGGCATTCCACGCTGCGAATAACGTAGGCGACGTTGTTGCGTGCGGTGATCATCGAGCCTTCGGCGACACCGGTATCGTGATACCAGCCGTGGTCGCCCGCGGCCGTGACGCGGTCCGGTTCGGTGTCGGCTTCGGGGTGGTTGGTGAACACGTACTGCGGTGTGAAGCCCGTCAACAGGCCTCCGCGTTCATCGGTGAGGTAGTCGACGGCGGTGGGCGGTGGCGCACCGGTGACTGCTTCCCAGGGGTAGGTCACGCCGGCCTCGACCTTGTCGGGGTAGACAACCACAGCCTCACCGGCGGGCGGCGTGCCGGACGCGCCACCGTTCATCTTGATGTCGGTGCTGAGAAAGGCGATGTCCCAGGCATCGCTGGCATCGGGGGCAGCCGGCGTGACCTGTGTCTGCGTTTCCAGGTCGATATAGATCCAGTCGTTGCCCGTCGCGTCGATCCGGCCGTGGTAGTAGCCGCCAACGGCGCTAAACGCGGCTTGATCGCCCCCCGGGCCCGGCAGTTCGGCCTGCGGTGTCTCATCGCCGCTGACCCCGGCAGGGGGCGAGAGATCGTCGGCACAGCCCGTCATCAGGTTTAGTGACAGCAGGAGACAGCCGAGCGGAGCGGCACGGGCAAGACGGGTACGGGCCATCAGAAGTCTCTCCGAAATTCGAGATAAGCCGAACGGGGCTGGATGGGCAGAAAGCGCGGGTCGCCTTCGTCGAGCAGGTTCTTGACACCGGCCGCGATCTGCAGCGGGGCGAAGCGGCGCCACTCGGTGCGGGCGTCGAACAGACTGTAGGCACCGGCGATGCCGGCGCCCGTGGGCGGACCGCCGGAGTCCAATTCCACGCCGAACTCGCGTTCGTCCACCCAGGTCCCGCGCAGGCCCAGGGCATAGCGCGGTTGTTCGAAGTAGAGGGCGGCATTGGCGCGGTGCGTGGCGCGACCGCTCAGTGTCGCGCCGGTGTCCCGGTCCTCGCTGTCCAGATAGCTGTAGCCCAGGCGGAGTTGCAGGCTGCGCAGCGGCCGCCACTGCATTTGCAGATCGACCCCGGTCAGCCAGGCACGCGAGACGTTGCGGTAGCTGTAAATGGTTGGGGGGCCGGGTTCGGTCAGCACGATCTCGATTAGGTCCTCGACCCGGTTGTGGAACGCCGTGGCGGACAGGCTGGTGGTGGGGTTGGCGAACCAGGTGGTGCCGATGTTCAGGCCGCGGCTGCGCTCTGGCCTCAGATCGGGCTTGCCGTCTACCCGATAGCCCACGGCCGTGTTCTCGAATCGCAGCAGCAGTTGCTTGAAGTCCGGTGCCCGGTAGCCATGGCCGTAACCCAGTCGCAGCAACCAGTTCTGGGTCAGGTCCAGCCGTGCCGCGAACTTGGGGGACCACTGATGGCCGAACAGCGAATCGCGGTCGTAGCGTAGTCCTGGCACCAGCGTCAGCGCCCCGTCGAGCAGCGTGAAATCGTCTTGTACGAAGACCGCCTGCCGATCGCGTTCGCCGTCGGATTCCAGGCGATCGGCCTCCAGGGTTTCGAGCTGATGCTCCACTCCGGCGGTGAGCAGATGGCGACCGGCGAGATGGTCGACCTGCAGCCCCATGAGACCGATTTCGTCCAGTGTTTCCTCGTCGGTGACGCCGTCCTCGGCATTCCGCTGTACTTGCAGATACTGGTCGAAGTAGCGCTGGTAGCCGAGATCGAGACGCAGGTCGGTTGCGGCGCCGATGCGCATCCGCGGCGTGACCTGCGCACGGACTTCCTCGATGCGCTTGATGGTGTCGTAGACGCGGCCACCGGTGCCGCTGTCGACGCGCTGCGTGTCGTCCAGGGAGTAGGCACCGTAGGCCGCCAGTGAGGCCCGCGCAGAAGGGTTCCAGTCCAGTTGCCCCGAGGCGAAGCGGCTGACGCCGTCGACGGCATCGTCGCCGGGGGTGGCGTCGTCCAGGTCATAGGGCCTCAGCCGACTGTAACCGCCGCTGATCTGCCCGCGGAGTGCATCGCCAGACCAGCCGCCGAATGCGAACACATCGCCTTGGTGCGAGTCATCCAGCCGCGCGATGACGCTGCCGCCGTTCGCGGCTTGGCGCGTGATGATATTGACCACACCACCCAGCGCATCCGAGCCGTACAGTGCCGAGCTGGGGCCCTTGACGATCTCGATCCGCTCGATTTCGGCAACCCGCAGGCGGGTTAGGTCGATCGCGCCATTGATGCGGCCGATGACGCGCTGGCCGTTCAGCAGAATCAGCACATGCTCGGAGGACAGGCCCTGGATCTCGATGCTGGTGCCGCGGCCGGCGACGCGGGCGACATGGACTCCGCCCTCGCGTTCCAGCAGCTCGGCTACGTCGCGGGCGCCGGAGTGCTGGATGTCCTCGGCGGTGATGAGTTGTACATCGACCGGGCTGTCGCTGATCCGGTGTTCGGTCCGGGTGCCGGTGACCACGATGGGGTCCAGCACCTGCGGCGTGTCTGAGGCTTGTGCGGCCAGCGTCGTGGGTAGCAGTAAGGAGCACGCCGCGAGCAGCGCACCCCTATTCATTGACTCGACCCGGCTGCCTGAGCAGCACCCCAGTAGTCCGGTTGGCACATCGCAATCGTGGTCTTGCGCAGCGCATCCATGGATTCCACCGGCTCACGAAAGCCGACGCGATGCACGGCGTGCCCGATGCGAATGTAAAGCCCCTCGGCATCGACCCCGGTCATCTCGGGCCGGCGCCCCGCGGTGTTCAGGCCAGCAAACTCACAGTACTTGGCAACGGCATCCGCATGATCGCGGTTCATATGGGCGACGGCGCCCGTCTCCTGTTCCACGGAGAACGGGTTGGGACGCAGCGCCTGTGCCGGATCGAGCCAATGGATCTTGCCGAATCCGCCGATGTAGCGCAGACGCACCGGCGTCAATCGCCAGAATGCAAAATCGTGGGCCTGCTCGTAGTCGCGGGCATCGGGAAAAAATCGCATGTAGCGCTCGCCCAGCGCGGCCTCGGCATCCGTTAACGGCGATGCATCTGCCAGCACGCTCAACCGGCCGCTGGCCTGCACATCGTCGACCTCCGGCTCGGATAGCGTCAGCGAGCACTTGGGATTGCGGATCAGATTCTTCGTGTGCTGGGCGATCGACGAAATCAGGATGAGCGGGAGGCCCTGCGGGTCCAGCACATACGGGGTGATCGATCCCAGCGGATAGCCCTCCACGGTCACGCTATGCGTGGACAACACGCCATGCGTGCAGCGGGAGAGCAGGCGGCGGGCCTCGGAGGCAGCTTCGGTCATGGCGCGTGGACGTCCTTGTGGCGGCGGGTTCGCGGCAGCGCAGGGCTTGCCGCAGCATGGTCCTGAAATGTATCTTAATGAGAACCATTCGTATTCACAAATACTCTCTTATGCCTCTGCCTCTTGCGGGTTCATTCGGCCGGTCGACGCGGCCGCTGACGTGCGCCACAACGCGTGCCGGAAACCGGGTTTCGCGGTGTTTCTGGGGGGCGTGGTCGATCGGCTTGCTGTCCTTGCTCGCGATCGTCGTACCGGTGACGGTTTCGGCGGAGGCGGCGCGGCTGGTCACGATCGGGGGCGCGGTCACCGAAACTGTTTTCGCGCTGGGCGCCGGAGATCAGGTCGTGGCCGTGGACACCAGCAGCACCTATCCCCAGGCCGCCGTCTCACGCCCGAAGGTGGGTTATGCGCGCACGCTGGCGGCTGAAGGCATTCTCGCGATGCGGCCGGACCACGTGCTGGCCGCCGAACATGCCGGCCCGGAAGCAGTATTCGAGCAACTTCGCGCGGCGGGTGTCGCGGTCACCCTGGTTCCCGATCCGCGCTCGGTGAACGACACTGTGTCGATGATCGAGACATTGGCGACACTTCTGGGCCGCCCGGATCGGGCGCAGGCGCTGGTCCGCGAACTGCTCATTGCACTACGCGGCCTGCCGTCGATTGGCGGCGAACCACGGGACGTGATCGTCGTAATCGGAGGCCAGGGCGGTCAGATCATGGTCGCCGGGCGCGGTACGGCCGCCGATGCCATGTTGACACTGGTCGGCGCGCGCAATGCGGCCTCCGCATTCCGAGGCTACCGACCCGTTGGCGACGAAGCGCTGCTGCGACTCGCCCCACAGGCGGTGGTCGTGCCCGATCATGCTTTGCGGACGCTGGGAGGCTTGGACAGATTGCGCGGGCAGCCGGGTTTTGTGTCGTTGGCCGCCGATCAGTTCGTGGTGCTGGACAGCTTGTTGCTGCTGGGCATGGGGCCGCGTCTGGGCGAGGCCGCGGAGCGCCTGGCTACCGCGCTCGCGCCGGCACCAGCCATGGCCACGCCATGATTCGAATCGCCGACAGCGCGCGGGGGCCGGTCACCGCTGGACTGCTGGTGGCCACGGTCTTTGTCGCGCTTTGCAGTCTGGCATTGGGGCCTCTACAGATTCCATTGAACCGCACCTTCGACATCGTTCTCGGTTTGATTGGCATCGGGCAATCATCGGTACCCGCCTATGAGCAGGCGACGATCGAGGTCATCCGCCTGCCGCGCGTGCTCACGGCACTGGTGGCCGGCGCAGCGCTGGCAGGCGGTGGCGCGGTGTTGCAGGGGCTCACACGCAACCCACTGGTCGAGCCGGCGCTGATCGGGATTTCCAGCGGGGCGGCCCTGGGCGCCGCCCTGGTCATTGTGTGGGGGCTGGGCAGCCTGTTGTTGCCGATGGCGGCATTCGGCGGCGGCCTGTTATCGGCGCTGGCGGTATTCGCGTTGGCTCGAGCCGATGGTCGCACCTCCGCCGTGGCGCTGTTGCTGGGCGGGGTTGCGATCAACGCGCTCACGGCGGCGTTATTGGGCCTGATGATCTACGCCGCGGACGATCAGCAGCTTCGGACATTAACGTTCTGGATGTTCGGCAGTCTCGCGCGCACCGACTGGGCGGCCCTGCAATGGCTCGTGCCCGTGGTCGCGGTTTGCTGCGTGATGATGGTGCGCGAGCACCGTTCCCTGGACGCGCTGGCGCTGGGCGAGCAGGTGGCCGGGCATCTCGGCGTGGACGGCCAGCGCGTACGCAACCGGCTGCTGGGTGCCACCGTACTCGCCGTTGGCGCTGTGGTCGCCTACACCGGCGTTATCGCCTTCGTGGGGCTGGTCGTGCCGCATGTCGTGCGCCTGTTGTTGGGCGCCCACCATCGATTTCTGATTCCTGGCAGCTTGATTGTCGGCGCCGGATTGACCGTGTTGGCCGATACGCTTGCTCGCATGGTGGTTGCACCGGCCGAATTGCCGATCGGCGTCGTCACGTCACTGGTTGGCGCGCCGGTGTTCATCGCCCTGCTGTGGGTACGGCGGCGCGAACAGGCCGGGGATGATGCATGACGCTGGCGACCCACCAACTGACACGCGTTGACGCAGGCTGCACTCGGCTTGCCGATGTCACGGTAGCCTTCGCGCCCGGTGACCTGCATGTGCTGATCGGGCCGAACGGCAGTGGCAAAACCAGCCTGCTACAGGCGCTCGCTGGCGACTTGGCACCCGGGTCGGGGCGGGTGTCCTGGCAGGGGCGGGATCTGAATCGTTTCGATCGCCGCGGACTCGCCCGCCTGCGCGCCGTGCTGCCACAGCAAATGCCGGAGCATCTGCCATACCGGGTCGACGAGATCCTGGCGCTCGGCCGTCTGCCCTGGGCTGGCGAGGCGCGCGCGACCACGCAGGCGGCGATCCTGCGCGCCGCGGGGCAGGCCGGGCTCATCGAGCATCTTGCCGCAACCTACAACCGTTTGTCCGGTGGCCAGCGGGCGCGCGTGCAACTCGCCCGAGTGCTGGCACAGCTCGATGGCGCCCCCTTGCCGGCCGTCTTTCTGCTCGACGAGCCTACGGCCTACTTCGACCCCTACTGGCAGCATGCCTGCCTGGCACTCGCGCGCGAACTGGCGCAGGCCGGGCATGTCGTGATCTGCGTGCTGCATGATCTGAATCTGGCAGCACAATACGCCGACCAGCTATACCTGATGGACGCCGGACGGCTGGTACTGACCGGCACCCCGGAGACCGTGCTGAACAGTCCGCGCCTGGATGCGGTGTACGGCCTGCGCTTCAGCCGCCTTACCGATCCGGCCGTACCGGGCAGCCTGCTGCTACGTGGTCAGCCGGTTATCGCCGAGCATGGCGTGGTGCCCCCTGCATCGTCGCCTGCGCGGGCGTAAACTGATCGCCATGAGCGATTTCAAAGGCATTCCCGTCATCACCAGCGGGAGCAAGTACCGGACCGATCAGGGTTTCACCGCAATCAAGGACGGCATGAAGCAACGCGCCGTGGCCGACAAGCCGGAGCGCATGCGCAAGCCGTCGTGGATCAAGGCGCGGTTGCCGTCCGGGCCCGGCTATAACGCCACCAAGCACAATGTCGACACGCATCGGCTGGCGACAGTTTGCGAAGAGTCCAAGTGCCCGAACATCGGCGAGTGCTGGAGCCATGGCACCGCGACGATCATGTTGATGGGGGAGGTCTGCACCCGCGCCTGCCGCTTCTGCTCGGTGAATACCGGCAATCCGCGCGGGTGGCTGGATGCCGACGAACCGAAGAACGCAGCCGAGTCCGTGCGGCTCATGAACCTGCGCTACATCGTGCTGACATCGGTCGACCGCGATGACCTGGCCGATGGCGGGGCCTCGCACTATGCGGCTTGCATTCGCGAGATCCTGCGCGTCAACCCCGATGTGAATGTCGAAGCGCTTACCCCGGATTTCTCCGGCAGCCACGCCGCGGTTGAAACCGTGGTCGACTCCGGGCTGCATGTGTTCGCACAAAACGTCGAGACGGTCCGCCGGCTGACGCATCCGGTGCGTGACGCCCGCGCCAGCTACGAGCGCACCCTCGACGTGTTGCAACACGCCAAGGCCCACCGGCCGGATGTGATCACCAAGACCAGCCTCATGGTTGGGCTCGGTGAGACCGAGGCAGAAATACTCGGGGCCATGGACGATCTGCGTGCGATTAATGTGGATATCGTCACCTTCGGCCAGTATCTGCAGCCCACGCCCAACCACCTAGCGATCGAACGCTTCGTGACACCGGACGAGTTCGCCCGCTACCGCGAGGCCGGTTTGGCCAAGGGTTTCATGGAAGTCGTATCCGGCCCGCTAGTGCGGTCCAGCTACCGCGCCGATCGCGTCTTCGACAAGAACAACGTGGGCTTGCCCGCTGCATCCTGACACTTGATCGGGCGTGAATCCTGCGTCGCCGGGAACCCTGACGCCGCTTCTCGCTCTCAAAGGCCATGGATGTGATTCAAAACCTGATCGAATCGGTTAGCTGGGATGTGATTATCGGCACCTCGGTGCGCGTCCTGCTGATTCTGGTTGTCGGCTCCCTGCTGATGTCGGCGCTCAAGCTGGTGCTCACCCGGCTGGAAGCGCGCCTGATCGAGCAGAGCAAGCGTTCTGGCGAAACCCCAGGCGAAGCCACCAAGCGTGTCGAAACGCTGATCCGCCTGGTACGGCAGGGCATTCGCGTGGTGCTGTGGCTGACCATTCTGCTGGTCGTGCTCAAGGAACTGGGCGTCGATGTCGCGCCGATTCTGGCCAGCGCTGGGGTGGTTGGTCTGGCCGTCGGCTTTGGTGCTCAAAACCTCGTGCGTGATGTGATTTCAGGCTTCTTCTTCATCATGGAGAACCAGGTCCGAGTCGGGGACGTCGCCATCGTCAACGGCACGGGCGGCCTGGTCGAGCGCATGAACTTTCGCACCATCACCCTGCGTGACCTGGGCGGCGCCGTGCATGTGTTCCCCAATGGCAACGTGACCACGCTGTCGAACCTCACCCGCGATTGGTCGGCCTATCTGATGGACATTGGCGTGGCCTACAAGGAAGACCCCGACCACGTGATCGGCATCATGCGCGAGGTTGGCGCCGCGCTGCGCGAAGACCCGGTGCTCGGCCAGCACATGCTGGGCGACATCGAGGTGTTCGGCGTCGACAAGTTCGGCGACTCGGCCGTGACCATCAAGGCCCGACTACGCACCCTGCCGATTCGGCAATGGGATGTTGGTCGTGAATATCTCAAGCGGCTGAAGCACGCCTTTGACGAGGCCGGTGTCGAAATACCCTTCCCGCATCGCACGCTTTACTTTGGCGAGGCCAGCAAACCCATCGCGCTGGAACTGGCCGAGCGCGCCAAGCGCCAGCGCGAAGTCGCGAACGAGGATGCCAGCGCACAGGCAGATTTTACGTCCAACATCGATACCGATGGCTGATTGGGGAACCCGGGAATTCGCGCCCCACTAACCTGCTTCGTGTGTGAGCGCTGAATGCTGGCCCGCTGTAGGAGGAGCAGTGCCGGGCGCATTCGTGAATCCGATGTCCGTTTTTTACTTTATATTCCGTACTAGATATCGGGTGCGTGGCAAGCCGATTCCGGATTAGTCCCTTCGCCTCTAAAAGGCAAGCGACAAGCCACGAAAAATCGTGAAGTAGAGTTTTGATGTCGGGGACGCGATGAATAAGTTGTATGTAGTTCCAACAGCGCGGAAGTTGATGCAGGTGGTCGCGGCATCAATCATTTGTTTCTCGGTTTTCTGCACTACACCCGCCTTTAGTGCGGCGTTGATGTGCGAGATCCATCAGCCCGTAACGTCGCCACGTAGTAGCGAGTCTGCCGCACCCCAAGATTCCGACGGCGGGTCTACGGGTACTGCTTCTGGATCAGCGGTCGTGGACCCAAAAGCCCATAAGTACGGTGGCCGGGTTTCTCTCGGAACAGAGGATTACCGGGGGGCGATTTTCTGGAGTATGTCCAAGCCACATGTGTTGAAAGCGCTCGCAAACGGTTGGATCCATACTGGCCCTCCCCAGCAACCAGACGTTGATGCGTACGGCATTCCTTTCTCTGTCAGTGGAGAGACGCTTCTTTCCTGTGATGATGTTGTTATTGGGTCCGGTCAGAAAGTTCTCGTTGAAACGGATTTTGCGTTGCCTGGTGAGAACGGACTAGAGATGAGCCGTGTATTCAGCCGCGGTGGTGGTTCATTTGGGCCGTATTGGAAAAGCTCGTTTGACTACCGTATTGGGTACGATCTACCAGGTCCACCACAAGCTTGTGACTACCGAGAAGAAGGCACTCCTATTCCTGATTTTTGTCTCGCTGCCACCGGTATGGAAGATGGAAAGGCCATCCTCTACGAACCAGATGGATCCAGCTTCAGGATTCATTGGAACAACACCGAAAATGCCTGGGTAGGACCTGGTGGCCGCGTCACGCGCGAAGCGAACACATCCTCGCCCGACTACGCCCACTGGTATTACGAATCGCAGACTGGCGAAACGCGCGAGTACGACCGGTACGGCTACATCCTTTCGCTGACAAACCGTTTTGGGATCGGATGGGATTTCAATTACAACGCGACAGATGTGGCAAACAATGTTTACCGCCCCAGGTTGGAGAGCGTCGTGCACACTTCGGGGCAGTCAATCCAGTTTACTTGGATCGGGTCGGCCAGCGCCGGGTACAAGATTGCGAGCGCCACTACCCCAGACGGAAAAACGTTCACCTACAGCTACGGTTCGAGCGGTGGTTTGTCCACCGTCACCTACCCAGATGGGCTCGGTTCGATTACGTATCACCACGATTATTCAGATAACGATCGAAAGAACCTGGTCACCGGGGTGTCGTATAACGGCGTTCGGCACTCTTATTTTGAGTTCAACACGCGTCGCCAAGTGACACGTGCCTACAAGGCCGGCGGCATAGACGAGCGCCTCTACAGCTATGTAGTCCCAGATCCAGTAACGGGCGTTATCGATCCACACGAGACCACGATCACCAACGCGAAGGGGAGCGAATGGGTCTACAAATTTGAGAAGTACACCGTGGGGACAAAGATGGTCGAAGTCGTCGGAGATACGGCGGATGCTTGCGTGGTCACCGCAAAGGAGTACGAATACTACGGGTCTACTGATGCAACAACCGGAGCACACGCGGGATCCGTCAAGAAATCCACCGGGTGGGATGGAGTAGAAACGACATACAAGTACGCCGGCTACGGCCGTCTCAGTGAAATCGTTCGTGGCAGTGCTGGCAATGAGCGCAGCGAAACGATCGAATATGTAGGGCCTCACCACGACATACAGCGTAAGCGTGTCTACGCAGGGCCTCCGTCGACTGGGGACTTAGAGAAGCAAACCGTCTATACGTACTTCGGTAGCGGCTCAACTGCCGAAGGGCGCCCGAAGAAGACTACGGTGACAAACTACACCGCGAACGGCAATAGTGAACAGTCCGTGGCGTCGAACAAGACCTATACGTTCCACGGGAGCGGCATGGTCAAACGCGTCCGCGTCGACGGCCCACTGCCGAATTCTCCCGTCGCCGACTACTCATACGAGTATTTCGACGCGGTGGGCAACAACTGGAAGAGTGTGAATGCGTTGGGTCATGCGACGATCCGGAGTGCCTACGATGCCCAGGGTAATGCCGGCCTGGTCACTGATGCGTTGGGTCGTTCAGTGTCCTTTGACTATGACGCACTGGGTCGCGTGAACGAAAAGGCGTTCACGCGAGAGGGCGTGACATCAACCCACAGCTACCAGTACGACGAGTTCAGCAACATCCATGTCGAGAATCGTTCTCCGGAAGGGTTCTCACGTGCGTACAACTACGACGCCGCCAACAACCTGGTCAAGACGGAAGATCTGGACGGCGACCGAGAGGAGTTCGGTTACGACCTCATGGGCAACCGGATTCTTCACACCCGGCACCGGATCGAAACCGTGACCCGCTATCGTCCCTGTGGTGGAGGAGGAGGCGGCGGCTTTGACCCGCAATCGCAGCAATCCGTGATCGCGCCCGCGCAACTCACGGTGCCGGGTATTGTCCCCGTCACCATCCTCGACGAGGCCAGCCTGCTGCCTACCGGCGAGGACGCCCTGCTGCCCACGCTGACGGATGCAGTGGCCGAGCTGACCGAGCCCACGGACCTCGTATCCGGATTGCTCGGCCAACTGGGAGGCGGTGGTTACACCACCAATAGCCTGTGCCCCTACACCGAAACCACCGACACCGAATACTTCCGCCGATCCTGGACACGCGATGACGTCGGCCGTGTGGAAACGGGCAGCGACGCCTATCTCGTCCAGGCCACATTCACCCGTGACGACGCAGGCCGCGTCAAGACGACCACCGATGCCCGAAACCGGACCACCGAAGTCTTCTACAACGACTTCGGCGAAGTGATCCGAACCCTGCGTCCCGATGGTGAGGACACGCATTCGGACTACGACGTCTTCGGCAACCTCACATCGTTCGAAGACGCCAAGGGCAATGTCACAACGCAGTCGTTCGATGCGTTCGGCAATCGCACGTCGCTCACAAGCCCCAATACCGGCACCACCACCTGGGCCATCGATACCTACGGTCGGGTTGACTCAATGACCCGGAACGACAATTCGGTGACCAGCTATGCCTACGACGTGCTGGGGCGGATGACGCAGCGGGTCGCCGGCAGTCTCACCGACACCTGGACCTACGACACCTGCGATGGCAGTTACAGCATCGGCAGCGTGTGTACGGAATCCAGCACCGAGGGCAGCTTCACCGTCACCCGCGCATTTGGCTACAACACCTCAGGCAATCAGGACGAAGAGAGCGCCACGGTCGGTAGCTCATCGCCGTACATAATCGAGCGCGGCTATGATCACCGTGGCCTGCTGACCTCGCTAAGCTATCCCGGTCCCGACGACGTCACCGTACTTTATGCCTACGACGACGAAGGTCAGGTCGATGCGGTGAGTGCCCAGTTTGGCAGTGGCTCGCCGACACCCATCGCCAGCGGCTTCAAATTCCTGCCGTTCGGTCCGGTGATGCGATACCAGTTCTACAACGGACAAATCCGCACCAACACCTACTACGACAACTACCTGCTGGAACGCACCACCACCACGGGCACGCAAGACCTCGCCTTCAGCTACAACAGCGCCCGCGAGCTGACCGGTATCACCAACGGCAAGTACAGCGCCCTGACCCAGGCCTTCAGCTACGACAATCTGGGCCGTATGGACGAAGTCACCTCCGCCTCCGGTAACGAGGAATGGGGCTACGACCTCAACGGCAACCGTGAATGGCATTTGTGGAATGCCGCCACCGACGACTACCAGGTCGATACCAGCAGCGACAAGCTGGAATTCGTCGATGCCACCGGCACACGGGAAAAGGACTACATCTACGACACCGGTGGTCTGGGCAACATCGAAGCCATCGATCCGCTCTCCGGATCAACCCGTACCTTCACGTACGACGCCTTCAACCGGCTGACCTCCACCCAGCTCGGCTCGCAAGGCGCCACCCAATACCGCTACAACGCGGCGCACCAGCGCGTCCGAAAATCCGGTTACGGAGGACAGGTCGACTTTCTCTACAGCGGCCCCAACCTGTTGTCGGAATCCGACGTCAACACCACCAGTATGCGTCGGCACTACGTGTGGATGGGGACGACCCCGATCGCCGTGATCGACAACGGCAACATCTACCCGATTCATCCTGACCAGGTGGGTCGACCGGAGATGGTGACCGACGCGAACGACGCCATCGTCTGGCGGGCCGAGAACTTTGCCTTTCACCGAGAAGTCGTGCTCGACACCATCGGTGGGATGAACCTGGGCTTTCCCGGGCAGTACGAGGACCCGGAGACGGGGTACTGGTACAACTGGCGGCGGTATTACGATGCGAGTATTGGGCGGTATTTGCAGAGTGATCCGATTGGGTTGGAGGGCGGCTTGAATACTTATGGGTATGCCACTGCGTCGCCTACCGGGGACGTCGATCCGGATGGACTAAACCCTGTAAGACATTGCGCTGCCGTTGCAGTGGGCATTGCAGCTAAAGGTATCCAGAAAGCGAAAAAGCTTGCGGACGATCTCGATGTTGACGGCTTCGATCGCACGATGAAGGAAAAGGGAGAAGGACGGCTCGCACAGCTCAGATACAAAGGGAAACCAGTTGTTCGTCTGGATTTTCAAGAGATTCCTGAGATACCTGGTGAGCCAACCCTACATCTCGACTTTGATCGAGCAAGGGTTAAGCACATTCCCATAAATCCGATGAAATGGCCCCAGAGGTTTGGATGGACGCCTTGATACGGGAGTCGATTACGCTGATTCGTCAGCATCTGGCGGAGCCTGGTGACGTTGAAAGTGTTGTCAAATTCATCAACACGCACGCAGAGTTCATGCGGAAGAACCGCGCAGTCCACTATGCGCTTGATGATTTAGTTCACTTTCTGGGCGACCAGGATGTGTGTAAAAAGGATCCGCGTTATGACAAGCACATGCGTGAACAATTGACTGATCAATTGCGTCAACTGGAGGCATTGGATGCACCTGCTAGTAAGCCGTGAGTAATTGGATTGGGGGACGCACCGCGGAACTTTGATCACCCGATAACCGCGTCAATCACCTCGCGCAGCGTCGCTGCGTCTTGATCTGTGAGCCTGCCGAGAAACAATAGGGGACAGACCAGAATGGCACTAACTTAAGCCGCTTTCTTAGCGCGCTTCCCGCGATGCGGAGTGACGCGCATTTGGTCACGGGGCTTGGTCATCCGTTGATAGTTTTTTGGTCGTCGCTTGACGCATCTGGGCTCCGTTCTGCCGGGTCTATCGGGAATAGTTGCGGTTGCGATTGACTCGAGTAGTTCACGCAAGACCCGGCGCTGCGCGGCGGGCGTGATGTTCGGATCGGCTGCTGCTGACCACTGCCGGACAGCCTGAATGCAGGCCTTGAAGCTGATGGCGTTCAGACTGACCTTCGGGCGCGTCTTGGTGGCACGGATCATCACGGTCCGCAAACCGTTATAGACGATCCAATGCATGGTGATCTCCTTGATCACCATGTCCGGTGTCTGGCAGCGCAGAACATCCATATCCAGCGTGGTTTTGATATCGCGGAAGTACAACTCCACCTGCCAGCGCTGGCGGTATAGGTCAGCCAACGACTCAGCGGAGTAGGCCACCGGATCCGTCAGGGTCGTAATCAAGTAGAACGACTGGGTACGAAATCCCGGTTCACCTACGGTGACCTTGATCTGTCGAACGGGTAGGTACTCGGGCAGCGTTTCCCAGTCTGCCTGGCTGTAGCGGTAGTGTGCGGCCCATCGGGGTTTCGGCCACTGGATTAACAAATCGTCATCGCCAAGCACTTCAATGGCTTCAGTGGCCTTGGCGGGTTTTCGCTTCTTCAAGGTGGTCACGGTATCGACCTGACGGGCTTGAAGTTGCGCGATGTCAAAGTAGCTGCAAAAGCCCCTGTCGCCCAACAAAATGTCGCTGGGCTCCAATGCCGACCACAGGTGGCGAAGCGCCGCCAACTCGCTGGTGTGCTTGTTGCCCAGGTGATGCGCAATATGGCCGCCGGTCGATAGGTCGAACAGGCCCAGCATACGGGCGGTCGGGAACCCGCAACCGGGTTTTTGTCGATGCGATTGCGGCCAACGCGACTGATTCTCAGGCGTGTCCGGCATGCTCAGGCCCGTGCCATCGACGACCACGACCCGGCGGTCATCCAACGACTTGTCCCGCTTCGAATGCGAGGCCAACTGATCCGAGGACAATAGGGGACAGACCACTGTTTTTCCAATCCTGTGCATCAAGCCATCCCGCTCGCTCAACATTAAACCGTGGTCTGTCCCGAATGGCGCTAAGTTAAGCCGTTTTTGCACGATATCGCCCGCGGTGAGGAACCTCTTGCATCTGATCCCTTCGGGTGGTGAGCAGTGCGTAGGGTTTAGGCCTTCGCTTGACGCAGCGCGGCTCTCGCCTGCCGGGGCGATCAGGCACGCAGGCTTGGGCAATTGAGGCGTGCATCAATCGCAGCAATGCTCGTCGATCCGTGTGGCTTAACCCGGCCTGACTGATCTGCGGCTCCCAGTGTCGTAGTGCCTGCATGCTGGCCTTGAAGCTGACCCGACGCAGCGAAGCTTTGTGCTGATCCGCCGCCTCCAGCATCAGCAGCCGGATCGCGTTGTAGACGATCAGATGCATGAGGATTTCCTTGCGCACGGTGGCCGGGGTTAAGCCACGCAGAACGTCCATGCCCAACGTGCTTTTCAAGTCTCGAAAGTTCAATTCGACATCCCAACGTCGTCTGTACAGTTCGGCCAATTCGTGGGCTTTGTACTGGTCGGCGTCCGTGAGCGTGGTCACCAGATAATAGCTCGCCGTTCTGAACCCGGGCTCGCCGCCACCGACGACTACCAGGTCGATACCAGCAGCGACAAGCTGGAATTCGTCGATGCCACCGGCACGCGGGAGAAAGACTACATCTACGACACCGGTGGTCTGGGCAACATCGAAGCCATCGATCCGCTCTCCGGATCAACCCGAACCTTCAGCTACGACGCCCTCAACCGGCTGACCTCCACCCAGCTTGGCTCACAAGGCGCCACCCAATACCGCTACAACGCGGCGCACCAGCGCGTCAGAAAATCCGGCTACGGTGGACAGGTTGACTTTCTCTACAGCGGCGCCAACCTGCTGTCGGAGTCGGACGTCAACACCACCAGTATGCGTCGGCACTACGTGTGGATTGGGACGACCCCGATCGCCGTGATCGACAACGGCAGCATCTACCCGATTCATCCTGACCAGGTGGGTCGACCGGAGATGGTGACGAACTCAAGCGACACCGTCGTCTGGCGTGCCGAGAACTTTGCCTTTCACCGAGAAGTCGTGCTCGACACCATCGGTGGGATGAACCTGGGCTTTCCTGGGCAGTACGAGGACCCGGAGACGGGGTACTGGTACAACTGGCGGCGGTATTACGATGCGAGTATTGGGCGGTATTTGCAGAGTGATCCGATTGGGTTGGAGGGTGGAATGAATGGTTATCTGTACGGAGCAGCGAATCCCTTAACATTTGTAGATCCTGACGGGCTCGAGCACCGCGACGCTATATATACAAATATGTTGTTGGGCCAGGTAAGGCAGTCCAATCTTATTATGTCTGCTATTAATTTGCGTCCCGGAGGGAATTGGGATTTCGCCGTGCATGAAACGTATCGTCACGACACTTTTCAGGTTGGTGGGGAGGTTTTAAACCCCGCTCAGTTTGGAAACTACACTGCTGGTTATGCAGGCATGTATCATGGCGGAATAAAGGGGTTAGAGGGCGCATTGGCAGGAGGTATCGTTTTTGACGTTGTCGTTAAGTCGCTTACAGGTCGCTTGACAGACTTTGATTTCGAAGACATGCCAGATATTATTCGGGGCGCAGCGGATGCTGCGAGAGATAAAAAATGTAATACATGTCCTTGTTCGTGAAGGGGGGATTTTATGATCATCATTCTCGTGGGGTTTGTGTTGTTAGCCCTTTGTTTTTCATCTTTATTTTTGCGGCGAAGGGTGCCGCAGAAAATTATTTTGTTGATTTCAATGCTTACTTTCTTTATTTTGGAATTTTTTATTGAGGGGGAGATGCTTCACCAAGTGGTGAGTATCCACGATCCAGTGGAAGGTCCGTGTTCTCGTTCGATGCTTCTAGCGCTGCGTGATTATTCTAATCGTCTAGACATTGTAAGATTGGCAAATACGGCTATCGTTATTGGTATTGGTATGGTTGCTTTTTTAGGGTGTGGGGCGGCCAAGAGAAAGCCGCGGTCAGGTATAGAATTGGAAGGGTAATAGGGGACAGCTTGAACCGTACTGACTTTCCCGGACA
>JAGLCS010000092.1 GCA_023146115.1 Abyssibacter sp. | reverse complement strand
TACTCGTCGCTTATTTGGAATGACCAAACTTCACTTCTCGCGCCTTGCCTGGCCTGTTTTCAGGCGGCAACTTGGCGGCGGGAATAGATCAGTGTTTCCCTAGGCCCACCAAACGATTCTTACGATGGAGTTCGAACCTCGACGCATCGAAGGCGATGCGAAGGCGATCCGCAACCGCTGGCTCAAACAAGCCTGGGGATTGATCCGCCGCAAGCTGGCCATGATGCTGGCGGCCTGCGCGGTATACGCCGGCGCCATCGAACTGATCGATCATCACGGCAATCCATCGTTTTCAGACCCCTGGGGCCTGCTGACCTGGTTGGCGATGGTGCTGGCGATTTGCGCCACGGCACCGTGGTTCATGGCGGCCGTCATGTCCACCGCCTACGCAGCAGACCACAGCCGCAGCGCCTATGCATTGTGGCGCGACCTGTTCGCCGGGCCGTCGCGCCGGGTGATCGCCCCCGTGAGCTGGCGCGCAATGAGCCTGTATGGAGGAATACTCTGCGGCGCGCAGGTCGCCCTGGTTGCATTGGCCGAGTTTGCGCTGGTGCCAGCCGAACCCGCGGCAGAAATGCCACCACCGGTGGAACCCAAGGGCATCCTGGCCTGGCTGTTTCTCGGGCTGGCCGAGCACGTGTGGTACGCGGTGCTGGCGTCGCCGCTCGCCATCGCGCTCGCGGAGCTGTTCACCATCCCGATTCTGATGCGGGCCGAGACCGATCGCGACCACGCCACCCGAATGTCGGCCTTGGGCGTGCAACGTAATCTGGGGCCGATCCGGCGCTGCTACGTGGGCTTGCCGCTCATGTTGATGGCCGCCCTGCTCCCGGCGCCGATCACCATTCTCGGGTTCGGATTCGCATCGGTAGTTGTCTACGTGGCGTACCGCGACATATTCGAAGCGCGGGCCGAAAGCCTGCCGCAACGTGCAGCGGCGACCCAACTCGCGGCGAGTTCCTCACCCGGCTGACAACACCATCGCCTGCGCAGGCGCCTGCGTCAGCGCACGGTCCAGATCAGCATGAACGTGGGATCCGCGAGTTCGCCATCCCCCCCGCTGCGATGCTCGCGCAGGTCGGCCACCAGTTCCAGGGACGGTTCCGCATTGGGCGGCAGATAGGGCGCCCACTGGGTCGGTGTCCAGCGCAGGCGGCCGTTGGCATGCGATTCGGAGATCGGCGCTGCCGCCCAGGCGTAGCTTCTGTAGGCGCGATCAATGCCGAACTCGACGAATACGTTCTGCCACAACGTGTCGGCGATAGCCTGGAAGCCGGCGTGCACGGCGGCATCATGACCGGATTCGAGATCGAAGTTGGACGCGGTCGTCCAGGCCCGAAGCCGGGTGGAGGCCAACCGCGTTTCGGCCGCAAGGTTGAGTATGCCGGCCTGGGTTCCGCTCATTTCATGCCCGCGCAGCGTCGTCTGGCGGAAAATCTCGGAATTAAGCGTCAACAGCACCCGGCCAATCTGGCGACCCAAACCCATCCGCAGCCGAGCCTCCGACTGGGCATCAAACCAATGCTGATTACCGCCGGGTGTGCGCTCCAGATGCTCGAACTCGACACGGAAGGTCCCGCCCGACCGGTTCAAGCCATGCCAGCCCACCCAGCGCCGCTGGACCTTGAGCCGATGCGGCTTGGACCGGTTCCGCTCCTGCTCGGCAAACCCGGCCATGAGTTGGCCACCGGCCCACGGCCGTTCGAAACGCAGGGCGCGGCGCTCGCGGTCGCCGGCGAACCAGATATCCGTAGGTAACGCGTAGTCCTCGCCGAACTCCTGCCAGTCCAGCGAGATGCGGGTCTTGCCGAAGCGGTGTTGCAGCGATGTCTGCACACTGGACCCATCGCGTTCGCCGCCATTGAAGGCCGCCCGCGGTGCCAGTGATTGATAGTCGAATCGGGTGATGACGCTGAAATCGTCGTCGCGCCAGGCGAAATCACCGGCAAGCGTCACATCGGATTCGGCGGTGGCGCCGGGCTCCAGCCAGACACGGTCGGGCTCTCGAGCCTGCGATTGCAAACCGGCCTCCCAGCCTTCCGCCTTCAGCCGGAGCGCCGAGCCATTGACCTGCTGAATCCATTGCACGCCAATCGGCGGTTCACCAGCCGCCCACCCCGGAACAAGCGCCAGGGTCAGGACAATGCCGAGCATCCACCGTATGCGGCGTGCAGACACCGATCGGTGCAACACTACGCAATCCCGCCCCGCCGATACGAGGCCGTTGTGGCCCGATTGGGCCTCGAAAATTGAGGGGTCCAACAATGCTCAACGCCCCATCGTTCAGCGCCTGTCGAACGTTGACTAGGGTAAGGGATAGCCGGTCAATATTTCGAGAACCTGGTCGCATGCGACACCGCATATCGCAGCCGTCCATCCCATTCATTTGACCGCCTGTCGATCACCGGTCCGCGCGATAAAAATCGGCCGCGGTCACAGCGCTCGTTCAGTCCCGCGCGGGCAAAAAAAACCGGCGGTGGCCAGAAGCCAGCGCCGGAATTAGGGGGAGCGAAGACCGCCATGGCGATCACCGCGCGTCCCGGCACGTGACAGAGACCGGAGGACCTCTGGGAACCACACGCACCACTGTATAAAACGGAATCGGGCGGAAAATCCGGACAGGCGTCGCAGATTTATTTTTTCGACCCCGCCCGCAGCTAGCCGGTGTTGCGCATCCCGGCGGCGATGCCGTTGATGGATCGCAGCAAGGCTTCCTTCCAAACAACCTCGTCCGGACGTTCACGGCAGCGCTCGATGAGCAGCGTCTGAATGGCGTTGAGCGGGTCCAGATAGGGGCGCCGCCGCTCCAGCGAGCGCGCCAGTGCCGGGTCCTCGCCGAGCAGCTGATCCTGCCCGGTGATCCGGAGAATCTCCCGCTTGGCGCGGTCGTATTCGTCGCAGATCACCCGGAAGATCGAGTCCGCGCGTTCGCGGTCGGGCGCCAGATCTGCGTACCGTCGGGCGATATCCATGTCGGCCTTGGTCAAGGCCATCTGCGTGTTGTTCAGAAAATTGGCGAAGTAGGGCCATTGCTGCGCCATTTCGCGTAGCTGTTCGGTCGCATCCGGCACCTCGCGCTGAAAGGTTTCCAGCGCCGTGCCGACACCGAGCCACGCTGGCAGCGTATGCCGCGATTGCGCCCAGGCGAACACCCAGGGGATGGCACGTATCGAATACTTGCCGCGCTCGGCCTTTTTGCGATGACTGGGCCGCGAACCGATGTTCAGCGAGCCGATTTCGGCCACCGGCGTGGCATCGTAGAAATAGTCGAAAAAGCCTTCGGTCCGCTCCGTCAGTTCGCGGTACCAGGCCTCGCCATGCCCGGCCAGCCTGGCCATGGCGTCCAGGTAGGTCTGTGGCGCATCGCTCTGGAACAGCGCGTGCTTGATCAACGCGGTGACACCCACGGTGAGTTCGTACACCGCGGTTTCCGGATTGTTGTAGCGGTAGAAGATCATTTCACCCTGCTCGGTGAACTTGATCCGGCCGTTCACCGTGCCTGGCGGCTGCGCCAGAATCGAGGCATGTGTCGGCCCGCCTCCACGCCCGACGGTGCCGCCGCGGCCATGGAACAGCAGGCAGCGCACACCCTGTTCCTCGCAGAGCTGCGTGACCTCGCGCTGCGCGTTATAGAGATTCCAGCTCGATGCCAGAATGCCGCCGTCCTTGCAGGAGTCCGAGTAACCGAGCATCACTTCCTGATCACCGCCGGAGGCTTCCAGCATCTCCCGGTAAACCGGGTCGGCCAGCAGCACCTGCATCACCGGGCGGATATGCGCCAGATCCTCGATGGTCTCGAACAGCGGCGAGATGCGCATGCGGCAGACGGCGCCATCCGAGCGGTAGCCCGTCAAGCCGTAGATCGCGCCCATGGCCAGCACTTCCATGACATCGCTGGCCGTATGCGCCATCGAGATCACGTAGGCGCCGAAGGTTTCCTCGCCAAAGACGTTCTGAGCCTGCGCCATCATCTGCACCGGCGATAGGACATGGCGAACCGATTCGGTGAAGAATTCCATCGGCGGCGGTGACGGCGGGTTCTGAATCACCCGGGCCAGCAGCGCCATGCGCGCATCTTCATCCAGCTCGGCATAGTCGTCGCAACGCCCGGTCTCGCGTAGCAGGGCGGCGATGGCCTCCTCGTGGCGTGGCGACTCCTGGCGAACATCCAGCCGAGCCAGCGAAAAGCCGAACACTTCAGCGGCGAAGACCAGATCCTTGAGGCGTCGGTTGGCGATGTTGGCGTCGCCATGACTGCAAAGCGAGGTGTGGATCAGCTTCAGGTCGCTGACAAAATCCGCCACCTCGGCATAACCCCCAGATGCCCGACGGGAGTGCTGCGCCCGATTCTCCAACTCGGTCTGGACCTGCTCGACCATCGCCATCAACCGCTGGCGCATCAGATACAGCTTGCGCCGGTATGGCTCGTTGGCGAAACGCTCCGGCAAAGCACCGGTGCGATTCAGGTATTCGGCTTCGTCCTCGGCCAGTGATTCCTCAAAGGCCGGCGTCGGCATGCACCAGCGACGCGCATGTGACAGTTCGTCCGCCAGCAGGTCGGTTTCACGCAGGTAGTACGACAGCACTTCGCGAATCTGCATGCGCAGCGCGTACCACGAGGTATTCACGGTGACGAAGGGGTTGCCGTCGCGATCACCACCCACCCAGGAGCCGAAGCGCAGCAGCGGAGGGAACCGGATGGTCTGGTCATAGGAGCGGCCCAGCGCGCGCTCCAGGTTGCGGCAAAGCACCGGCACCGCCTGAATGATCGACTGGTGGAAGTAGTGCAGCGTGTTGCGGATTTCATCCTCGGCGGTGGGCCGCTGCCCGCGCAGCTCCTCGGTTTTCCAAAGGGTCTGGATCTCGCGGCCGATGGCGGCGATGACATCCGGGTCTTCGCCTTCTTCCAGGCGCTCGTTGAGCACGAAGATGCGGCGTAGCGCTTCCATGACGGTGCGGCTTTTCGCCTCGGTCGGGTGCGCCGTGAACACGGGGTTGTAGCGCATCTGGCCCAGCAGCCCGGACACCGCGACGGCGTCGAGCCCGGCATCGACCGCGCTGGCCAGCGAATCATCGAACGAACCAACCCAGAGGCGGCCACCCTGCGCCACTTGTCGGCGGCGCGCCCGGTGCTGATACAGCTCGTCAGCCACGTTGACGAGCTGAAAGTAGATCGTGAACGCACGGACCACCTGCATCATCGTCTCGGCGTCCAGCGCGCGGATCATCGTGTCCAGCGGCTCGGCGTGCTCGACGTCACCACCGCGCAGCGCGATAAACCCGGTGCGCAGTTCCTCGACGACCTCGAAAACCCCCGGCCGGGCATGCTCGGCAATCACCTGCCCCAGCAGCTTGCCGAGCAACTTAACCCGGGCGCGGAGCGCGAAATCTTCCGGGTCCAACGGCAGATCACTCATGTACGCAGATTCTCCAAGGCGGCGCCGGGGTCTTCCTCTCCGGCCTGGGGCGATGCCGAGCCCGACCGGCTGGCAGCGGTGGGTTGATCGTTGGCAATGGCGACGGCACGGGCCGCGAGGGTTTCCACCATTTGCCAATCCTTGCGCGCGATGGCGTCTTTGGGTGTGAGCCAGCTACCGCCCACGCAGGCCACGTTGGGCATCGACAGATACCGCGGCAGATCGTCCTCGCGGATGCCGCCGGTAGGGCAGAACGTCACATCGGGCAGCGGCCCGGCCAGGGCTCGCAAGAAGTCCGCTCCGCCGGCAAAAGATGCCGGAAACAGTTTCTGACAGGCGAAACCGGCGTCGTAGGCGGTCATGACCTCGGTTGGGGTCATCGCCCCTGGCAGCAGCGGGATGGAATGCTCCAGTTTGCTCAGCGGCGGCGTCAGTCCCGGCGACACGGCGAAGGTCGCGCCGACATCCCAGGCACGACGAATGTCATCCACGGTGCGCACCGTGCCGACACCGACATTCGCGTCCGGCACCTCGCGAACGATTCTCTCGACGGCCGCAAGCGCAATGTCGGTGCGCAGCGTGACTTCCAGGTTCGGCAGCCCTCCGCGCACCAGCGCCTCGGCCATCGGCACGGCATCGTCCAGCACATCGATAACCAGCACCGGTATCACCGGAGAGCTATACAACAGTTCCTTCAGCGTCATAGCGGTTCCCTCGCTTAGAACAGGCAGGCGGCCCCGGCCTCGGCACCATTGTTCGCCGCCCGCAGCGCCGCGAACAGCTCGCGGCCATAACCGACCGTCTGGGTCGGCACTGGCGCCACTTCGCGCATCTCCCAGACCGCGGTTGAAACCTTGGCTTCCAGCACGCCGGTTTCGGCGTCCACACGGATCAGATCGCCATCGCGCACCCTGCCCAGGGGGCCACCGTCCGCCACTTCAGGCGTGACGTGGATCGCCGCCGGGACCTTGCCGGAGGCGCCAGACATGCGTCCATCGGTCACCAACGCCACGGCGTGGCCGCGATCCTGCAACACGCCCAATTGGGGCGTGAGTTTATGTAGTTCCGGCATGCCGTTCGCCTTCGGTCCCTGGCCGCGCACGACCGCGACCAGATCATGATTCATTCGCCCAGCCTGGAATGCGTCGATCAACGATTGCTGGTCGTCAAACACCATGGCTGGAGCCTCGACCACGCGGTGCTCCGGCTTCACGGCGGAAACTTTGATGACCGCACGACCCAGGTTGCCATCCAGCACGCGCAGGCCCCCGGTGGCCGCAAACGGATTGCCGATCGGGCGAAGCACCGCCTCGTCTGCGCTTTGCATGGGCGCCTGCACCCATTCCACGCGACCATCCGCGCTTAGGCGCGGCTCTTGGGTGTAGTCACCGAGATTACGGCCAAACACCGCCCCGGCTTCGCCGTTGAGCAAGCCGCCGCGCAGCAGTTCGCGAGTCAGAAACCCCATGCCGCCCGCCGCGTGAAAATGATTCACGTCCGCGCTGCCGTTGGGATAGATCTTCGCCAGCAGCGGCGTGACCGCGGACAGGTCGGTGAAGTCGTCCCAGGTCACGACGATGCCAGCCGCCCGCGCCATCGCCACCAGATGCAAGGTGTGATTGGTCGACCCACCCGTGGCCAGTAATCCGACAATCGCGTTGACGAATGACCGGACATCCAGCAATTCGCCAATACCCGGCGCGCCATCGCGCGCCAGCCTGCCGCACTGACGCGCCGATTCGGCGGTTAGCGCGTCACGCAGCGGCGTGTTGGGATTCACGAAGGCCGCCCCAGGCAGATGCAGGCCCATGACCTCCATCAGCATCTGGTTGGAGTTTGCGGTGCCGTAGAACGTGCAGGTGCCTGGGCCGTGATAGGCGCGTGATTCCGCATCCAGCAACTCGGCGCGGCCGATCTTGCCCTCGGCGAACTCCTGGCGGATGCGCGATTTCTCGTCGTTCGCCAGCCCCGACGTCATGGGTCCCGCAGGCACGAAGACGGTCGGCAGATGGCCGTAGCTCAAGGCACCGATGACGAGACCCGGCACGATCTTGTCGCAGACACCCAGCGCCAGCGTGCCATCGAACATATCGTGCGACAGCGCGATCGCCGTGGCCATGGCGATGACGTCGCGCGACAGCAGGCTCAGCTCCATCCCCGGCTGGCCCTGGGTGACGCCGTCGCACATGGCGGGCACGCCGCCGGCGAACTGGGCCGTGGCCGTCACCTCGCGCGCTGCCGCCTTGATCAGAGCGGGATACCGCTCCAGGGGCTGATGCGCCGAAAGCATGTCGTTGTACGCCGAAACAATCGCCAGATTCGGCCATTGCATGCCGGCCAGAGACGGCTGGTCGGTACCGGCGGCGGCCATGCCATGCGCCAGGTTGGTACAGGACAGCCGGCCGCGCGTGCGCCCTTTTGCATTAGCGGCGGCCAGTTGCGCCAGATAGTCACCGCGCAGATCGCGACTGCGCTGTTCGATGCGGGCCGTGACCTCCGCCACGGTCGGGTGTAGCGGTTCAACCATGCGTTGCTCCTTGCTGCACCGATGATCGGTATCGGCCGACTCCGAACGGATCAAACCGCCCCGGAACCGGGTCATAAACCACACCACACTCCCAATGGGTTGTCACGTGGCCGGCCCCCTGCTGTGTTTGAATCAGCCTGGGGGCTCAGTGCTAACGTGCCCTGGCCCAGATCATGCAAACAATGCGCCGACGGCCTGCATCACGCACCGGCGGCGAGACAGGAGGCGCAATGACGCGCGGCGAGACGTTCGACATGGTGATCTTTGGCGGCGTGGGTGATCTCGCGACGCGAAAGCTGATTCCCGCGTTGTATTACCTCAATCGCGACGGACAGATCGTTGCCGGCAGCCGTATCATCGGCACCGGCCGATCCGACATGGAACAAAGCGCCTTCCGCAGCCACGCGGAAGACGCCTGCAAGCGCTACGTGCGCGACTCCGACCTCGACGAGGCCGCCCTGAACGCGTTTCTGGAGCGCCTGTTCTATGAACGGGTCGACGCGGATTCCAGCGACGACTTCCAAACCCTTGCGACCACCCTGGACCGCGGCGATCCGGATCGTTGCCGGGTGTACTTCCTGGCCACTGCACCGCAGCTGTTTGCGGGCATTTGTGAACAACTGGCCGCGGCCGGACTCAACACCGCGCAATCGCGCGTGGTGCTGGAAAAGCCGCTGGGCACGAATCTGTCGTCGGCGACCGAAATCAACACGCGAGTGGGCGCCGTATTCCAGGAAGACCAGATCTTCCGCATTGACCACTACCTGGGCAAGGAAACGGTGCAGAACCTGATGGCGCTGCGCTTTGGCAACGCCCTGTTCGAGCCGCTTTGGCGCCGCACCAACATCAACGACGTGCAGATCACCCTGGCCGAGCAGGTGGGACTGGAAGGCCGCGCCGGGTACTACGAGCATACGGGCGCAATGCGGGACATGATCCAGAATCATCTGCTGCAACTGCTTTGCATCGTTGCGATGGAACCGCCCACCGCCACCGAGCCGAATGCGGTGCGCGACGAAAAGCTCAAGGTGCTGCGCGCCCTGAAACCGCTCAAGGGCCACCAGGCGATCCGCGACACGGTGCGCGGTCAATACCGGGCGGGTGCAATCAATGGGCAGGCCGTACCGGGTTACCTCGACGAAGACGGTGTCAGTCCCGACAGCACGACCGAGACCTTCGCCGTGATCAAAGCGCACATCGATACCTGGCGCTGGGCCGGGGTGCCCTTCTTCCTGCGCACGGGCAAACGCCTGGCGCAGCGCCGAGCGGAGATCGTGATCAACTTTCACCCGGTGCCGCTGAACATCTTCGGCGCCGATCTCGGCGACCTGCCTGCCAATCGCCTGGTCATTCGCCTGCAACCGGACGAAGGCATCAGTCTCAGCGTGATGGCCAAGCAGCCCGGACCTGCGATGCGCCTGAAACCCGTGAGCCTGCGCCTGGATTTCGCCCGCACGTTCAAGGTCCGGCCGCTGGATGCCTATGAGCGATTGCTGACCGAGGTGATCCGCGGCAATCTCACGCTGTTCATGCGCAACGACGAACTCGAAGCGGCATGGCGTTGGGTCGACCCGATACTGGCGGCCTGGCAAGAGGATGGCGACCGTCCGCGCGGATACAACGCGGGCAGTTGGGGTCCGTCGTCAGCGGTCTCGTTGCTGGCGCGGGATGGTTTCGGGTGGCACGAGGAGGTGGAGGATGGCCCATGACTGGATTGCATTCGATGATCGGGAAACGCTCGCCCAAGCGCTGGCGGACGCCATTGCCAACATCCTCGTCGACGCCATTGCTCACCGGAATCGGGCCTCGCTTGTCGTCTCCGGCGGACGTACGCCCGTGCGCCTGTTCAGCAAGCTTTCCGCGCAGGCACTGGACTGGTCGCGCGTGCATGTCGTCCCCGCCGACGAACGCTGGGTCGATGAATCCGAACCGGCCAGTAATGTCGGCCTGATTCGCCGTGAGCTCGCGCGCGCCCAGGCTGCGGATGCCCACGTAATCTCGCTGAAGACCGTGCACCCGCTTCCCGAGTCTGGCCAGGTCGTGAGCGAGGCGCGCCTTGCCGAGGTCGGTTTTCCGCTGGACGTCGTCGTCCTCGGGATGGGCGCCGATGGCCACACCGCCTCGCTGTTTCCCGATGCACCCGAATTGGGGGGCATACTCGACAGCGACCGTGCTTGCGAAGTGGTCCGTCCTCCCAGCCAGCCGACCGCGCGCATGACCTTGACCCCGGTCGCGCTGAACAATGCCCGCTACCAGTTCCTCCATATCGAAGGGGACGACAAGCGCGAGGTGTTCGAGCAGGCGGTCGCCGGGCGCGACGTCGCGCAAATGCCGATCCGTACCGCTTTGTACGAACGTGGCCCGAAACTGCAGGTGTACTGGGCGCCCTGAAACCGGGCTACTCCGACTGCTGTAACTGCCAGAGCGCCGCGTAACGACCTTGCTGGGCGATCAGTTCATTGTGCGCGCCGGATTCCACTACGCGTCCTTGTTCCAGCACCAGGATCCGGTCGGCATCGGCCACCGTCGATAAGCGATGCGCGATGACCAGCGTCGTGTAATCGGCCGCCACCGTGCGCAAGGCATCAACCACCGAACGCTCCGATTCGGAGTCCAGCGAACTGGTCGCCTCGTCAAATACCAGTATCCCCGGCTGCTTGAGCACCGCACGGGCGATTGCGACGCGCTGCTTTTCGCCCCCGGACAGCTTGAGCCCACGTTCGCCCACCGGCGTATCCAGACCATCGGGCAGGCTGCTGACGAAGTCCTGCAAATGCGCAAGACGAATGACTTCGCGGACCTCGTCCTCGGAGGCATCAGGACGACCGTAGGCGATGTTGTAGCCCAGCGTGTCGTTGAACAGAACAGCATCCTGCGGGACCACGCCGATATTGGCGCGCAAGCTGGCCTGGGACAGGTCACGGATGTCGATACCATCGACCCGAATCGCACCGCCATCCACGTCGTAGAAGCGGAACAACAACCGGGCTATGGTGGATTTACCTGCCCCGCTGGAGCCCACGATAGCCACCGTCTCACCGGTGGCTATGGTGAAATCGACACCGTGAAGAATCTGTCGCCGCGTGTCGTACCCGAAATCCACGGCGTCAAATGTCACAGCCGCAGGCGCAGTGGAACGAACGGTGGCATCGGCCCGGTCCTGGACGGCCGGCTGGATGTCCGTCAGCCGGAACATGCGCCCGATGTCGGCCAGCGCCTGCTTGATCTCGCGGTAGACGAAACCGAGAAAATTCAGCGGCACGAACAACTGCAGCATGTAGGCGTTCACCAGGACCAGATCGCCCAGTGTCATGGTGCCGGCGACCACCTGTCTTGCAGCCAGAATCATCATCACCGTGACCGCCGCGCCCACGATCACCGCCTGCCCGAGATTCAACGTCGCCAGCGAGATGCGATTCTTCGCCATCGCCACCTCCCACGCCTGCAGGCTGTCGGCGTAGCGGCCGGCTTCGAATCCCTCGTTACCGAAGTACTTGACCGTTTCGAAGTTGAGCAGGGCGTCGATAGCGCGGGTATTGGCTCGTGACGCCAATCGGTTCTGGTGACGCACATATCCGGTGCGCCATTCAGTCACCATCACTGAATAGGTGATGTAGATCGTCACCGCCAGCGCGATGACGCCGGCGTATGTCCACGAGTAGCCAACCAGCAAGATACCGGCGACCAGGGCGATCTCGATCAGCGTGGGGACGATATTGAACGCCATGAACCGGAGTAAGAATCGTATGCCCGCGACACCGCGCTCGATGTCCCTGGACAATCCGCCGGTGCGGCGCGCCAGATGGAATTCCAGATCGAGGTTGTTCAGGTGCCGGAACACTTCCAGTGCAACGCGACTCATCGCACGCTCGGTCACACGGCCAAAGACCACATCACGCAATTCGCCGAAAGCGACCGTTGCAAACCGGAGAACGCCATAGGTCAGCAGGATGGCCAGCGGCAAGACGATCACCGACTGCTCGGCCTGATCCAGCGCATCGACGATGTGCTTGAGCACGATCGGCAAGGTCACCGTTGCCGCCTTGGCGCCGACCAGACACAGCATCGCGACCAGCACTCGTCCGCGAAACGTCAGCAGATACGGTGCAAGCCGGATGACGGCCCGCCATTCGCCCGGCTCTGCGGGACGCGGATCGTCCCCTGCACCGGCCGAGGATGGCCTCATGGACTCGCCGCCGTGAGCGATTGCGCTGCGCGCGCGGTGAGTTCCCCGAGTCCGCGATGCTGGGCAGCAACGTGCCCTCGCCGATTGACGCCATCCCCTACGCGCGGCAATGCTTCCATGGAGCGCGGCAGTAACCGTGCATCCATCGAGCCTACGACGAGCAAGCCTGAAAATTGTTTTTCATCCACGTCCGGCACCGAAGTCGGTTGAGGAGACGTCATGAAAATTGCGGTGGCGGGAAAAGTAATGATGCCGCGTATTGTGGCGACCCGCCGGCGGTCTGACCACCGCCGTATGCCCTGGGCTCATCACGTATGCGCAGGCTATCGCAGACCGGAGATTCCGAGGCTCAGCAAACTACTGCTGTTGCTCGCGCTGACTGGCGCTGGGCAGGCCCAGGCCACCATGTCCGTCAGCGACTTCACCCGGCACGCGCGCTACAGCGAAGCGGTGCTCTCGCCGGACGGAGCATACCTGGCCGTGAATGTGGTTCGTCCTGACAGCAGGGACCTGGCGGTGATTCGCGTCGATGACATGAGTCTGGCTTTCAGTATTTCGGCGGGACAGTACGAGCATGTCTACGACCTGAACTGGGCCAGCGACACCCGACTGGTCGTGAGCCTCGGGTTGAGCGGGAAAACTCACGCGCAGCCCATCCCCACGGGTGAAATCATGTCGATCGAACGGGACGGCGCAGATGGCCGCTACCTGTTCGGAATGCGGGGCACGCGCTCCGACACCGACAACAACCCTGATCGCACCCGGCGGTTCCGCTTCGCCTCCCAGGTCTCGCCGATGCAGGGCGACCCTGAACACGCGCTCATTCAGAGCTTCAGCATCATGGATCGCCCCGAACGCCGCCAGGCCCTCGCGGAGCGCCTCGAACTCAAAAGCGGGCGATCGCACTGGGCGACACGCTCGCCAATCACGGGCACCGTCGAGTTTCTGGCGGATGGCACGGGTGAAATTCGCTATGTCCAGGGCGAATCGGACCAGCCAGGCCGCGTTCACGCACTCGTCCGCGACCCCGCCACGGACGAGTGGTCCGAGATCCCGACCACTGACCCGCTCGCAGAATTCGTTCCGCTACATATCGCGGACGACAACCGAACCGGATACCTGAAAGTGCGTGAGGGCAGCGATCGTTACTGCCTGCACCGGCACGACCTGGTTTCGGGCAAACGGTCGCGTATGGCCTGCCACCCGACATCAGACCTGTCCGACATCCTCACCTCTCCGTCGACCGGGCATGTCATCGGGGCGGTGTTCGATGCGGGGCCCCCAATCGTCACCTGGGTGAATCCGTCGGACCCGGACAGTCGGGTGCTCCGCGGCATCGCAGCCCAGTTTCAGGGCAACGCCATTCACCTGACCTCCCGCTCCCGTGACGGGCGTCGCTTTGTTGTGCGCGTCGATAGCGATATCAACCCCGGCCGCTTCTATCTTTTCGACCGGGACAGCGCGACCTTGCGCTACCTGCTCGCTCGCCGCCCATGGATTGATTCTGCGCAAATGCCGACCAGGCAGAGCATCAGCTGGCGCAACGGCGACACCATGATCCATGGATACCTGACCGTCCCGCAAGGCGCGCAATCCAAACCTGCCCCTCTGGTTGTCATGCCACACGGCGGGCCATTTGACGTGAGGGACACATGGGCCTGGCACGCAGAATCCGCGCTGCTAGCCAGCCGTGGCTATCTGGTTCTTCAGCCACAGTATCGAGGCTCGGGAGGATTCGGGCGCACCTATAGAAACGAAGGACGGCACGCCATCGGATCGACGATGACCGGCGATATTGCCGCTGGTATTACAGCGCTGATTCAGGATCAGCGCGTGGATCCGAACCGGATCGCGATGGTAGGCGAGAGTTTCGGCGCCACCCTGTCTGTGATGATGGCGGCGCAATATCCGGATAACGTGGCGGCCATCGTCGGCATTGCCGGCGGTTACGATCTAGTCCTGCAACGCCGAGAGCTGGTGGCCGCAGACGACCGCGTGAGCCTGCGATTCTTCGATGCGTTCACCGGCTCAGACAAGACGTTACTTAAAGCGCATTCGCCGATCCAGCACGTCGAGTCGATTCGCGCCCCGGCGCTGCTGTTTCATGGAAAACACGATCGTACGATTCGCGTCGGGCAAGCCCGACGACTCGTCAGCGCGTGGCCAGCCGACGACAAACCCAATCTCACCGTGTTCGATGACGAGGGGCATTCCATCTTTGCACCGCGAAACCGGGCGGCCATGTGGACTCAGATACTCGATTTTCTCGATGAGCACATCGGCAATAGCTAGGGAAACACCGGCAGGCGTGCGCCGAAGCGCTACCAGACGTGTTCGTGGATCGCGAGGATGGCCTTCAGAACATCGCGGCGTGAGATCGACCCGACGAGCCGGTTGTCGTCCATCACCGGATACCGCTTGAACGGCTTTTCCATGAACATCTTGGCGATTTCGATCACGCTGGTGTCGCCTTCGACCGTGATGACCTCCGGACTCATGAACTCGGAGACCTTGCCGCCGGCTTCACCGTAATACCCGGCGTGCGTGGCAACACGCATGCAGTCCTTCTCCGATAGCAGGCCCACGAGCCGGCCCATCTTGTCGACCACCGGCGCACCAGAGATGCCCTTGTCCAGCAGGATGCGGATCGCCTCCATGACGCTGGTGTCCGGTGACAGGGTCACCAGATTGGCGGTCATGTAGTCCTTCGCCTTGATCGAGTGCAGCATCCGCCTCCCCTTACCCGTTGGTTGACTCGAGTCTATGCCCGATATGCCTGCGACGCACCGCGTGCGGGTGCGCTGAAGTCGGCTTCGCATTTCGTCTTGCAGGCACAGTCAATGCCATCGATCTTGTTAAGCCCGCCACAAGAACCCTTGATCGGCGTGCGTTTGGCCATAACGCCAACCGACATCGCGGCGACAACGGTGAGCATGATGACGAACGTGACCAGGAACAGTGCCATGTAGTCTCTCCTTACGTGAGTAGAGGGTCTGTACTCTCCGACAAGCGGGAGACAGAGGGTTCCCTAACCGCCGAAATCATCGAGCATGATGTTGGCGCGCTCGACACCCAGATTCTCCAGCATGTCGATCACGGCCGCATTCATCATCGGCGGTCCGCACAGGTAGTACTCGCAATCCTCTGGCGCGGGATGATCCTTCAGGTAGTTGTCGTGCAACACCTGATGGATGAAGCCGGTATAGCCTTCCCAGTTGTCCTCTTCCTTCGGGTCGGACAACGCCACATGCCATTCGAAATTGTCATTCTCGGCGGCCAACTTGTCGAAGTGGTCAACATAGAACATCTCCCGCTTCGAACGGGCGCCGTACCAGAATGACATCTTGCGGCTGCTGCCAAGGCGCTTGAGCTGGTCAAAGATATGGCTGCGCATCGGCGCCATGCCGGCACCACCGCCCACGAACACCATCTCGTTCTCGGTCTCACGGGCGAAGAACTCGCCGAACGGCCCGGAAATGGTCACTTCATCACCCGGCTTGAGGCCGAAGATGAACGAGCTCATCTGCCCAGGCGGGAAGTCCTTGCCGGGCGGCGGCGAGGCAATACGCACGTTGAGCATGATGATGCCGCGTTCTTCCGGGTAGTTCGCCATCGAGTAGGCCCGGATCACGTTCTCCTTGACCTTCGAGGTGTACTGCCACTGATTGAAGCGATCCCAATCCTCGTGAAAGCGCTCTTCCACGATGAAATCCTTGTAATCGACGGTGTGCGGCGGGCACTCGATCTGGATATAGCCACCCGCGCGGAAATCCACGTTTTCGCCTTCGGGCAGTTCCAGCACCAGTTCCTTGATGAAGGTCGCGACGTTGTGGTTTGACCGAACCTTGGCCCGCCACTGCTTGACCCCGAAGACCTCCTCGGGAACCTGGATCTTCATGTCCTGCTTGACGGTGACCTGGCAGGACAGGCGATCACCGTCACGCGCTTCCCGCTTGGTGATATGGGATTCCTCGGTCGGCAGAATCGAGCCACCGCCTTCCTTGATCTTCACCCGGCACTGGGCGCAGGTGCCACCGCCACCGCAGGCAGAGGACACGAACAGCTTGTTGTCCGCCAACGCACCGAGCAGCTTGCCACCCACCGGCGCCTGAATGGTTTTCTCACCGTTGATTTCGATATCAACGGTGCCGGACGCCACCAACTTCGACTTGGCAAACAGAATCACCATCACCAGCGACAGCACGACGGCGGTGAACAGTCCGACTCCGAGTCCGATTTCAACCATGGTGTTACCTCTTACTTCAGCGAGCCGGCTGCCCGGCCCGCGGTCAATGCGAAATGGCGACTACAGCTGGATGCCGGAGAACGCCATGAAGCCCAGCGCCATCAGGCCGGCCGTGATGAAGGTGATGCCCAGACCCTGCAGACCGTCCGGCACATCGGAGTACTTCAGCTTTTCGCGCAC
>JAGLCS010000091.1 GCA_023146115.1 Abyssibacter sp. | reverse complement strand
ATCACCACACCGAAGATGATGCCCAACGCGACCATCCACAGCGGAGTGGATGCCGGCAGGATCAGCGAATAGAGAATCGACGTGACGAAAAAGCCTTCGTTGACCTCATGGTTGCGGATCGCGGCGAAAATCACCTCGCAGACACCACCGGCGACGAACGTCACGATGTAGATCGGCAGGAAGTACCAGAGGCCGTGCCAGAAGTTATCCCACACGCTGGCGGGATCGGTCCCGGCCAGCAGGTGGATCAACGCCCCACGCCAGCCCGGAATCGTCTCGACGCCCAGGTTGGCCATCGCGGTGTTCGCCTGATAGCCGATATTCCACGCGCCGAACGCGGCGCAGGGCAGCACGGCCAGCCACACGTAGATCATCACCCGCTTGAGGTCGATCCCATCCTTGACGTGCGGCGCACCGCGCGTCAGATCGCCCGGCGAGTAGAAGAAGGTATCGACCATCTCGTAGACGGCGTAATACTTTTCGAACTTCCCGCCCTTGGCGAAGAGCGGGTGCATCTTGTCCAGAAACTCGCGCATTAGCCTTCCACCTCAATCTGTTCCAGGCTCGCGCGCAAATGCGGCCCGAAGTCGTACTTGCCCACGCAGACGAAGGAGCAAAGCGCCACATCCTCTTCGTCCAGCTCCAGACAACCCAGCTGCTGCGCCGTGTCGGTATCCCGCACCACGATCGCACGCAGCAACTGCGTTGCCAGGATATCCAGAGGCATCACCTTCTCGTAGTTGCCAATCGGCACCATGGCGCGAGGGCTGCCGTTTTCCGCCGTCGAGAACGCAAAGCGACGCGATCCGCGCTGCAAGGCCGAGAAGAACACGTTCATCACCGAAAACTTGTCACCGCCCGGACGCACCCAGCCGAACAGCTGGCGGTCCTTGGCTTCCGGCACAAAGGTGATCTGCGTATGGAAGCGGCCCAGGTAGGCGGCCCAGCCACTGGCGCGACGACCGCTCCAAACCGACCCGCTGATCGGCCGGCAATCGACATCCTCAATGGGTTCCGGCGCGATAATCGCCTCGACGCAGGCGCCCAGGCGCGTGCGGATCAACCGCGGCTTGACGACCGGAGGACCACCCAGCGCCACGACACGGTCGGTGTACAGCTTGCCTTCGGTGAAGAGCTTGCCGATGGCGATCACGTCCTGGTAGCCAACATGCCAGACCGTGCGACCAACACCGGCGGGATCCAGCAAATGGATATGCGTACCGGCGAGACCGGCCGGATGCCGCCCCTCGAAGGTCGCGGTCTGAATCTGCTTGTCGTCGCTGTGCGGCAGCTTGGCATCCGGCCGCTGGCAGACGAATACCGGCCCGCTGGTCAGCCGCTTGAGCACCGCCAGGCCGTTATTAAAGGCGGCTGGCTGCTCGGCGATGATGACGGCCGGGTCGGCTGCCAGAGGATTCGAATCGGTCGCGGTCACGAAAATCGATCGCGGCGAAGACCCCAGCTTTGGCGACTTGCTGTACGGACGCGTGCGCAGCGCAACCCACAAGCCCGAATTCACGAGTTGCTCGCGGACCTTGTCGGCCTCCAGCGAACCCAGCTCGCTCGGCTCGTAAGCCGGGAACTCGACAGACTCGTCCCCTTCGATACGGATCACGACCGACTGCAACACGCGCTTGCTGCCCCGGTTCACCGCATCGACGACCCCGCTGGCCGGAGCGGTGAACAGCACGCCCGGATTCTTCTTGTCTTCGAATAATGGTTGCCCGCAGGCGACCCTGTCGCCTTCCGTGACGAGCATGGTCGGCTTCATGCCGACATAGTCATGCCCGATCACGGCAACGCGCTGGATCTCCGGCCCGTCATGAATCACCTGCTCCGGCAATCCACTGATGGGCAAGTCCAACCCTTTCTTGAGTTTGAAGTGTCGTGTCACGTGTTTTCCCGGCATGTGTCGGCCAAGCCCGCGCGAAGCAATTCGGTGGCGCATGACTGGCTGGCGGACCGTGGCAGCGTCATTCGACGCAGATTCAAGAGTTGCCCGATAGCCGTAAGAAACAGGCCGGTCGAGCGACGCGGGAGTATATCACCGCCTCCCCCGCCGTTTGCAGTGCAGCATGCGAGCCGGTGTCAATTCATACCCGTGCAATCCATTGCGGGTTCAGACAATTCGTGGCTCGATCGGCAATCCATCCAGGTCATGCACAGACCCGCCCAGCGCCTCGCCGTCGCGCACACCGTTGATCCGTGCGATGTGCATGACGGCATCGCCCTCATGGACCAGGGGCAGACAAAGCCGCCCGATCACCACCCCAGCGTGACTGGCGGTGAGGCCGGTCTCGGTCTCACCGAACGGATCGGCGACGACAGCCAAACGCTGGCCCGCCTTCACCCAGGCACCCAGCGGCACCAGCGTACGCAGCACGCCCGAGCGCGAGGCCCGAACCCAGCCACTGCTGTGTGCGATATACGGCGATTTGCCCGGTTTGCGCTTGGGCGCGCGCGAGGCCGCCAACATGCCCAGCTCCCGCAACACGCTGCGCACGCCGGCCACGCCGATACGAATTGCTGTTTCATCGAAACGCAGCGCCTCTCCGGACTCGTAGAGCAGCACCGGCACATCGTGTTGCGTGGTGTAGTCGCGCAGCGTGCCTTCGACCGGAGGCGAGTCGAGAATCAGCGGAGCGCCAAAGGCCCGCGCCAGCGATTCGGTCTGCGGATGCGACAGATTCGCGCGAATCTGCGGAAAGTTCGGCCGATGGATGGCGCCGGTGTGAAGGTCGATCCCGACATCGGACCGCGCAACGACTTCCTCCAGAAACAGGTGGGCCAGGCGCGCCGCGACAGACCCGGTCTCGCTGCCGGGGAAACTGCGGTTGAGATCGCGGCGATCTGGCAAGTAGCGGGAATGACGCAAAAAGCCGTGCACGTTGACCACCGGCACCGCCAGCAGCGTGCCGCGCAATGTCTTCAAGCCAGGCAACCGCAATACGCGACGGATGATCTCGACGCCGTTGAGCTCGTCGCCATGAATCGCCGCTGAAAGAAACACGGTCGGCCCCGGCCGACGCCCACGCACAACACGCACGGGCATGGTCAGCGGATCGTCGGTATAGAGCTGCGCGACCGGCAGATCGACCGTGCGCGTCTCGCCCGCGGCGATCTGCTGGTCGTGAATCTGGATCGTGTCTGTCATGGTCAAGCGAGGCCGCTCAAGGCCTGGCGGTGCTGAGTGACGACCGACCGATGCTGCTGCAAGGCCTGACGGATGGCGTCCGGAAGGTCATGACCCAGTGCGGTGGTGATGGCCTGATCCAGCTTCGCCTCAGTCTGATCGAAGGTATCCGCCAGCGAGGTATCCCGCTGCCCGGAGAAAAAGGATTTGAGATCGGTCGCCAGTCGCTCCACGCCAAGGCGTTCCGGGTCTTCCTCGGCGGGCAGCTCGCCCATGGCGCGGATCTGCCCCGACAGATGATCGGCAAACCGATCATGTGCCTCACCGCTACGCTCGAATAACGCCTGCGTATCGGAATCCACGCCCATGCGATCGCCACGATAGAGTTCGGCGAGTTCGCGACAATGGCTGAGCACTTCGTTCAGCGCCACGAGTCGGTCATCCATCAACATGCTGCTCTCCGGTGTCGTCCTGACTCACTCTGACCGCAATCTTACGGGGATGTACCCGGAAGCTGGCCGGGGTATGGCCGATCTCTTCCCCGTCGGCGGTTAGACGCCGCGGCTTATCCGTATCGACTTCGATCAAGCGGCCATTGGCCTGTGAGACCTCGCTGAAGTAGTGATGCTGGCCGCGCCGCATCGCCAGTCCAATGAGCACCAGCCGCCCGAATGAGCGCAGCTTCCAGCTCGACAACACCAGCTGCCCGCTGTCCATCTTCGCGCCTTCGTCGATGACCATGCCGCCGCCAAAATGCCGCCCGTTGGCGACCGAGAGCTGGTTGCTGCGCAGCGCCTGGAGCTTGCCGTCGATGGTCACCCGGGCGGTGAAGCGACGGTTGCGCCGGAGCGTGCGAAACACTGCGATCAAATAGCTGAGCGGACCGAGGTAGCGCTTCTCCACCTGGCTGGTATTGCGCGGTATTTCCGCCGCCAGCCCGATATGCGCGACATTAAAGAAGGCGCGGCCGTTCACCTCGCCCAGATCGATACGAACCGTGCGGCCGTTGACGATGATCTCGGCCGCCTGCCCCAGATCGTCGGGAATGCCCAGAGAGCGGGCCAGGTCGTTCGCCGTGCCCAGCGGCAACAACGCCAGCGTCAGTCCGGTTTTCGCCAACGCGCCGGCCACCGTATGCATGGTGCCGTCGCCGCCACCGGCGATCAGCAGATCAGCGCCCTCGGCGTGCTTGAGAATCTCGGGCACGACATCGTCGGGGCCGGACGGGGACAGCTCGATCAGCTCTATACCGCCGGCTTCCAGCCGCTGGAGCGCGGCATCCACATCGGAATTGCCGTTGCGCGCCTTGGGGTTGAGTAGCAGCAGTGCGCGGCGTGACGACTCAGCCAATCAGCCCGCTCCGCGGGTTCGGGTCTTGCCCGGCTTGTACGACTTTTCGATGAAGTCGATGACCTGGCCGGCGATATCCTTGCCGGTGGTGGTCTCGATGCCCTCCAGCCCTGGCGAGGAGTTCACTTCCATGACCACCGGCCCATGATTCGACCGCAGAATGTCCACGCCAGCCACGTTCAGCCCCATGATCTTCGCAGCGCGGACCGCGGTGGAACGCTCCTCCGGCGTGATGCGAATGGTCGAGGCAGACCCGCCGCGGTGGAGGTTCGAGCGGAATTCGCCCTCCTTGCCCTGCCGCTTCATCGAGGCAACCACCTTGTCGCCGATCACCAGGCAGCGGATGTCCGAGCCACCGGCTTCCTTGATGAATTCCTGGGCCAGGAAGTAAACGTTCAGACCGCGGAAGGCATCGATCACGCTCTCGGCCGCCTTTTCCGTCTCGGTCAGCACCACGCCGACACCCTGGGTGCCTTCCAGCAGCTTGATCACCATCGGCGCGCCGCCGACGATGTTCATCAGGTCTTCGGTGTCATCCGGCGAGTGCGCAAAGCCGGTCACCGGCATGCCGATGCCGCGCCGCGCGAGCAATTGGTGCGCGCGCAGCTTGTCGCGTGCCCGGGTGATCGCGACAGACTCGTTGACCGGGTAGGTGCCCATGATCTCGAACTGCCGCAACACCGCCGTGCCATAAAAGGTGATCGAGGCACCGATGCGCGGAATCACCGCGTCGACGTTCTCGACCTTTTCGCCTTTGTAATGAATTTCCGGCGAGTGCGACACGATTTTCATGTAGCAGCGCAGCGGATCGATCACCCGCACCTCATGGTCGCGATTGCGGCCAGCCTCGACCAGACGTCGAGTCGAATAAAGCTTCGGGTTACGGGACAGAATGACAATCTTCACTGGGGAGCCTCCGCGCTCAGGTACGACGCACCGGGATCGACCAGTGCGCGTCCGCGCAAGGCCGTACGCCCGAGCAACATGCGAAACAGCATGGTGTCGCGATCGGTCAGGGTCATCTCGATGGGCCAGAGCTGCCCACCCACACGCACGGCGGTCTCGATCACCGGACGCTGCTCGCGATGCCCGCCGGAATCGGTGACCACCCGTTCATCGATCACCGGCGCCTCGCACCAGAGCTCGCGGCTGGACTCCTGATCCGGGTGCACACCAAAGCGCGCATAGCGCTGGCCGTCCCGATCGAACAGGTTCACCGAAAACGCGTGCAAGGCCGAGGTTCTGGCGCCGGTGTCCACCTTGGCCTTGATCAGATCGATGCCCAACTCGGGCAAGCCGACCCACTCGCGCCATCCGACGCGTAGCGCCACATCCGTGCTAGTTGCTGCCTGCTGATTCACCCCGACGATGCTATCAGGCGCAGCAGGAATTCGAAGCGGCAAGTGAAACGGATGGCGTTCGTAACGGCAGATGACGGCGCACCCGTATAATTCCCCGTTGCCTCTCTTTGTTCACCAGCTATGCGCGCCACCATCGCCCTCGGCATTGCCGCTTTAATTGCCCTGTTGGGCGTATCACCCGTTTACTTCGGCGGCGTGATGGCGGATGCGTATTACGACGGCCTGGAACAATGGGTGCCCGAGTGGGCGTTTCAGGTGCGCTCGGAGCGCTACCGTCGCGGCTGGTTCTCATCCAGCGCCCACGTTGAACTATCGCTGGCGCCCAGTCTTTGCGATGCCCCGCCCTGCCCTGTGCTGAAGATGGAGACGCAGCTGTTCCACGGCCCGATCCCGTTTGGCGCCACGGAGGCCCTCGGCGGACAAAGCCGGCTGCTGGGCGGGGTGATCCAGTCCACCCTCGATCCAGCGCCGCTGTTCCGCGCCGGCCGCATCGAGCCCGGCCTGCCACCCGTCAAGGCCTTCACCAAGATCTATCTAACGGGCAACAGCAGCACGCGCGTGGAAATGCCGACGTCCGGACAGACACTGCGCGCCGACAGCGAGCAGTTCAGCCTCGCCTCCGAAGGCCTGCTGGGCGTCATCGATCATAAAGGTGGTGACGAGATCACCACGCATTTCGAAATGCCGCGCCTCGAAGCCACCGGCCAGGAAGGCCGCCAAGCGCTGCTGCGCGGCATCAGCGTCGATTTTTCCGGCCGCCACGAAGACGCGTTGCTACTGGGCGACTGGTCGGCCGCACTGGACCGCATCCGCTTTCTGTATCCCGAGCAGGACGCCCGCTATGCGCTGGATGCCTTGCGAGCCGGCGCCTCGACCCGCCTGCGCGATGGCCTGCTCTCGGGCGATCTACGGCTCACACTGGACCGTCTCGCCACTCCGCAGCAGACCGTCGGCGCCAGCCGTGGCTCGATTCGCTTCGACCGTTTTGACGCCGCGACGCTGGTGCGGGTCCGCAATGCGCTGCGCCCCGTACTGCGCGGCGAAGCGCCATCGGCGGAGTCCAAACTCGCAATCGCTGGGCTGCTGATGCAATACGCCCCTGCGTTTCTGCACCCGGGCCCGGAAATCACGTTTAACGACCTGCGCTTGGTCTCCGACCGCGGGGTCGCCGTGGCCGACGGCAAGCTGGAGGTGAGCCCAGGCGCCGTGGACGGCCGGCTAACCCTGGCCACGTTGCTACGCCGCCTGAGCGGCGAAGCCGACATCCTCGTCGACGAGCCGCTGGCCAAGCACTGGATGCAGATCAGCGGACGCCCCGACCTCGCCCCCGCGCAGATGGCCGGCCTGATCGAGGACAACATCCTGCAACGCACGCCGGACGATCAGATCGCCGTGCACCTGGAATACAAGCAAGGTCAGCTCTGGATTAACGGCATCGAGAATGAACAATGGGCCGCGTTAATGGTCCTGCTGGACATGGGCACGCTGGAGATCGACTCATGAGCACTCCATTCGATGTGATCGTCGTCGGTGGTGGACACGCCGGCACCGAAGCCGCGCTGGCCGCCGCCCGCATGGGGCGCCGCACCCTGCTGGTCACGAACAGCATCGACACGCTGGGGCAGATGAGCTGCAACCCGGCCATCGGCGGGATCGGCAAGGGGCATCTGGTCAAGGAGATCGATGCGCTGGGCGGCGTCATGGCCCGAGCCGCGGATGCCGCGGGCATTCACTTCCGCCGCCTGAACGCGCGCAAGGGCCCCGCCGTGCGCGCCACCCGCGCCCAGGCCGACCGCATGCTCTACCGGTATTTCGTTCGCGAAGCCCTGGAACGTCAGCCCAACCTGTCGCTGTTCCAGCAGCCGGTGGCCGACCTGCTCTTTGACGGCGAACGCGTTGCCGGCGTCGAGACCGAAGGTGGCCTGCGTTTTGAGGCCCGCGCGGTGGTGCTCACCGTGGGCACCTTTCTGGCCGGCAAAATCCATGTCGGAGAACAGCAATCCGAAGGCGGCCGCGCCGGCGATGCGCCATCCAATCGGCTCGCCGCGAAGCTGCGCGA
>JAGLCS010000090.1 GCA_023146115.1 Abyssibacter sp. | reverse complement strand
ACGCCGGTGACGCAGACCATCAGCCCGACAGGAATCTTGACCGTGACATTGCGCAGGTTGTTGCCGGTGGCCCCTTCGATGATCAGCGACTGCTTGTCATTCGGCGCGTGGCGCTGTTCGGGTACGGCGATGCCGCGCTTGCCGCTGAGGTAGTCGCCGGTGAGCGAGCCGCTTGCGCGTTCGATGTCTTCGGGCTTGCCCTGGGCGACGACCTGACCGCCATGCACGCCAGCGCCGGGACCGATGTCGATGACATGGTCGGCCAGACGAATGGCGTCTTCATCATGCTCGACCACGATTACGGTGTTGCCGAGGTCGCGCAGGCGAAACAGCGTGTCGAGCAGGCGGCGGTTGTCGCGCTGGTGCAGGCCGATGGAGGGCTCATCCAATACGTACATCACGCCAACCAGGCCAGCACCAATCTGGCTGGCAAGGCGAATGCGCTGAGCCTCGCCGCCGGAGAGCGTGTCAGCACTTCGGGACAGGCTGAGATAATCGAGGCCGACATCGACCAGAAATCGCAGGCGCGCGCTAATTTCTTTGAGAATGGGGCGGGCGATCTCGGCGTGGCGGCCTTGCAGGTCCAGCTGGGTCATCTGGTGCTGGGCTTCGTGCACTGAGGTGCTGACTAGCTCAGGCAGGCGGCGACCATCAACCTTTACGTGTCGCGCGGCGCGGTTCAGGCGTTCGCCATCACAGTCGGGGCAGGCCTTATTCGCTAGGTACTTGGCCAGTTCTTCACGCACGGCCACCGAATCGGTCTCGCGGTAGCGGCGCTCCATGTTGGGGATGATGCCCTCGAAGCGATGGCGGCGTGTGCGGGTGCGCCCGCCTTGGCCGGGGTAGGTGAACTCGATGGCATCTCGCCCACTGCCGTAGAGCACGACCTGCTGGATCTCGTCCGGCAACTCGTCGAAGGGTGTGTCCAGATCAAACGCGTAGTGCCCGGATAGTGATTCGATCAGCGAATAGAAGTAGGCATTGCGCTTGTCCCAGCCCCGAATGGCACCGTCACCCAACGGAACGTCGGGATGGGCGACGACGCGGTCCTTGTCGAACACCTGTAGCTGGCCGAGGCCATCGCAGGTGGGGCAGGCACCGGTCGGGTTATTGAACGAAAACAGCCGCGGTTCCAGCTCGCCAATGGCCCAGCCGCAGACCTTGCAGGCGTAGCGCGATGAGAACGTGATCGACTCGCCCTCGCGGTTGTACGGCGCCAGGGTGGCGACGCCATCGGCGAGATTCAGCGCGGTCTCGAAGGATTCGGCCAGACGTTGCTTGATGTCGTCGCGGATCTTGAACCGATCGACCACGGCTTCGATGGTGTGCTTGGTCTTCTTGTTGAGTTCCGGCGCCTCGTCCAGTTCCATCACCGTGCCGTCGATGCGGGCACGGATAAAGCCCTGGCTGCGCAGCTGCTCCATGATCTGCTTGTGTTCGCCCTTGCGGCCGTCGATGACCGGAGCAAGCAGCATCCACGCCGAGCCCTCCTCCTGCTCCAGCGTTTTGTCCACCATCTGGCTTACGGTTTGCGCAATCAGTTCGCCGCCGTGGTCGGGGCAGGACGGAATGCCCGTGCGCGCATAGAGCAGGCGCAGGTAGTCGTAGATCTCGGTGACCGTGCCCACCGTCGAGCGCGGGTTGTGCGATGTCGACTTCTGCTCGATGGAGATCGCCGGCGACAGGCCCTCGATGGAGTCGATGTCCGGCTTTTCCATCATCGACAGGAACTGCCGCGCATAGGCAGACAGGCTTTCCACATAACGCCGCTGGCCCTCGGCATAGATGGTGTCGAAGGCAAGCGATGATTTGCCGGAGCCGGACAGCCCGGTGATCACGATCAGGCGGTCGCGAGGCAGTGTCAGGTCGACATTGCGCAGGTTGTGCGTGCGCGCGCCGCGGATCTCGATGGTGTCCATAGGGACAGGAAACCTGTGGCTGGTGGAATCGGGGAAGCGCGAAAGTTTAGCAGCGTGCCGGGTGATACCATGCACAGGCGTTTTTTCTCGATGTGTCCCCCGTCCGGATGAATTCCCTCGAACGCCGCGCCGTGGGTGGTCTGGCGCTGGTTTATTGGCTACGCATGCTGGGCCTTTTCATGGTCTTGCCCGTGCTCGCCGCCTACGCCAACGACTACACGCGCGCCACGCCGGTGCTGATCGGCTTGGCGGTGGGTGTCTATGGGCTCACGCAGGCCGTGCTGCAGCTGCCGTTCGGTCTGGCCTCGGATCGTGTCGGGCGGATTCCCGTGATCGTGTTCGGCCTCGTCGTGTTTCTCGCGGGGAGTCTGGTCGCGGCCTCGGCGCAGACCATCGAGTGGCTCATTATCGGGCGCGCCTTACAGGGCGCCGGCGCGGTGGCTGCCGCCATCAATGCCCTGCTGGCCGATCTGACCCGCCCCAGCGTGCGCACCACGGCGATGGCCATTCTTGGCATCTCTATTGGTATGGCGTTTCTGGTGGCGCTGATGATCGGGCCGGTACTCACGGCCTGGCTGGGGTTGGCGGGCGTGTTCCGGCTGGCGGCCGTGTTCGCCTTTGTCGCGATTCTGTTGCTGCTGATGCTCATTCCGCGCCCGGAGCGGCGTGAACCCACGACGCTGATCAGCGGCCTGCGTGCGGCGCTGCGCGACTCGTCACTGCATCCGCTTTATGCCGGCATCTTTGTGCTGCACGCGGCCATGACCGCGGTATTCGTGGCGGTGCCGGTGCTGTTGAGCCGCCGCTTGGGCATGGAGGCTGGCGACCAATGGTCGGTGTTTGCGCCGGCCATGCTGGTGTCGATTCTTCCGCTACCCATCCTGATCTGGTTGGCCGAGCGCCGCGGCCATCAGGCAGCGGTGGTGCTGCTGTGCATTGCCATGGCGGCCGTGGCGTTGGTTGGCATGACCCAGGTGGTCGCAACGGGCTCCATGCTATTCGCGCTTAGTCTCTATTTCGCCGGCTTCAACTTGCTGGAAGCGACCATGCCGTCGCTGGTCTCCCAGGCCGCGCAGATCGAGGCGCGCGGCGCAGCCCTGGGCATGTACTCCACCGCGCAGTTTCTTGGCGCGTTCACGGGTGGCGCGGCAGGGGGCTGGATCATGTCCGGCTGGGGCATGAACGGCGTGCTGATCGCGGCGGGTGCGCTGCTGGCAAGCTGGCTGCTGTTTGCGCCTCGCACGCCCTGGCGCACGCTCAAGACAGCCTGATCGTCGGCTGCGGTAGTCACCACGGCGCGACTGCGGGTAGGCTATCCGGCTACTTCACACCAGTTTCGCAGGGGCTCTCGCATGGCGCGCGGCATCAACAAAGTCATTCTCGTCGGCAACCTTGGAGCAGATCCGGAAACCCGGCGCATTCCGAGCAGTGGCGCGCAGGTCACCAATATTCGGATCGCCACGTCCGAAAGCTGGAAAGACAAGCAGACCGGCGAGCAAAAGGAACGGACCGAGTGGCATAGCGTGGCGTTTTTCGGTCGTTTGGCCGAGATTGCTGCCGAATACCTGCGCAAGGGTTCGCAGGTCTATGTGGAAGGCTCGCTGCGCACTCGCAAGTGGCAGGGCAATGACGGTCAGGATCGCTACACCACCGAGGTGATCGGCAGCGAAATGCAGATGCTGGGTGGCCGCGGTGGCGCAGGCGGCGGTAGTGGTGGCGGCTTCGGCGGCGGCTCGTCATCGGGCGGCGGCTACAGCGGCGGCGGAAGCAGCAGCGGTGGCGGTTACGGTGGTGGTCGCTCCGGTGGTGGTGGCGGCAACAATGCGCCGGCCCCGCAGCCGGTCGACGACTTTGGTGACGACGACATTCCGTTTTAGTCCGCCAACGCGCTGCGCGCCCAGCGGGACATGATTGGCGGGACCTCGTCGCAGGCCGTTCCGCAAATCCACTCGAAGTGATCCGGGCAGGTTCGGAGTTCGGGAGCGATGATCACGCGTTCGCCGGCTCGGGTGGCGTGATGTACCCAGTCGGCCACTGGCCAAACCTGTAGCGAGGTGCCGACCACGAGGAAGCGGTCGGCTTCGCGGATGCGGTCCAGACTCTCATCGATGTGGCGGACGGCCTCGCCGAACCACACGACGTCGGGCCGCAACTGCGCGCCATCATCGGCCAGATCACCCAGGCGGATGTCCTGATCCTGCATCGGAACCTTCAGGCCTGGGTTGCGGCTGCTGCGGGCGAGCATGATCTCGCCATGGACATGCAGCACATCGGTGGAGCCCGCCCGTTCGTGCAAGTTGTCGACGTTCTGTGTGACGACGCTAACTGGATGGTGACGTTCCAGCGCGGCGATCGCCTGATGCGCCGCGTTGGGCGCCGCCTCGCGCACCATCGCCCGGCGAAAGTTGTAGAAATCGAGGACGCGTTGCGGGTTGTCGGCGAAGGCTTCCGGCGTTGCCAGCGTCTCGGCGCGGACTCCGTTCCAGAGTCCGCCGGCACCGCGAAAGGTCGGCAGCCCACTTTCTGCGCTGATGCCCGCACCGGTGAGTACAACAATCTTCATGGGGTGATCCCGTTGGCTGGCCGGTGCATTGGAACGCGAAATGCAAGGTCGATGAAAGCGGAAGCCGCCCGCCGCAGGGTGCATGTTCTTGCGGTGACGGGTTCGCTTTGACTACCGTCTGGCCTTTCCCTGCAACCATCGAGCTATGTTCCCCCGACTCACGAGCGGTGCCGAGCGTTTTGGTCGCCGACGCCGCGTGGCGGCGCCGCTGTGTTTGCTGCTGGCGTCCAGCATGCAAATCGGTTGCGACGGTCGGACTGCCGTGGTCGCCTCGGAGATTCCCGCGTCCTTCCATGGCGAATGGAACCGGCAGTTCGAGGACTGCGGCAGTGGCCGCAACGACACGCGCTTGCGGATCGGCGCCGACCGGGTGCAGTTCTACGAAAGCACGGCCTATGTGCAGTCGGTGGAACGCATCACGCCGCAGGAGATCCGGGTTGATCTACGGTTCAGCGGCGAAGGAGATTTCTGGGATCGGACTTACCGGTACCGGTTGTCCAACAACCGCCAGGCGCTGATCGATCTGACCGGCGAACGCGAGCTGCGTCGATACCGCTGCGAAGACGCAGGGTGATTCGCCCAGGCTCACCCTGCCTAGTCGGTGTAGCCGAAACGAGCGGCCGTTGGCCAGGTGATCCGGCGGATCAGGTCCAGTTCGCTGGCCTCGAAGGCAGGCTGGTAGTAATCCGGTAGCTTCAGGCGTGCGGCGGCAGCGTGGATGACCGGCGCGTCGACCTCAAGTTCGCAATGCGCATAGGCCGCATTGAGCACCTGCTCCGAGTGCTTGCACAGGGCTTCGTAGCGGATGACCTGACAGGCCCGGTGCAGCGCGGGGCTGGCGTCGAGCTGATTGGCCACCGTGGTGTAGACCATGGCCCAGTACTTGGCCCAGCCTTCGACCTCGCGGCCGTTCTTCCAAAGGTCCTGAACTTCGCGGATCGCATCGTCGTCGCCGGTGTGCATCGGCCGGCGGTCCAGCCCGAACTCGAAATGCCCCACGCGACGCATGTGCTCCAGCGAGCGCGGGTGCGCCTGCTCGCCGGCTTCGAACAGCGTCTGCTGTTTCATCAGCGAGGCGATATGCCAGACCGGGTCGCGGATGGGCAGCAGGAAGCGCGCGTCCGGAAACAGCTTGAGCAGGTACTCCAGACGCATCAGGTTGTAGTTGCCTTTGGCGACATAGCGTGAGCCCCCACGAATCGCCAGCAGTTTGCGGATGTGCTCGCGGTAGAACGTCTCGAACTGCGGGTGTTTGGTGGTCTCGTTCAGCACATTGCTGCGGCTGGGGTTATGCGTATCGGGAAAAAACGCCATCCAGAGCACTTCTTCAAAGGCTTCGGGACTGCGTGAGGTGACGCTGATGCCGTCGCCGTGAGCCCTTTCCTTGGCATCTTCCTTGGACTCCGGAACCCGCGACAGCCAGCGGTCCCAAAGCCAGGGGGTCATCACCGGCGGATAGTCGCGGTATTGGTGTGTGCTGACGTCGGCGTGCTCGGCCAGCAATTCCAGCAGAATCGTGGTGCCGGAGCGAGCCAGGCCGGCGATGTAGATCGGCGCCTTGATATCGACCTGGGCGATTGCGTCCTCGGCCAGGCGGGTATCGAAATTGCCCAGTCCAATGGCCGAATCTCGGTGCTTATGTTGCCAGCCACTCAGCCAGTGCATCCAGGTCGGTACCGCGAAGCTTTCGACCGCGGCGTCGCTGGGTTGGGATCTGGCGGTGCGTTTGGGGTCGAGTGTCGCGTTCATTGAATGTTGGCCCAGCGGTACATCAGAAGTGACACGACGAACATCACCGGCATGAACACGGCCAGCCAGGATCGCAGCCAGTCCGGCCCGAAAGGCAGCACATGGCGTTCGGGCAGCGCGATCCAGACCTGTTCGACGGGGGCATCATCGGGGAGGTAGCCCAGCGGGTTTTCCGCCAGCCAGTGCCACCAGGGTTGTTTGGTGACAATGCCGACCGGGGCTGTCATGTCGATCGCAGCGACCAGCGTGGGGCCGTTGAAGACCGATAGCTCGGCCGGTTGCTGGGCGCCGTTCCAGCGCGTTTCGGCCCCTTCCGGCACCGTGCGTACGGTGGGCGGGTCATCCGGTGGCGGCAGGCGGTGGCCGTAGTAGGTTTCAGCCCACAACAGCAGGCTGAGCAAGGGCAGGATCGCCAGCAGCGTGCCCGGCACGACCAGTCCCACATGGCGAAAGGCAGTCGCGAACTGTCGCCTGATCAGCGGCCCGGCATCGGCGAAGTCGCCATCGAAGGCGTTGAGTCGTTGGCGGGCCTCACGGGCGTTCTTCTTGGCCTCGGCAATGCGTGACTGCGGCGATAGCCACTTGTACAGCAGCATGGTGCCGATAGCCGCAACCCCGGCCCAGATGGTGAGGCGCAGCCAGTCCGGCAACGCCGTCGCCATCAGTTGGTCCAGAGCCGTGAAGCCCGGTGCGGGCCAGTCGAAGAATCCCATGAGTGGTTCCCGGTCAGCCGTCGGCTCAAGCCGTGCGGCTGGAGTCCGGCCCCTGCGGCTGTCTGACATCCACGGCGGGATCGTCCATCACCTCCAGGGTGTCGGCCTGGTTGGCCTCTGCGGCCAGCTTGCGTTGACGTCGTGCGCGGCGAATCGGCCACAGCACCACAAACAACACGGCGGCTCCCAGCGCTGCGACCAGGCCCCATAGGGCGCCCAGCAGGCTGAGGCCGGCGCCGGGGCCGACATAAGCCTGGGCAGCGGTGAGCGGGGCGATGCAGAACA
>JAGLCS010000009.1 GCA_023146115.1 Abyssibacter sp. | reverse complement strand
ACCCGCCTGTTCGGCAAGGTCACCAACATCACCGATTACGGCTCGTTCGTCGAAATCGAAGAAGGTGTGGAAGGCCTGGTCCACGTGTCCGAAATGGACTGGACCAACAAGAACGTCTCCCCTGGCAAGGTTGTGCAGATCGGCGACGAGGTTGAGGTCATGGTGCTGGATATCGACGAAGAGCGTCGCCGCATCTCCCTCGGCATCAAGCAGTGCATCCCCAACCCGTGGGAAGAGTTCGCGCAGAACTTCCAGAAGGGCGACAAGGTTCGTGGCTCGATCAAGTCGATCACCGACTTCGGCATCTTCATCGGTTTGGACGGCGGCATCGACGGTCTGGTGCATCTTTCCGACCTGTCCTGGCATGAAGAGGGTGAGGACCTGGTCCGCAACTTCTCCAAGGGCGAGGAAATGGAAGCCGTGGTGCTGTCCATCGACGCCGAGCGCGAACGTATTTCGCTGGGCGTGAAGCAGATGGAACAGGATCCGTTCGCGTCGTACATGGGTCGTCATCCCAAGGGTTCGATCGTGGTCGGCACGATCCGCGAGGTTGATCCTCGTGGTGCGGTCATCGATCTCGAAGAAGGCATTGACGGCTACCTGCGTGTTGCCGACATCGCCCGCGAGCGTATTGAAGATGCCCGCACGGCATTGAACGCTGGCGACAGCATCGAAGCCCGTATTGTCGGTATGGACCGCAAGACCCGGTCGATCTCCCTGTCCATCAAGGCCAAGGAGATGAAGGAAGAGGCCGACGCCGTGGCGGAGTACAGCCGCAGCGCCCAGACGGGTACGACCAGCTTGGGTGATCTCCTCAAGGAGCAGATGGGCGACGGCAACAAGGACGCGTAAGCGAACCTGCAAGCGCTCTAAGCTCAGGAAAATAAAGAGGAAAAAAGCCCGTGGCGTGTTGCGCGCCACGGGCTTTTGTTCTACTGTGACTCGGAAGTGAATGAGAGGAGCTTGGATTCGTTCATGACCAAGTCGGAACTAATCGATCAGTTGGCGGATAACCAGCCACATCTGTCTCACAAGGATGTGGAGCTTGCTGTCAAACTGGTGCTGGACAAGATCACCGATGCGCTTGCGGAAGAAGACCGCATCGAGATCCGTGGATTCGGCAGTTTCTCCCTGCATCTCCGCCCGCAGCGGATCGGGCGTAACCCGAAAACCGGCGATGCCGTGGTGATTCCGTCCAAGGCGGTCCCGCATTTCAAACCCGGCAAGGAGTTGCGTGAGCGTGTCAACGGAAACTGAGACGCGAGGCACGATCGGCCGTGCGCTGATGATCATCGCCGTCCTGGTGGTGTTCTGCCTCGGTGTCGCGCTTGCCTTTACCAATACCGAACACGTGACGGTCGACCTTTTGGTCGCCGAGTTTTCTGGGCCGCTGATCTTCTGGATGGTCTTGGAGCTACTCGTGATCGTGGTGGTGATGGTGTTGATCAGCGCCCTACGCGTGACGCGGCTGAAACGCCAGATTCGTCGCCAATCCCGGCAGATCAAGGATCAGGAGGCCGAGCTGAAGAACCTTCGGAATCTCCCGATCCACGATGTTTGATGCCTTTGGCCTAGCGCTGCTGCTGATGCCCATGGCTGCGGCCCTGGGTTGGTATCTGCGTAGCCGGGTCAGGCCCCCGGAGGCCCAGCCAGCCCCCAATACGGACTATCTGCAGGGCGTTCAGTACCTGGTCAATGACGAGACGGACAAGGCGATGGACGTCTTCATCCGCCTGCTCGAAGTCGACAACGACACCGTTGAAACCCATCTGGCGCTTGGCGCGTTATTCCGTCGCCGTGGTGAGGTGGATCGTGCCCTGCGTGTGCATCAAAACCTCGTCGCCAGACCCAACCTCGACCACCGCTATCGCAATCGTGCGCGGTTGGAGCTCGCCCAGGATTACATGAAGGCCGGCGTGCTCGATCGCGCCGAGGGTCTTTATCTGGAGCTGCTGGAGCAGGGCATGTTCCAGGATGCTGCATTGTCATCGCTGGTCTCGATCTACGAAAAGGAGCGGGACTGGGAGCGCGCGATTGATGCGACGCGTCGGCAGGAGAAGGTTCAAGGCGCCCCCGAGCCTCGTCGTCTGGCGCAGTACGCCTGCGAAATGGCGGAAGAGGCGCTGTGGACGAAAGACACCAAGACAGCCTTGCAATGGGTAAAACGGGCGTTGTCCGACGACCGTGACTGCGTCCGCGCGAGCCTGCTTGAGGGCAAGGCCCGGGAAGCAAGCGAGGACATCAGAGGCGCGGTCAAGGCCTATCGCCGCGTCGCGCGTCAGGATGCGCGGTTTGTGGTCGAAACGCTGGAGCCGTTGAAGCGATGTTACGAATCGCTAAGCCAGCAGTCGGAGTGGCTGGCCTACCTCAGGGAACAGTCTGATCAGCAGACTTTGCCTGCCGTGCAGGTGGCGCTTGCCCGTGAAAGTGAGCCAGCAGAGGGTGTGGCGTTGCTCGCGAGTTACCTGTCGTCCACCCCCTCATGGACGGCATTCAATCACCTGCTCGAACTGAATCAGTCCGAGCTGCCGGCCACATTGGCCGCTCCGCTACAAACACTGCACGGCGCTCTGCGCGCCACCCTGGCCAGCGCGCCGCTATACGCCTGCCAGCATTGCGGGTTCTCCGGGCGGGCCATTCACTGGCAATGCCCCAGCTGCCGGCATTGGGCGTCGATGATTCCCGTCTCTGACGCTGCGAAGCCAGCATAGGGCGCTTTCGCGCAGCCCGCGCGCACCTGGTATCTGCCCGTCAATTCGACGTTGGTCGAAGTTTTTCATATCCTCGACAGGATTTGCATAAGGCAGGTTGCGTAGGGAGGCTGGATGCCGCTGGCGTTTGTGACCGGGTCTACCGGGTTCGTGGGCCAGAACCTAATCGAAGCGCTAGGGCGGGACGGTTGGGACGTGATCGCTATGCATCGCGCCCATTCCGACATTGCGTATCTAGCCCAACTCGGCGTCACCCTGCAATGCGGCGATGTCACCCAGCTGGACAGTATCCGATCCGCCATGCCGCAGCGCCCCGATGTGGTGTTCCATGTTGCTGGGGATACCAGCCTATGGCGCCGTCAGCGTGCTGAACAAACCCTGGTCAACGTTCGCGGAACCCGAAACGTCGTCAGGGTCGCACTGGAACGCCGCGCGCGGCGCTTCGTCCACACGTCCAGCGCGGTCGCCTTCGGGTTGCATTCCGGTCGCATTAACGAGCAAACGCCGGTGTCGGCCGCGAAGTCCCCCATCGATTACGTTCGGACCAAGGCGATGGCGGAGCGCGAGGTACGTCGTGGTATTGCACGTGGCCTGCCGGGAGTGATCATCAATCCCGCGAATATCCTGGGTCGTTACGATCACAACAACTGGTCGCGACTGTTTCAGCTGGTGCAGCAGCGTCGTTTGCCCGGCATGCCGGACGGCGGTGGATCGTTCTGCCACGCCAATTCAGTCGCGCAGGCCCATCTCGCTGCGGCGCAGCAAGGACGCATCGGTAGCAACTATCTGCTGGGTGGCGAGGATGCGGCATACCTGACATTGGTGAAGCGCGTGGCCAAGGCGCTGGGGCGCACCGTCGCGCCACGTCCGTTGCCGGTGGCTGTCCTCTCGGCATACGCTCGCCTGGAAGAAACATTGGCACCCGTCTTCCGGCGCGAGCCGGATCTTACGCGCGAGACGGTGACACTGCTGTCCAGCAACATCTACTGCGATACATCACGAGCCGTCGAGGAACTCGGCTTCGAATGTGTTGATATGGACAGCATGTTGAACGACACCATTGAATGGATGCTGTCCGAGGGGATGCTGAAATCGATCAGCCGGTCGATCCCGTCCGCCTGAGTTCTTCCGGCGCCGTGCGCCGATACTCCAGCATTCTTGATTCGAGCCGTGCGCGTTCGGAATCGCTGAGATTCGGTCGCTGCAGACCCGTGTGCAACTGGTTGATCGCCGCCCGGTAATTGCCCCGGTATTTAAAGAATGCCGCCATTTGGTAGTGCGCCTCCGGCTCGCGTCCGCTGTCGCGCGCTGCCAGCGCGAGCAGACGGTAGGCATCGGGCTCGTGGCGGCGATAGGCGATACTGTCGAGCAGCACGCGACGCGCCTCGTCAGATTCGCCGGTGCGAACCAGCGTATCGGCGTAGGCGAGGGCGATCGGCTGGTAGTTCGGATGGCGTCGCAGCAATGCCGCATAACGCGCGAGGGCGGCTTCGTTCTGGCCAGCAGTGTGTTCGGCCTGCGCCATGGCCAACTGCACGTTCACCTGATCCGTGTCATCGATAGCCTGCAGATGCTCGAGCGCTCCGCTCCCATCGCCGCTGAGGATGTCGATGACTGCAAGGCCGTAGCGAGCCTCGTCGTCTGATTCGTCGTGGTCCAGCGACCGCTGGAAGAACTCGCGTTCCAGCGTGGGTGGCGCGGAAGCCAGGATACGCGCGCGGGCGCGCATGTACTTGTATTGATCCGAACTGCTGCGGTTGACGGGTTCGTAGTCGTCGGCCCGATTCAGGGCTTCGGACACCCGGGTCGCAGACACCGGATGGGTCAGGAGGATTTCCGGCAACTGATTGCCGTACAGCCGTGTTTGCTGGTGCAGTCGCTCGAAGAAAGTCGCCATGCCCTTGGGATCGTAGCCGGCGTCCGCGAGAGTACGTATGCCCAGGCGGTCGGCCTCCAGCTCATGCGCGCGGGTGTGATTGATCTGGCGCTGCTGAATGGAGGCCAGGCCTACGCCCAGCGCAGCCTGGATCAGGTCGGGATCCGTCGCGCCGGCCAGGGCGGCCGCCACAACCAGGGCGGCGGTCGCAAGAGTCCAGCCGGTGGACCCCTGAAGTTGCCGCGCGATGTGGCGCTGAGTCACATGCGCCTCTTCGTGCGCCACGACACCGGCGAGTTCGGATTCGCTGGTCGACGCCTTGAGCAGGCCGGTGTGTATACCAATGTACCCGCCGGGCAGGGCAAAGGCGTTGATCGAATCATCCCGGATCACGAAGAACTTGAAGCCGTTGGGGCTGGACCCGCCGTGCGCCGCCAGCTTTGCGCCCACACTGGTGATGTACTCGGTGAGTTCCTGGTCTTCGAGTATCAACCCGGCGGCGTGCAGCTGCGCCTCGATTCGCGCGCCGATTTCCGCCTCCTCGGCGGGCGAGAGGGTCTGATCTGCGGGTTCGCCGAAATCCGGCAGATTCACGTTGGCTGCGACCGGGGAGACGATCAATCCCAGTGAGCAGATCAGGATTAGGAGACGGCGGGTTGTTGCAATCATTCGGTTTGCTGGCGTGTGCTACATTCGGCGGCACCCTGATCGACAGCGTGCGGGCGTGATTTTTAATCGTACGCCGATTAGATCATGGCTGCGCGCAGGAGTTCGTGAACCACGCATCAAGCGGCTTTCGGAACTCTGCGCGGTCGCTGGCGGTCTTCTCGATCCATGACGGAGGCCGACAAGACGTTTGCGACAAGCAGCGTGTGGTCAGCGCTTCGATCAACGAATGCATCCAGTGCGTAACAGATCGGTCCGCCGATCTGGGCGAATCATCGCCGTCGCCTATTCAAGTGAAGGAGCCGTTTCGACGTGCATGCGCTCAAGGACTGGCTCAAGCGCCAGATCTCCAATCCACAGGTGGTCAGCCTGGCGCTGGTCCTGCTGGCGGTCTGGATCATCATCACCTTTTTTGCTGGCACGCTGGCGCCGGTGCTGGTTGCGGTCGTGCTGGCGTATCTGCTGGAAGGCCCAGTCGCGTTGTTGCAGAACCGCACGCGGCTGCCTCGCATTTTTGCGGTGACGATCACTTGGGCCGTGTTCTGCGTGGGTTCTCTCGCCGCGTTGATCCTGTTGCTGCCGCTGCTGTCACGGCAGACCACGCAGATCGTGCAGGAAGTGCCCGTTATCATCGGCAACATCCAGGCTTACCTGATGACCCTGCCGGAAAAGTATCCGTCCATGGTGTCGCCGAAACAGGTCGAGGAGATCATGCTGTCGGCGGGGGATTACGTCACGCAGCTGCGTCAGTTCGTGCTGAGTAACAGCGTTGTTGTCGGTGTTGGCTTGCTGTACATCGCGGTGTACCTGGTGCTCGTGCCGCTGCTGATGTTTTTCCTGCTCAAGGACAAGGACCGGATCCAGGGCTGGTTCCGCGGGTTTCTACCCACCGACATCGGCCTGTTGCGGACAGTTTGGGGTGATGTCGACCGCCAGCTCGCCAATTACGTGCGCGGCAAGTTTGTCGAGATCGTGATTGTCTGGGCTGCCGCATTTCTCACGTTCACGGCGCTGTCCTTGAACTACGCGGTGCTGCTGTCGGCGCTGGTCGGACTCTCGGTGTTGGTGCCTTATCTGGGAGCGCTGGTTGTCACTGCGCCGATCGCGGCCGTGGCCTGGGCGCAATGGGGCACTGAGCCGGAGTTCTACTACGTGTTGATCGCCTACGGCATTCTGCAGGCGCTGGACGGAAACATCCTGGTGCCGCTGTTGTTCTCAGAAGCGGTGGATCTGCATCCGGTCGCGATCATCTTCGCGGTGTTGTTCTTCGGCGGTATCTGGGGCTTCTGGGGCGTGTTCTTCGCCATTCCATTGGCCACGGTCGTGAACGCCATTATCAACGCGTGGCCGGAACGCTTGCGCGAGCAACCTGTGCCGTTGACGACGGATGAGCCGGCAGGCGACGCCTCCGTTACAACGTAGCTGAGGCGAAGGCGGCCAGCCGTGAGCGTTCGCCGCGTGCCAGGGTCACATGCCCGGCGTGTTCCCAGCCGCGGAAGTGATCCACCACGTAGGTGAGCCCGGAGTTGGTTTCCGTCAGATACGGCGTGTCGATCTGGCCGAGGTTGCCCAGGCATACGATCTTGCTGCCTGGTCCTGCGCGGGTGATCAGCGTCTTCATCTGTTTGGGCGTCAGGTTCTGCGCTTCATCCAGGATGATGTACCGGTTGACGAAGGTGCGTCCCCGCATGAAGTTCACCGAGCGGATCTTGATGCGCTTGGACAGCAACTCATTGGTGGCGGCGCGTTCCCACTCGCCGGCATCGTCGGATTGCGTCAGGACTTCCAGATTGTCCATCAGCGCGCCCATCCAGGGCGTCATCTTTTCTTCCTCGGTGCCTGGGAGGAACCCGATGTCGTCGCCCACCGGCACGGTGACTCGCGTCATGATGATCTCGCGGAAACGGGAGTGATCCAGCGTCTGCGACAGGCCAGCGGCCAGGGCGAGTAACGTCTTGCCGGTTCCGGCGGCGCCGAGCAGCGTGACGAAATCGATGGACGGGTCAAGCAACAGGTTCAACGCCAGATTCTGCTCGCGGTTGCGGGCATGCACCCCCCACACCGACTGCTTGCTGTCAGAGTAGTCGTTGACCACCTGGAGGGTGGCCGTTTCGTCCTGAATCGAGCGGACGATGAGATCAGGGCCGCTGCCATCTTCAAAGTAGACGAACTGATTGGCGTGTAGCTCGGCGATCTCCGGGCCGGCGAGGCGGTAGTGGGCCGAACCCAGCTCATCCGTCCACGATTCCATGTTCTCGCCATGGGCGGACCAGAAGCCGTCCGGTAACGCTTTGTACCCGGCCTCAAGAAGATCCAGGTCGTCGAGAACCCGGTCGCTGGCGTAGTCCTCGGCAGAGATTCCGGTGACCGCGGCCTTGATGCGCAGGTTGATGTCCTTGGACACCAGCGTGACCTGACGCTGTGGATGCTCCGCCTTCAAGGCCAGGGTGGTGACGAGAATGCTGTTATCAGGCTTGTTGCCCGGCAGCAGGTCCGGCAATTCCACGTTGGGCGGGCGAGTCTGGAAGAACAGTCGTCCGGTGGGCATGGCCTTGTTGCGGATGTTCAGGCCGAAATCGGGGAGTGGCAGACCAGCTTCGATCGCCTTCTCATCGGCGCCGTGGATCATCTCGTCCAGAAAGCGGCTGACCTGCCGGACGTTGCGTGACACTTCACTGGAACCCTTCTTGGCCGCGTCCAGCTCCTCCAGCACGACCATCGGTATATAGAGATCGTGCTCCTCAAAGCGGAACAACGAGGAGGGATCGTGCATCAGCACGTTGGTGTCCAGGACGAAAATTCGGGTCGACATGCCGGAGGTCTCGGTTGGCTGGGGCGACGCGCGTCAGTGAACGCGCGAGCTGTCGTTCACGGGCGCGTGTTCAGATCGATTTGACGGCATCGAGGACGGCTTGGGCGTGGCCCTTAACCTTCACCTTGCGCCACTCGTGGCGCAGCATGCCTTGCGGGTCGATGACGAAGGTCGAACGCTCTACGCCCATGTACTTGCGACCGTACATGTTCTTTTCCTTCATCACGTCGTAAGCCTTGCACAGGGTTTCGTCGGGATCGGAAAGCAGTTCAAACGGAAACTCGAACTTGGCCTTGAAGTTTTCGTGTGACCTGATGCTCTCGCGAGACACACCAAGGATCTGGGCGCCGGCAGCCTGAAACTC
>JAGLCS010000089.1 GCA_023146115.1 Abyssibacter sp. | reverse complement strand
AACATCGATCGATGCGCAAGCCGGAATCGATAACTGTCGATCTCCCCCTCTTCTATTTCGATCTGCCGGAGCACTAGATCGTCGCCGGCGCCAAAGGCCTCGAACCAGCGACTGTAGATGCCTTCCAGCAAGGCGCCAGACCAAGTGACGCCTGATTCTCCGAACGCCACACGAAACGGCGCGCAGTCATGCACGATCTCCAAACTGGTCTGGACATCCTTGAAACGAACAAGGCCCCAGTTCCAGTCTGACCAGATCGCATTGGCAGCCTGCTCCATGTCTTCCAAGGTTTCGGCTTCGCCCGGCTCCACCGAGGCGCCCATGCGCCGGCCAAGCACGTACATAAAGGACTGAATCTCATCGTCCGACATCTGCTCGGCAAGCTCTTCGGCCAAGGCCGACAGAAACGTCCGCCACTGGCGGCCGCACTGCTGCTCCGAGAAATACGCCAGTTGACTGCCGAAGCCGTTCGACATGCGAAATCCTCAATTCCGTGAAAGCGAATATTTACGTGGCGTTTATATCACACACCATCGGTAAACGAACGGTTAACGCGATCTGAACAACCCTCTGCAGTGCTATGATTTAACGCGAATTTAATGAGTTGGAGATGGGATTTTGGTGAAGCGCAGCTCGCACTACGACGTCTTGGTAATCGGTAGCGGCCCAGGTGGCGAAGGCGCCGCCATGATGGCCGCAAAGAATCGGAAGACGGTTGCGGTGGTGGAGCGCTACATCGATGTGGGCGGCGGCTGTACGCATTGGGGGACGATTCCGAGCAAGGCATTGCGGCATGCCGCCCGACGCTACTCCGAAATCCGCAGGGAACCGTTGTACCAGCAATTCCGCAAGGACCTGCACCTGACCTACCCGGAAATCCTGCGCAACGCTGACGGCGTCGTGAGCCGTCAGGTAGCGCTACGCCGCGGTTACTACGAACGTAACCATGTTCCGCTCATCGAGGGCACGGCCCGATTCGTCGATGTGCAGACGATCGAGGTCTCGGCGCCTGGCGTACCGACACAGCGCATCACCGCGGACTCCATCGTGCTCGCCACCGGTTCACGTCCGTATCGACCGCCAGAGCTCGATTTTTCGCATCCTCGAATACACGACAGCGACACGATCCTGCAATGCGAGGAGCACCCGCGCTCCATTACCGTTTACGGCGCCGGGGTCATCGGCTCGGAGTATGCGTCGATCTTCAGCCACCTGGGCATCCGCGTGAATCTGGTCAACACGCAGTCGCGCCTGCTGTCGTACATGGACGACGAAATCACCGAAGCCCTGTCCTACCACTTGCGCGACCGCGGTGTGAACATTCGCCACAACGAGCGCATGGCGCGGGTCGAGGCGCGTGATCACGATGTTGTGCTGCACCTCGAATCGGGCCGGCGCATCAAGTCGGACTACCTTCTCTGGGCGAATGGGCGCACCGGCAACACCGATTCGCTGGACCTGGCCGCCGTCGGGTTACAAGCTGATGGCCGCGGCCAGCTCAAGGTGAACGAACAGCATCAGACCGATGTGCCGTCCATCTATGCAGTCGGCGATGTCATCGGCTTTCCTGCGCTGGCGTCCAGCGCCTACGATCAGGGCCGGTTTGCGGCCGGACATATCGTGTCCGGTGAAGCAAGGTCGTTGCGCTTCGACCTGATGCCGACCGGTATCTACACCATCCCCGAGATCAGTTCGGTCGGCAAAACTGAACGCGAGCTGGCGGAAGAAGGCGTGCCGTTCGAAATTGGCCACGCCTTTTTCAAGCACCTAGCCCGCGCCCAGGTGGTCGGCGAAACCGTAGGGATGCTGAAGTTGATCTTTCACGTCGACACACTGGAAATTCTTGGCATCCACTGCTTTGGTGAAGCGGCCTCAGAAATCGTCCACATCGGTCAGACGGTGATGGCGCGCGGCGGCGAGCGCCAGTTGCAGCATTTTATCGACACGACGTTCAATTACCCCACCATGGCAGAGGCGTATCGCGTCGCCGCGCTGAACGGGATGAATCGCCTGGTCTGATATTCGCGACCGCCAGACACAAAAAAGCCCCGGACCAGCCGGGGCTTTTTTTCATTCGCGCTTGCTTACTCGGCGATCACCCGCAGTTCAACACGGCGGTTGAGTTCGCGACCTTCCTCGGTCTCGTTACTGGCCACCGGCTCGAACTCGCCATAACCGCGGGCGGTGAGGCGTGATGCGGGGACACCCTTGGCGACCAGATAGTCAACCACGGCCTGGGCGCGATCCTGGGACAACTTCTCGTTGTACTCGGCAGTACCGCGAGAATCGGTGTGGCCGGCCACTTCGACCAGCGTGGCACGCTGACCCTGCATCTTCTCGGCTTGGCGGTTCAGCACGATCTCGGCATTGGCCGTTAGCGTGGCCGAGCCGGTTTCGAACGTGACGCCACGCAGCACGATGACCTCTGGCGCTTCGCAACCCTGCTCATCGACCTTGGCGCCGGGTGCGCTATCCGGGCAGCGATCAAAGGTGTCGGTGACGCCATCGCTATCGCTGTCCTTGGCCTTGGCCAGCGGACAGCCACTCGCGTTAACCACTGTGCCCAGGGGCGTGCCGGGGCAGTTGTCCTTCGGATCGATCACGCCGTCCTGATCGGTATCGACGACGCAGTCGGTGCGGCCGGTCTGGGGATCGATGACGGTGAGGTCGCAATCCTGTTTGACCGGTTCAGCCTTGGCGGCCCCGTAGTGCCACGACAGTGGGATCTGCACACCCAGATTGATGCGCAAATCATTGACCATGTTCTCGTCGTCGTAGTGTTCGCTGTTGAACTGGGCGAGATAGCGAGCCTCCGCGCGTAGCGCGAAGCCGCCAAAAAACGGCAGCGGCACCAGAACGCCACCACCCGCATTCAGCGCCGGGTGAATGTCGTTGTTGGCGAGGATGTCGTCCTCGGTCATGCCAGCACCGGCTAGCAGAAACGGCTTGACCGGCAGGTTTCCGACCAACCCGGCGAGATCGTAGACGTAATCAACGAAAATGCCTGCCTGGTAGTCGTCCTCGCCGTCCAGGTCACGCTCCAGCGAGTTGCTGAACAGGCTGATTTCCAAGGCGCTGTTGTCGTATGCCAACGGAAAACCCAAGCGTACGCGGCCACCGATGCCGTCGTCGTTCTCGCGGATCGAGTCCACCGAGACAAACTCGCCGCTCACACCCACATAAGGGATGTCGAAGCCGTCGGTGTTGACGGCGGCCGCGGGGCCCGAGGCGAAGGCGACGGCAAGCGCCGACGCAGAGAGCAAACGTTTCATGGAGTCATCCTTGATGGGTAGGTATTGTGCAGCTGGCGTGTCGGGTCCCGTCCATCCCCTTGGGTAACCGACAGTCAATCCGCCATTAATAAGCCGAATAGCTTGCAGTATCAAGGTTTCACTTGAGTGAAACGGACTGTTGCATGGCCTCGGCGCTGGCCTTGACCAAGCCAGGCCCGGCATAGATGAATCCGGTGTACACCTGCACCAGGTCTGCACCGGCGTTCAGCTTGTCCACAGCGTGTTCCGCTTGCATGACGCCACCGACGCCGATTAACGCACAGGCGCTGCCAACGTGATCGCGCAGCAAACGGATCATCCTGGTGGAGGCCTCGCGGACAGGCTCGCCGCTAAGCCCGCCCATCTCCTGCGCATATCGATGACCGGCCACCGCGTCGCGCCGGATCGTGGTGTTCGTGGCGATGATCGCCTCGAAGCCTGATTCGATCACCGCGTCTGCCAAGGCGCGCGCCTCATCCGGCTCGAGGTCCGGCGCGATCTTGATCGCCACAGGTACCTGGCGGCCATGCCGGTCGGCCAACTCGCGGCGGCAGATGGACAATCCACGCAGCAGAACGTCGAGCGCCGCCCCGCCCTGCAGGTCGCGCAAGCCTTTGGTGTTCGGGGACGAGATGTTGATCGTCAGATAGTCCGCGAGCGTATACGCCTGCTCCATGCCCATCCGGTAGTCATCCAGCGCCTGATCGGCCGGCGTCACCGCGTTCTTCCCGAGATTGATCCCCAGCCGGGATTCTCCTCGGTCCGCGCGACGGATGTTGGCCAATACCGCGTCAAGCCCAGCATTGTTGAACCCCAGCCGGTTAATGATCGCCCGGTGCTCCGGCAGTCGGAACATGCGGGGCTTGGGATTGCCGGGCTGCGGACGGGGGGTGACCGTCCCCACTTCGATCAGGCCGAACCCGAGCCGGGACCAAGCGTCGATGCACTCGGCGTTCTTATCCAGGCCTGCAGCCAGCCCCAGGCGGTTTCGGAACCGCAGCCCCATGACCTCCACCGGATCGGCCCCGGCTCGTCCGAATGCGCTGGTCAGCCCAGGCGCGCGGCTGAGCACTCCGAGCGTGATTCGATGAGCGGACTCTGCATCCAGGGCGAACAGAGCGGGTCGCGCCAATGTGTACATGTTGCTCTCTGTGCGGGCGGCGGCGCGAGCATAGAGTGCTGCCTCGATCACGCCAAGCAGACGGCGCTATGCGCGACTCGTGGCACGCCCGGCGGGTGGTCGATTGATCGGGTTTTTTATCGAGGTCGTTCGGGCGAAGGTCAAATTGACTCGCCCCTCCGGCTTGGGCACAGTCATCGGTTCGGCTAATCAAGAATTTGGACTGGGGACATCATGCTGCGCATAGGCACTCTGATCATGTTTCTCGTGGCGATTGGTGTCGCCTACGGCACAACGTTGGCACTGGATCTACTGGTCGATCGCTCGGCGTCAGACACCGCTGAGACCCAGGTGGATGCCGATGCCATATTTGGCTCCACCGAGCCGGCGAAGCTGACCGCCAACGCGAAGGAGTCCAAACAGGTGTCGGCTGATGAGGCCGAGATTCGGCGCATCGCCCGGCAGGTCGCCGAAGCGACGGCCGCGCGCGTGGCCACCGAGATCGCCCGTGAGGAAGTCTCCTCGCAGCTGTAGTTGTCAGCCGGCGCGTCCTGTCAGGTCCGCCGATGCATTTCCATCCGAACCGTGTCTTCCATGACGAATCCCCAAACCATGCGTGGTGGGGTGATTGGCGCTTTCCTGACGCTAGTTGCCATCGCCGCAGTCGCCGTTGTTGTCTTTGTGGCCGTCGACATCCTATTACTGGGCTCGACCAACCTGAACCGCATGACCGGCCAGTCATCATCGCTATTCGCCTCCGCGCAGGACGAACAGGCGATCAGTGCAGCTGATGCGGTGCGCATGGGCCGCGAGGAGGCGGAGCGCGTAGCTGCGGGTGTTGCGCGCGATGCCGCGCGGCAGGCGGCTCGGAGCACCATCGCCGAACGCACCGGTGAAGCCGCGCCAGATGGCGTCGTGAAAGCCGACTCGCCGTCACCGGCACTGAACACTTTATCGGGCTCGCAACAGATCGCCGCCCGCGAAGCGAAGCGCGTGGCCGAACGTATCGCCGATCAGATCGCACGCGATATCGCCACCGACGAGCTAATGGCATACGTCGATTCCGTCACGGGTTATGCCGGCGAGTCGGCAAGCGATGACGCACCGGCCGACGAAGATCAGCAGGCATCTGCCGACGAGACGAGCGCCGATGAACCCGTTGAAACCGTCGCTACACCCGAGCCGAGTCCACGCCCGGCGCCACCAAAACCGAAAGCTTCGGCACCGCCCGCCCCCACGGCAACAGCCTCGTCAGCGAACCGACCCGCACAACCCGAACGCAGCGCACCGGCGCGCCGACCGGCGCCGAAACCGTCCGCTCTGGACCTCAAGCCCTGGTGGCCAAACCCGGCCCCCGCAGGTCAGTTAAGCCTGCGGTTCGCGGGTCAAGCTCAATCCGACAGCCATGGCATCGCGTTGCTGTTCACAGCGCCGCCGGCCTCACTCGACGCCGTGGCATCCCAGGTCCGGGTGCTGAATGATTCGGGCGAAGCGATTGAGGTGAGCTGGAGCAGCGGGCGCAATCCAGCCTTGGTGCAGACCACCGCGCTGCCCGCCGGGCGCTACGTGGTCATCATTAACCAGGGTCTGCGCTCGGAAACCGGCGAGGCGATGCCCCGCAAGCTGGAAGGTCCGGTCTTTGTTCGGCCCTGATCAGTCCCCGTAAATATCGGGATCAAACTGGATCACCCGCTCCGGCGAGATCGTCAGATAAGGCGTGTCAGAGGACTTGGCCACACGATAGCGACGAACGGGTTCATCGAGTTCGCGCAGCGGCATGCCGTGATAGCCGGATGACGGATCGCCAAAAAAGCCTTCGCTGGAATCGCCGAAGTACTCAATGCCGTCGAACCGACCGTCGTGCCGCGCCTGAGCCTGCGCGACATTCGGCAGCAGCATCAATCCAATCATCAGCAGTCCGAACAGTGTTCGCATGGCTTCGCTCCGATTCCGTGAAGCCGAAAGTATAAACCTGCCGGCCTAACCATTCGGGTTCGCAACACGCGGCCGCTGACGGTAGAGTCATTGCAACCAAGTCTGTGAGGCGCCGGGTCCCGTCGGGACTTTGCGGTGCGACCGGATGGCGACTCGGCCTCATCGACGATCCGTTACTCACTGTCATAAGGACGCTGTCGATGCTCAAGAATCAGGTGCAACTCATCGCCTACCCGAATCGGATGGGCGACAACCTTGCCGACCTCTACGGCATTCTTGAACAGTACTTCTCCAAGGCCGTCGGCGGTGTTCACATCCTGCCGATTTACCCGTCCAACGCCGACGGCGGCTTTTCGCCGCTGACGCACAAGGAAGTCGACCCGAACTATGGCTCCTGGGACGACGTGGAGCGGATCTCGGAAAAATACGATCTGTGTCTGGACCTCACGCTGAACCACACGTCGGACGAGTCCGAAGAGTTCAAGGATTTCGTCCAGAAGGGTTACAAGTCAGAGTACGCGGATCTGTTTGTCCATATCCATGAAATGGGCGAGATCACGTCGGATGACATGGCCAAGATCCACATCCGCAAGGAGAAGGAGCCGTTTCGCGAAGTCGAGTTTGCCGACGGGTCCACCGGCCAAGTCTGGTGCACCTTCACCGAGCATCAAATCGACCTGAACTACAAGAGCGAGAAAACCTACGCGCTCATGGAGGAATACATCCAGTTCCTCACCGCGCGTGGGGTCAAGCTGTTCCGGCTGGATGCCTTCGGCTACACCACCAAGATCATCGGCACGAGCTGCTTTCTGGTCGAGCCACGCGTCTACGAAATTCTGGAATGGATTAACAACGTGGCCCGCGAGCACAACGCGGAGGTGCTGCCCGAGGTCCACGACCATTCCAGCTACCAGTTCGCGATCGCCAACCGCGGCATGTGGGCTTACGGCTTCGCCCTGCCGCCGCTGCTGCTCTACACATTGCTGGATAACAACACCGAATACCTCAAGAACTGGCTGCGGGTCTGCCCGCGCAACCAGTGCACCGTGCTCGACACGCACGACGGCATCTGCATTCCCGATGTGGAGGGCATTCTGCCCAAGGAAAAGATCCAGGCGATGGTCGACAACGTGCAGGATCGTTCGGCTGATCCCATCCTGCGACGCTCGGCTGCCAATGTGCACAGTGTTGGCGCGATCTACCAGCTCACCTGCACCTTCTACGATGCAATCAAGCAGAACGATGACGCCTACATCTGCGCGCGGGCTATCCAGTTCTTCACGCCCGGCATTCCGCAGGTGTACTACGTTGGTCTGCTCGCAGGGATCAACGACGACATGCTGATGAAGCGCACGGGTGAACTGCGCGACATCAATCGTAAGTTCTACACTCACGATGAGGTCGAGGAGGCGGTGCAGCGGCCGGTGGTCAAGCGGCTACTCAAGCTGATGGAGTTCCGCAATACGTACCCGGCCTTCGATGGCCGTTTTGAACTGAACTACTCCAACAACAGCAGCGTTTCGATGGCTTGGCGCAAGGGTGAGTACTACTGCAATTTGTTCGTCGACATGAATTTCAAGAAGGCGACGATCAAGTACTTCAACCCGAAAACGCGGATCAAGCTCAACATGACCTGCTAGCGGTTGGGCGGCGCGGGGCGGGGTCGGTCATGCCGCCGGCCCCGCAATCGCCTACAATCCGCGCCCGAAAATGCATTCCATTCGGGAGAACCGCATGACCGTCATCCGTCAGGACGACCTGATCGATAGCGTCGCCGACGCGCTGCAATTCATTTCGTACTACCACCCGCTGGACTTCATCCAGGCGGTGCATGCGGCCTACGAGCGCGAGGAGAACCCCGCCGCCAAGGACGCCATGGCGCAGATCCTGATCAACTCGCGGATGTGCGCCGAGGGCAAGCGCCCTATCTGCCAGGACACGGGCATCGTCACCGTGTTCATCAAGGTCGGCATGGATGTGCAGTGGGAGGCCGATCTGTCACTCACAGACATGATCAATGCAGGCGTGCGCCGCGCCTACCAGCATCCGGATAACGTACTGCGGGCGTCGATTCTTGCCGACCCCGCAGGCAAGCGGCAGAACACGCGCGACAACACGCCTGCCGTGATCCATATGGAAATCGTGCCCGGTGACACGGTCGATGTGCAGGTTGCGGCCAAGGGCGGTGGCTCGGAGGCAAAGAGCAAGTTCGTGATGCTCAATCCGTCGGATTCCATCGTCGACTGGGTGGTCAAGACCGTGCCGACCATGGGCGCCGGATGGTGTCCTCCGGGCATGCTCGGCATCGGCATTGGCGGCACCGCTGAAAAAGCCATGGTCATGGCCAAGGAGTCGCTAATGGATCCGGTGGATATCCAGGACCTTCGAGATCGCGGGGCGCAGACACGTGCGGAAGAACTGCGGCTGGAGATCATGGATGCCGTCAATGCGCTCGGCATCGGCGCCCAGGGTCTGGGCGGCCTGACCACGGTGCTGGACGTGAAGATTCGCGACTACCCGACTCACGCGGCCAACCTGCCGGTGGCGATGATTCCGAACTGCGCCGCAACCCGCCACGCCCACTTCGTGCTGGACGGATCCGGGCCGGCGCTGCAAACACCCCCGTCGCTGGACGACTGGCCGGTCGTGAGCCGTGACGGCGGCGGCGCTTCGCGGCGTGTCGATCTGGATACCGTCACCGCCGAGGACGTCCGCAGCTGGAAGCCAGGCGAAACCCTGTTGCTCAACGGCAAGATGCTCACCGGCCGCGACGCGGCGCACAAGCGCCTGACCGGGCTGCTGGAATCCGGTGAAGGCCTGCCGGATGGTTTGGACCTGAGCGGCCGCTTCATCTACTACGTCGGGCCGGTTGATCCGGTCCGCGACGAAGTGGTGGGCCCGGCCGGCCCCACCACCGCGACGCGGATGGACAAGTTCACCGACTACATCCTGGAGCAGACCGGCCTGCTGGGCATGGTCGGCAAGGCCGAGCGCGGCCCGGTTGCCCGTGAGGCCATCAAACGGCACCAGTCGGTGTACCTGATGGCCGTCGGCGGCGCGGCCTATCTCGTGTCCAAGGCCATCGTCGGGTCACGCGTGGTCGCTTTCGAAGACCTCGGCATGGAGGCCATCTATGAGTTCGAGGTCAAGGACATGCCGGTCACTGTCGCAGTCGACAGCACCGGCGAATCCGTCCACGAGACCGGGCCGGCGACATGGAAGATTCGCATCGAGGAACTTCGTCAGGCGGGTTAGCTTGTCGCCGCCAGCAGCGCAGCATCGGCAACCTGCGACTTACGGAGACTCAGGTTTCCGACACCTCACGTTCACCGCGGGATCCGAGCGGGTCGGTCCCGCGAGATACGCTGAGCTGGTTTCGCCCGCCGGATTTGGCTTCGTAAAGAGCTGCATCAGCGTTGCTGATGAGTCGGGCGCTGATGTCAGCCGACCGCATCGCCAATGATGGCGACTCGACGTGAACAAGCCCGCCTGACGCCGTCACCAGCGGGCCATGGGCTGGCGCCGCCGTGATCGCGAGCGCCTCGATACCTGCACGAAGCTGCTCCGCCATCCGGCGGGCATCGTCCGGCTGTGCGTCGAACCACACCGCCGCGAACTCCTCGCCGCCAATCCGCGCCGCGAAGTCCAGGGGGCGGCGCATTGATCGACTCAGGTGCGCGCCGATCTGCTTGAGGCATTGATCCCCGGCCGGGTGCCCAAAGTGGTCGTTGAACGACTTGAAGTGATCGATATCCAGGAGCAGTAACGACACGCTGCGTTGTTCCCGTGCGGCGGTCCGCAGGACCCGCTCGAACGCGGCATCGAACTTCCGCCGATTGGGGAGACCGGTCAACGCATCGGTGTGCGCGAGTTCATGCAGGTAGTGCTGGTACTTCCAGCCGACCCGCGTGGAGCGTTCCAGCTTGTAAGAGAAGCTCAGCGTCACCAAAACCATGAGTGCAGCGGTCGCCACGTCCAGCAATCGGTGGCTGGTCAGTTCGAACGCCCAGAGCTCGACGCCGACGACGCCGATTAGACCCGCTGCCAGCGCAGGCGCCATCAAGCCATAGCGGATCTGCACGACGCTCAGGCTGAGCAATACCGAGATCGGCATGATGAAAGGCACCATATCGTGCCCCTTCGGCAACTGGATGACCCGCTCCCACATTTGTGCTGTGAGGATCACAGCCACCGCCCCGACATAGAGCACGGCTGACCAACGGAACAGCGAGCGGATCAAGGTGCCTAGCAACGCAAGAATCGTCGCCGGGGCGAGCCCAACGACCAGGGTCGCCGCGCCGATGAAGTATTGATCCTTCGGGACCTTCAGCACCGGAATCGCGATGACGAGAATAATGCCGATGACCAGCAACAGACCGGTCAGAATCAATCGCCTGGAACTGCGTCCCTGCGCATCGAACGCGGCTCTGAAGTCGCTTTCCCATGGCTCCCGGAACTGTAGGCCCTGACGTAGCTGTGCAAAGACTTCTCTAAGCCCTCTACCGCCCTGCTCCCGTGTCGTCGCCTCACCGTCACCGTCAAACGCGTCATCGCTTGGCAATGGCCGGGTCAGAATCGCGTCCGTCCCGCGCTCACTCACGACGACTCGGTTCCTGCCCTGCGCCTTGGCGCGGTATAGCGCATCGTCCGCGAACTTCATCATCGGTGCGAGAAGCTGGTCGACGGGACCCTCATGAGGAATTTCGCGGGCATGAACAACGCCACCTGAGGCCGTGACGGACGACCCGCCCTCGGGCGGTGGCACAAGACCCAGATCGGCGATGCCGCGGATCAACCCATCCGCCACACGCGGAACGTCGTCCGCCTTCAAGTCGAACCAAACGACGGCGAACTCTTCACCGCCGATCCGTGCCGCGAAATCCTGCGGCCGGCGTATCGCGACTCTGAGGTAGTTCCCGATGACGTTCAGGCAGTGGTCACCCGCAGGATGTCCGAAATGATCGTTGTAGACCTTGAAGTGGTCTACATCAAGAATCATGAGAGTCACCGATTTTCCCGAACGAACCCCCGCCCTCAAGGTTTCCCGGAAACGTTCTTCAAAGCTCCGGCGCGTCGCCAGGCCCGTCAGCTCATCCAGTTCGGCGAGTTCATTCAGGCGCCGCTGGCGCTGCCAGCCGATACGCGTCCAGCGTTCGATATCGTAAGCCGGAGTGAGCGCGACAATCACGAGCGCCATTGCGGCAGCCAGCTGGAACAACCCGTTGCTGCTCAGATCGAACGCAAGCAACTCGACGCCGACGATGCCCGTCAGTCCGACCAGAACGACAGGCACGAGCAGAACAAACGGAATCTGAACAACGATCAGACTCAGCAAAATCGCGACGGGGATGATCAGAGGCACCACGTCGTACCCGGCACGTATACAGGCCACACGCAGCACCAGCAGGCAGACGATATCGATGTAGGCCGCGACGATATACAGCTCGGTCGCCAGATGGTGAAAAGGCCGGCCCCGCACGCTGAGGCCACGGAGAATGGCCGGCACGATCACGCCGGCGAGGATCATCTTGCCGAGAGGCACGACGTCGGGCGGCAGTTGCAGAAACGCGCCATGAAACGCGATGACCACGGCCATGCTGACGAGCAGGATAATCCAGAGTTCTGCCCTCGATTTCTGGCTTTGTTCTTCGAAATAGGCCCGGAATTCCGACTCCAGCGGCTCTTCGAAACGCACGTGCTGCAGTATCTTCCAACTCATCCCTGACGTCCTCCACCGTCCTTAGCCGATGTTCAGCTCATCTCGCTGGCCTGCCATCCAGGCACCGGCCATCTGGTCAATTAGCTAGGCAGTTGACCAGCCCCGTCGCGGCAAATCATAGCCTTCGCGACGCTGGCTGACTGCCCCAGATGCCTTTCAAGCAACGCGTCCGCTCCGGCGCGGGCCAAGTTGCCACCTGGGGTACGACCTTGGTCTAAGGCCTTGGCGATTTCGACTAAAGGCCAATAGACGGCCTGGCCGGCTCGACAAATGATCGCCGACACACAAAAAGGAGGAGACCACCCCATGTCCGCTTTGCGACCTCGTATCCCCTGCCTGGTTTTCGGCTCGGCCCTGTTGCTGAGCAGCACCGCTGTGCTCGGCCAGCAGGCGACGCCCGTTCAGTCCGGTCAGTACCTCAGTCCAGATCAGCAACCCGCGCAAAAGGCACCGCCACATCGCAGCCTGCAAGTCGGCAGCACCACGGTATCCATCAAGGGCTATATCAAGCTGGATGCGATGATCACCGACTATGAGGCACGCCCGGCCGCTTCTCTGGAACCGCTCGGACGCGACTACTACGTTGGCCCGCGCGGTGTGCCGCTGGATGATGGCTCGGGCGGCGTCACCCTGTACGACATGCATGCCAAGCAAACCCGGCTGATCGTCGGCACGGCGACGGCGCTGGACAACGGCCAGACCATCAAGACGCATCTGGAAGTCGATTTCCAGAACAGCGACGCCGGCAACGAGTCCATCAGCAACTCCTATCAACCGCGTTTGCGACAGGCCTACTTCACCTATGGCAACTGGCTGTTTGGTCAGGCCTGGTCAACCTTCCAGAATGTCGGTGCCCTGCCGGAAACCCTGGATTTCATCGGCCCGACCGAAAGCACTGTGTTCATCCGTCAGCCGATGGTTCGTTACACCGCCGGCGCGTTCCAGATCGCGCTGGAGAACCCGGAAAGCCGCATTGCTGGCGATGGGACCACCGATGACAATTCGCTGCCCGACATTGCCCTGCGCTGGAACGTCGGGCCGCTGGTCATCGCCGGCTTGCTGCGCTCCATCGAATCACAGGACCCGGGTGGTGTGGATGATTCTGTCGTCGGCGGTGGTGTCAGCGTATCGGGCAAGTTCGCGGTCGGTCGGGATGACATCAAGTTCATGGCGACCACCGGCACCGGCCTGGGCCGGTATCTCGGCGTGCTGGCCAACTTTGACGCCGAAGTCGACGGCAACGGCGATCTGGAAGCCATCGACAGTACGGCTGCGTTTCTGGCATATCGACACTTCTGGACCAGCAAGACTCGCAGCTCGCTGGTGTACGGCTTTTTCGACGGTGATGGCGATGTCGAATCGGCCTCGTCCATCCATGTGAATCTATTGCATTCGCTGACCAGTTCGCTGACAACCGGCATTGAGTTGATGCATGCGGAGCGCGAGATGGCGACCGGCGCGGAAGGCGCGATGGATCGCCTGCAATTCTCGGCTAAATATGCGTTCTAAGGCCAAAGTCGAATAGGCTATACGCCATCTTCACTGTCCAATAGAGACAGCACGCAGACGCACCGGGCAATGTCCCGGTGCGTCTGCGATACGAATCCGAGAACAAGCGCAGGAGACAAGCCGTGTCAGATCAAGCCCTCTACCCCGTACCGGACAGCTGGACCGGTAACGCCCTCATCGACGAAGCCCGCTACGAGGCCGAATATGCGGCCTCGATTGAGGATAACGAGGCGTACTGGGCCAAGCAGGCCGAGCGCATTGACTGGCTGCGCGCACCGACCAAGATCAAGGATGTGAACTTCGGCCCCGGCGACGTACATATTCGGTGGTACGAAGACGGCCAGCTCAATGTCTGCGCCAACTGCGTCGACCGACACCTGGAGAATCGCGGAGACCAGACCGCGATCATCTGGGAAGGCGATTCACCGGACGAACACCAGGAAATCTCCTACCGCGAACTCCATGCCCAGGTCAGCCGCTTGGGCAATGTGCTGAAGACCATGGGCGTCAACAAGGGCGATGTGGTCACGCTGTACATGCCGATGATCCCTGAGGCGGCCTACGCCATGCTCGCCTGCGCGCGCATCGGCGCAGTGCATTCGGTGGTGTTTGCCGGCTTTTCACCCGACGCACTGGCCGGCCGGATCGAAGATGGCCAGTCGCGCTTCGTGATCACGGCCGACGAGGGCTATCGCGGTGGCAAGACCATCGCCCTCAAGAAGAATGTCGACGCCGCCCTACAGCGTCCGGGCGCCCAGCATGTGGACAAGGTGCTGGTCGTGCGCCGCACCGGCGGTGATGTGCAGTGGTCGGATCGTGATCTCTGGTACCACGAGGCCATGGGCACCGTTTCCGCAGACTGCCCACCGGAGCCGATGGATGCCGAGGACCCCTTGTTCATTCTCTATACCTCCGGCTCCACCGGTCGGCCAAAGGGCGTGCTGCATACCTCGGGCGGCTACATCGTCTACGCCTCACTGACCCACCAGTACGTTTTCGACTACCACGACGGTGATCGCTACTGGTGCGCCGCGGATGTCGGCTGGGTCACCGGACACACGTACATCGTCTATGGCCCGCTCGCGAACGGGGCCATCACGACCATGTTTGAGGGCGTGCCCACCTATCCGGATGCGTCGCGGCTGTGGCAGGTCGTGGACAAGCATCAGCTGAATTCGGTTTACACCGCGCCCACTGCCATTCGTGCACTCATGCGCGAAGGCAACGATCCGGTCAGCAGCACCTCCCGCAGCAGCTTGCGGCTGCTGGGCAGCGTCGGCGAGCCGATCAACCCGGAAGCCTGGGAGTGGTATCACAAGGTAGTCGGCGAGGAACGCTGCCCCATCGTGGACACCTGGTGGCAGACCGAGACAGGCGGCATTCTGATCACTCCCCTGCCTGGTGCGCGGGGCCTGAAGCCCGGCTCGGCCACCAAGCCCTTCTTCGGCATCCAGCCCGCTCTGGTCGATGAACAGGGCAATCTCAAGCAAGGCGCGGCCGAGGGCAATCTGGTGATCCTGGATTCCTGGCCAGGCCAGATGCGCACCGTGTATGGCGATCATGAACGGTTCGTCCAGACCTATTTTTCGACCTATCCGGGCCGTTATTTCACCGGCGACGGCGCTCGGCGCGATGCCGATGGCGACTACTGGATCACGGGGCGCGTCGATGATGTGCTCAATATATCCGGGCATCGGCTGGGCACGGCCGAAATCGAGTCAGCCCTGGTGGCGCACGAAGCGGTGGCCGAAGCGGCCGTCGTCGGCTACCCCCACGAGGTCAAGGGCCAAGGCATCTATGTGTATGTCACCACATCGGCTGGCGTGGACGAAACCGATGCGCTGGCCGCCGAACTCAAGCAATGGGTTCGCAAGGAAATCGGCCCCATTGCCACACCCGATGTGCTGCAATGGGCGCCGGGGCTGCCGAAGACCCGATCCGGCAAGATCATGCGCCGCATTCTGCGCAAGATTGCCGAGAACAGCTTCGACAACCTGGGCGATACATCCACGTTGGCGGACCCCGAGGTCGTCGACCATCTAATCCAGGGACACAAGGCCCTCGCGGCCTGAGCGCTGATGCCCGACCGCGCATCCAGCATGGCCGGCCACGCGGTGATCGTCGCCGACGACCACCCTCTGTTCCGCTCCGCATTGCGAGGAGCCGTGGAGCAGGCGCTGCCGGATGCGCAGGTCACCGAGGCTGACTCTGCGCAAGCCGTACAGGCGGCGGTGAGGATGGTGCCGGACGCCGACCTTTGCACGCTGGATTTGCGCATGCCGGGCGCTTACGGATTCTCCACCCTGGCCTTTCTCCGCGGGAACCACCCGAGCCTGCCCGTAGTGATCGTGTCTGCGGTGACCGACCCCAGCGTGATCCGGCGCGCCGAAACGCTCGGCGCTGTGGGTTACATCCCGAAGTCGGCGCCACCCCAGGTGATCGCCCAATCAATCCAGCGTGTATTGGCCGGCGATACGGCGTTCCCGGACACCGGGGCCAACCCGACGCTGTCTCCGGCCGAAACCGCAGATCAGGCGCTGGCCGAACGTATCGCGAGCCTGACGCCGCAACAATTTCGGGTCCTCACCCTGCTGGCCGACGGTCTGCTGAACAAGCAAATCGCCTATGAGATGAACGTCACCGAGGCCACCATCAAGGCCCATGTCACCGCGATTCTGCGCAAGCTCAAGGTCAGCAACCGGACCGCCGCAGTGATCGCCGCGCGCAAGCTGGATGTCGACGACACCGAGGCCGGGCTCGACGGTGCGCAACCGCAAATGACCGCGCGGTAATGCCGACGCAGCCGATTCACCCCGGGGGAGTGACGGCGCCGGCGGCTTGATACCGCCAGCGAATCACGATGCCTGCTGCGTGAGCTGCCCCGCCTGCCGGATCGCACCGCGCAAGGTCGCAGGTTTCACTGGCTTGTGCAGTAGTACCATCCCGGCGCCAACCGCGGCCTGACGTACCTCGTTGGTCCGATCTGCCGTGATCAGAATCGCCGGCACAGGTTGCCGCCAAGCCTGCTGAAGTCGTTCCAGCACCTCGGTGCCTAGAACCCCGTCGTCCAGCCGATAGTCGATAATCGCCAAGTCAGGCGGGTCCGCACAAACCGCGAGAGCGCTGTCAATCGAAGCAGCGCAGCGGGTCTGCGCGCCCCAGCCCCGCAGCAGTAATGACAGGCCATCAAGCACCCCGGGGTCGTTATCCACGCAGAGAATGCGGGCACCCGATAAAGCATCCTGCCGATCTCCATCCGGCGTGGCCGACGTGATCGCCGGTGAGGCTTCGCCCCTCGGCAGATTGATCCAGAAACATGAACCGCGGCCGATCACCGAATCCAGACCGATCGTGTGGCCAAGCAACCGAGCCATGCGTTGCACGATGGCGAGGCCCAGCCCCAGGCCCTTGCCCGCCTGTGCGTCGGCGATTGGCAGGCGCTGGAACTCCAGGTAGATGTCGTCCCGCCGGTCCAGCGGAATGCCGGGGCCGGTGTCATACACCACGACCCGCACTTGGCCTGCGACACGGCGTGTACCGACCAGCACGGCACCATCACTGGTATAGCGCAATGCGTTCGACAGGTAGTTCTGGACGATGCGCCGTAGGTGCAATCGGTCCGTGCGCACGTGCACCGAAGCGATCCGCTCACGAAGCTCGATGCCGCGCGCCCGTGCGATCGGGCGGCATTCTTCGATCAACGGAAGCAGTTCATCGCGCAGGTTCACCGTCTCGTGCCGCACGGGGACACGACGCGCGTCCAGTCGATTGATCTCCGACAAGTCGCTGAGCACAGCTTCAGCACCGTCCAGTGCGGACGCAATCCGCTCCGCTGTGGTCCGGACCTCCTCATCGTGGGCCCGCTCGATCAAAGAGGACGCGAACAGGCGAGCGGCGCTGATGGGCTGCATCAAATCGTGGCTGGCCGCCGCGAGGAACTGGGTCTTGCTGCGGTTCGCCCGTTCGGCGGCTTGCTTTGCCTGACGCAGTGCCCGCGTGCGCTCCAGCACAGTGGCTTCCAGATTTTCGTTGGCAGCCTGCAATTCGCGCTGTACCCGTTTGTGGTCGGTGATGTCGGCAAAGCTGGTGACATAGCCGCCGCCCGGCAGGCGCTTGCCCTGCATTTCAATGACGGTGCCATCCGGTCGCGTCCGCTCGTAGCGATGTGCGGTGCCGGCACGGACATGCTCCAGGCGTTTCTGCACGTGGTCATCCGCCAGTCCCGGCCCGCAAAGTCCGCGCTGCGCGTTGTATCGGATCACGTCGGCCAGCGGCCGCCCGACCGTGATCAGACCGGGCGGATACTGGAACAGGTCCAGGTATCGCTGATTCCATGCCGCGATACGCAGGTCATTGTCGATCACGCTGACACCATGGTTGACGTTATCCAGCGTGGCCCGCAACAGCCGCCGGCTAAGGCGCAGGTCTTCCCGGGTACCGTCGAGAATGGTCGCGACCTCCTCGATCGATAGCTCGATGTCCTGCAGGGCGCTGTCGAGCACCATCCTCGCGGAGGTGGTGCCCACGGCACCAGCCAGCTGGCGCTCGGCAGCCTCCAACAATTCCGGCGATGCCCGCCCCATTGGCAACAGCTGATGGCCGGTCGCCACCTCAACCTGTCGCACAACCTGGGACGTTCTCATATCTCCGACGAAGCGATCGAGCAGGAACAGCACGTCCTGCACGCGCGCATGCGCGCCGGCGCTTGCGCTGGGTGTCAGCGAAAGGTCACGGCGGCAGAACTTGTTGGCCTGTGCCTGTTCCACCACCGATCGGCGGCTGAGCAGCGACACCAGGACCACGAGGGTGAGGTTCAGCGACAGCGAAACCCAGGTCGCCACCGTGACCAAGCCCCATCCCAATGTTTCGGGAATGCTGCCCGGTAGTACTGCAGCGGGCACCATCATCGGCAGCGCCAGCCACAACGCCCAGACGCAAAATCCCGCTGAGATGCCGGCGATGGCACCGCGCGCCGATGTCCCACGCCAGGCCAGACCCAGTAGGAACGCCGGCGCAAGCTGAGCGACGGCCACGAACGCCAGCAAGCCCAGCCCGGCGAGGTTCCGGGTGTCGGCCGCGAGCAGGTGAAACCCGTATGCGCCCAGAATGACGAGCGCGATCACACTGCGGCGCACGTTCAGAATCACCGCGTCCAGTCGCCGCGTGCGCGCATCCCGGCCGGAACGCAGCAACCAGGGCAGCACCCACTCGTTGCTGATCATGATGCTCATCGCCAGCGCCGAGACGATGACCATGCCGGTGGCTGCGGCCACACCGCCCAGGTAGGCGAGCAAGGCCAGGCCGTTCTCACCAAAGGCCAGTGGCAGCATCAGGACATAGCGGTCCGGGTCGAAGCCCTGTGCCGCCAGTCGATTGTCACCGGCGATCGAGATTGGCAACACGCTGATGCTCAGCAGCAGCAGGTAAAGTGGAAAGAGCCACCGCGCCGTCCGCATGCCCCGGTCGGTCGAATGCTCGACCATGGCGATGTGAAACTGCCTGGGCAGCAACACGATCGCGAATGCAGACAGCAGCGTGTACGTCCAGAAGTCCGTCCCGAACGAGGTGTGGCTGAGCGCATGCCCGCCCTCGACATCCGTCAGCTCGCTCCACAGCCCGCTCGGCCCGCCAACGACTTCATGCAAGGCAAACCACGCGACGGCGAGCAAGGCGACCAGTTTCAGTACGGACTCCAGCGCGACAACCCGTACGACGCCGGGGTGCTTCTCACCGCGACTCAGATGGCGTGCACCGAAGATCAGCGAGAACACCAGCATCACGGCGGCGATGCCAAACGCTGTTTCCAGCCCCCCTGCCGTGGTCGTCGGCGCCAGGATCTGGAACGTCGATTCGACCGCCCGCAACTGCAGCGCGATGTACGGCAACGTGGCACAAAGGCAGAGGCCGGTCGCCAACGCGCCCAGCGCGGAGCTATGACCGAAACGCGCCGCCAGAAAATCGGCAATCGAGGTGAGGTTGTTACCGTGGCTGATCTCGGCGATCCGGCGGATCAGCTTCCAGCCAAGCAGATAGACCAGCGCCGGCCCGAGGTAAATCGGCAGATAAAGCCAGCCGTTCACGCTGGCCGAACCGACCGCCCCGAAAAAAGTCCAGGTGGTGCAGTAAACCGCCAGTGACAGCGCCTGAACACTGGCCTGGAACCGCCCGTCGCCGCCCGCACGCCGATCACCATGCCAGGCCACGGCGAACAGCAGCGCCATATAGGCCGCTAGCGTAAGCCCGATCAATGGTCCGTTCATGCCGCGGTCTCCCCCGCCCAGATATCCCCGTTGGTGGCGGACACACCAAGCGGGCTATGAGCCCACATTCGACCAAAGTCTTGGTCGCTGTCAAGGCGAACAAGTCAGCCGACAAATACGACTTATTTATTTGATTTATATAAAGAAGCTGGATCCGCTTCGGCCGGATACGTCCAGTTGCTACGACTAAAGTCGAGCTAGGACGGCCACGTCCGACTTCATACAGTCGACCGGGTTCCGATGACGCGCGTGTCGCCCACCGGACCAACAAGATCAAAGACTGGAGGAGTCAACCGTGAACAACGCGCCCAATCCGGGTGCCGCCGCCTACTGGAAAGAGAATGTCCGACTGCTGACGATCCTGCTGATCGTCTGGTTCGTCGCTTCCTACGGTGCCGGCATCCTGCTCGTCGACCTGCTCAACCAAATCCCGCTCGGGGGCTACAAGCTCGGGTTCTTCTTCGCCCAGCAGGGCTCCATCTACATCTTCGTCGCGCTGATCTTTGTGTATGTCCACAAGATGAATCAGCTCGATCGCAAGTACGACGTTCACGAGGAGTAGGCTTCGATGGATACACAAACCTGGATTTACCTGGTCGTCGGCCTGACCTTCGCGCTGTACATTGGTATCGCGATCTGGGCACGCGCCGGCTCGACGCAGGATTTCTACGTCGCCGGCGGCGGCGTCAACCCGATCTCCAACGGCATGGCCACGGCAGCGGACTGGATGAGCGCCGCCTCGTTCATCTCCATGGCCGGACTCATCGCGTTTCTGGGCTACAACGCCTCGCCCTACCTGATGGGGTGGACTGGCGGCTACGTGCTGCTGGCCCTGTTGCTGGCACCGTATCTCCGCAAGTTCGGGAAATTCACCGTCCCCGAGTTCATCGGCGACCGGTTCTATTCCAAGACCGCACGAATGGTGGCCGTGCTGTGCCTGATCGTCGCCTCGATCACCTACGTCATCGGACAGATGAAGGGCGTGGGCGTGGCCTTTGGCCGGTTCCTGGAAGTGGAGTTTGAAACGGGCGTGATGATCGGCATGGCGATCGTCTTCTTCTACGCCGTGCTCGGCGGCATGAAAGGCATCACCTATACGCAGATCGCGCAGTACTGCGTACTGATCTTCGCCTACACCGTTCCGGCAATCTTCATCAGTTTTCAGCTCACCGGTGTCCCGCTTCCACAGCTGGGTCTGGGTGCCAATATGGCCGATGGCACGCCGATTCTGGACAAGCTCGATCAGGTGGTGACGGATCTTGGCTTCGCCTCGTTCACCGATCCTGACGGCAGCATGATGAACATCTTCCTGCTCACCATGTCGCTGATGATCGGCACCGCGGGCCTGCCCCACGTGATCATCCGCTTCTTCACCGTGCGCAAGGTGTCCGACGCGCGCCTCTCGGCCGGTTGGGCGTTGGTCTTCATTGCCATTTTGTACACGACGGCACCGGCGGTCGGCGGCATGGCGCGGCTGAACCTGATGGAAACCATTCAGACCGGCCCCGTGGGCGCACCCGAGGCCAATCTCGAGTACGAAAACCGACCGGAGTGGTTCCGGAACTGGGAGAAAACCGGACTGCTCGCGTTCGAGGACAAGAATGGCGATGGCCGCATCCAGTACTACAACGATGCGAATCCAGAATTCGCGGCACAGGCAGCCACATGGGGCTGGCAAGGCAATGAAATGGTCACGGTCGACCGCGACATCATGGTGCTGGCCAATCCGGAAATCGCACAGTTGCCCGGCTGGGTGATCGCTCTGGTCGCTGCAGGCGGACTTGCCGCCGCATTGTCCACCGCAGCCGGGTTGCTGCTGGCGATCTCGTCTGCGATATCGCACGACCTGCTGAAAGGCATGTTAATGCCGCACATCGACGAGAAACAGGAACTGCGAGCCGGCCGAATCGCCATGGCAGGCGCCGTGCTGGTGGCCGGCTACATGGGCATGAATCCACCCGGATTCGCCGCCCAGGTCGTGGCGCTCGCCTTCGGGTTGGCGGCCTCGTCGATCTTCCCGGCGTTGATGATGGGCATCTTCAGCAAGCGTGTGAACAAAGCGGGCGCTATCGCGGGCATGCTGACCGGCTTGTTCAGCACCATCATCTACATCTTCGTGTTCAAGGGCTGGTTCTTCGTCCCCGATACCAACTGGTTCCCGAACACCGCGGAGTACTGGTTGTTCGGTATCCAGCCAGAGTCCTTCGGTGCCATCGGCGCCTTGCTGAACTTCGCGGTCGCCTTTGGCGTGTCGAAGGTCACCAAGGAACCGCCCGCGCATATTCAGGAACTCGTGGAAAGCGTTCGCATCCCCCGTGGAGCCGGTCTACCGACCGGACACTAGCCTCTCCGGCACCTAACTCCTTCGGAGAGCGCTGGCCCCGCCCCTGTGGCGGGGCTTTTTTGTGAGCTGTCCTTATTCCAAATGCGATCTGTCCTACACAATCAACCTGCCCCACGTGGAATAATCACCCCTCCATCCGCCCGGAATCTCTCGCATGTCGATCGAGGCATGGATTGCTATTGCCGTCACCGTAGGCACGCTGGCTACTTTGCTGCTGGTCAGCCTGCCCCCCTATCTCGTCATGATGGGTTCGCTGACGATTCTTTCGGTGACCGGCGTTCTGACCGGGACCGAGGCCTTCGCGGGTTTTGGCAACACAGGGTTGATGACGGTTGCCGTGATGTTCGTCGTCGCCGGCGGCATCACCTCCACCGGCGGTGTGCATTGGCTGGTGCAGAACGTGCTCGGCAGCCCGACCAACATCCGCTCGGCGATTTTTCGGGTGTACGCGCCCGTGGCTGCGCTCAGCGGCTTTCTGAATAACACGCCGGTTGTCGCGACCATGATTCCAGCCATCACCAGCTGGTGCCGCCGCATTGATGCCGCGCCGTCCCGGTTGATGATTCCATTGAGTTATTCCGCCATCCTCGGCGGCACGCTGACGATGATCGGTACCAGCACCAACCTGGTCGTCAACGGCCAGTACGCGGATCTGACCGGGGAACCCGAATTCGGCCTGTTTGCGATCACCATCGTCGGCCTGCCTGTGGCCCTGGTCGGCGGCCTGCTGATCGTCTTTGTGCTGCCCAGGATTCTCCCCGACCGACGGTCCCCCACAGCCAGCGAATCGCTGCGGGAATTCACTGTCGAGGTCGCCGTTGATGCCAGCGGACCACTGGTGGGCAAGACGATCGAGCAGGCAGGACTGCGCAATCTGCGGACCTTGTTTCTGGTGGAGATCGGTCGTCAGGGCTCCGTGCTAACGGCCGTATCCGGCGAAGAGCCACTGGCGGGGAACGACCGACTCGTGTTCGCGGGCGACCCCGATGCCATCCAGGACCTGCTGGCGGTCCGCGGCCTGGTGCCGTCGATCGGCGCCAAGCAGCAGCCGACGATTCTGGAGAGCCGGCCCGAGCGCCGGCTGGTCGAAGCGGTGGTCTCCCCCAACTGCGAGGCGGTCGGCCGCACCTTGCGTGACTCCCAGTTCCGCGAGCGTTATGGCGCGGTGGTGCTGGCCGTCTCGCGTAACGGCCAACGCATCAAGGGTGGACTGGGGAGCATTCGTATCGAAGCCGGTGACACTCTGTTGATGGAAGCCCGCCCCGGCTTCGTCAACAAGCTGCACAACAGCCGTGATTTCCTGTTGATCAATGACCTCGACGTCGATCGGCCTCGCCATGACAAGGCCTGGCTGGCCTGGTCGATGCTGGCCGCCGCAGTCACGGCCGCCGCCACCGGGTGGCTCAGCATTCTCGATGCCGGTCTGCTGGCCGCCGCCGGCATGCTGCTGACCCGCTGCATGACGCCGGCTCAGGCGCTGCGCACCGTCGACCTGCCCGTGCTGATCACGATCGGCGCATCACTCGGTCTGGGCACGGCGCTGGCCACCAGTGGTGCCGCCGCGGCCCTGGCGCATCAGGTCGTGCTGTTCTCTGGGGACAACCCCGTGCTGTTGCTGATTCTGATTTACATCACCGTGCAGCTATTGACGGAAATGATTACCAACAACGGCGCCGCAGTGATCATGGTGCCGATTGCGCTGAGCATCACTAGCGAGTTGGGCCTGGCCACCGAACCCTATATGTTCGCGGTGATGATGGCGGCCTCTGCCAGTTTCGCGACTCCGCTGGGTTACCAGACGAACCTGATGGTTTACGGGCCGGGCCGGTATCAGTTCACCGACTTTCTCAAAGCCGGCATCCCGATGAACATCGCCGTGGGAATCACCACGATACTCACGATCGTGCTGACCTTCGATCTCAGAGCCTGACCGCCACCCAATTTGCCATGAAACGAACGATTTTCGGCATCAAGCAATGCGACACAGTTCGCCGCGCGCTCAAGGATCTGCAGCAAGCAGGCATCGAGCACCGGTTCCACGATTTTCGGGTCGACGGGCTGGACAGGTCCACGGTCCGGGCCTGGGTCGATGCGCTCGGTCTGGACACCGTGCTCAACCGCCGAGGGACCACGTGGCGGCAGGTGAGCGATCAGCTCCCCGACAACGCGGATGACGATGCCCTGATCGACCTGATCGTCGCCCACCCCACCCTGGTCAAGCGACCGGTGTTCGATCGCGGCGACCAATACCGCATTGGCTACCCGGCGAAGAGCGCCGAGGCGACACTGAACTGGCTTGCCGCGGCTGGCTGAACAAGGAAAACAGTCATGGAATACCTGCACACGATGGTCCGCGTCTCCGATCTCGACGCATCGCTACGCTTCTATTGCGATGCGCTAGGCATGGAAGAGATGAACCGTTACGACAGCGAGCAAGGCCGCTTCACGCTGATCTTTCTTGCCGCCCCCGGCGACAAGGCACGCGCCGCGGACCGCAAGAGCCCGCTGATCGAACTGACGTACAACTGGGACCCCGAAGACTACGACGGCGGCCGCAACTTCGGTCATCTGGCGTTCCGTGTCGACAATATCTATGCCGCCTGTGAACGTTTGCAAGCCGCCGGGGTGACGATCAATCGCCCGCCCCGCGATGGCCACATGGCGTTTGTTCGGTCGCCAGACCTCATCTCCGTCGAGCTGCTACAGCGAGGCGACGCACTGCCCCCGGAAGAACCCTGGGCATCCATGGAGAATACGGGGGCCTGGTAGCACTCATCGCGATCACGTTGGACAGCCCCGCAGCCGCCACCTATTGTCTGTACTGCTACAAGTTCAGGTTCTTGGCAGGTTCTTGATACAGGACGCGCAGAGTGGGCTTTTCCTTCCATGCAGACGCCGATTGCAATCGGATTCTGAATTTCATCAATCGTGATTGCCATGACCTCATCGAGGGCGTGTCACGCCGCTTGGTGGACTATCACTGGTCATTGGCGGGCGGTGACGAGACTCGCCTGAACGTCGCGTACCAGACCCTGGTGAGCGATGGCCTGATCGTGACCACCGGCGAGCACTGCAGACTGACGGCCTCCGGCTATCGCGTAGTGCTGGATCCGGAGTGCGCGGAGGTCGAGGTCGATACCCCCATCGAGGTCTTTCGGCGCAGTGGCCCGCTCACCGAGTACGCCTTGCGCACGCTGATTATCGACGTGCTGCACCGCAATCGGGGCCGCTCGGTCAAGCTCGACGAGCTCACCGAGGAATGGGCCATTTCCGGCCTGCGCGCGGGCGAACTGCGTGACGCGCTCGACTTGCTGTTCCGCGATCAACTCGCGAGCTTCGCGGGGTTGCGTCGGCGCTCCGTCGCGCTGACCAGCGATGGTGTCGCCTACCAGGGCGGCCGCGCTGCTCCGGCCGAGCTCGTCAACATGGCGCCGGAACTCGAGGCGGAAGATCTCAAAGCCCGCAGTGTCGATTCCCGCACGCTATGCCTGTTAGCGGCCTATGCCGCCGGCGATGCAGCCGAATCCCGCAGCGTGAGCTTCGGCGAGATCAGCTACCGCTTGGAGCGGATGAAGATTCCGGGCTTTCGAGTGTTCCACGCCATCGAGCTGGCCCATCGGCTCGGTCACCTCGACTACGATGCCGATACCCGGACGGTCCATCTGAGCAACTCCGGCAAGAAACTCTATCGAGCCGCCAATGGCCGCGCGGTACAGTGGGCCATCGGTCAAGCCGTGCTGGAATCCTGAGGCCTGGCATGAGCGCCGAAACATTGCTCCAGCTGATCGCCCGTCATATCTCCAGCGTCCGCGAAGGTGCCGACGCGGTGGTCGTCCACTATGCATGGCGGCGAGCTGGCGGCGATGACGCGTCCTTTGCCAGCGGCATCGGTGAACTCCATGGGAGCCAATGCCTCGAGATCATCAGTGACAGCCAGTCCTATCTACGCCTGACCGGCCTCGGTTACGAACAGCTGCCGCCAGCGGCAAACGATGAAGACGACGCTGCCGACGAAGAGTCACCACGCCGGCCCGCCCGGCTGTCACCTGTGCAGATGGAGGCGCTGGTCATCGACATCTTCCAGCTCGCCGCCCGCGCTGGCGACACCGGGTTGACCGCCACAGCGCTGGCCGCGATCTGGAAGATTGAATGTCAGCGCGCTGCCGATCTACGCGGCGTGCTCGACAGCATGCTCAGCAACCGCAGCCTGCGCGTCGAACGGGGGCAGCGCACGGTGTTCTTCAGGAACTGAGCGCCGCTCCTGTGGTGCGCGACACCGCGTCCAACAACTGACGACGAAACCAGCGGCTGGCCGGATCGCCGTCCACGTTGCGGTGCCAGTAGAGGTACCCATCGAGCGGCGTCATGTCCACCGGAGCCGCGAGAACCTGGTTGCCCAGACCCGCATTGGCGACGCGGGCGTAATTTTCCGGCATCGTCAGAATCAGGTTGGTCTGGCTGACCACCCGACAGGCTGCAAAATAATGCTGGCAGCGCATGCGAATACGCCGACTCTGGCCTAGCTGCGCCAGGCTCACGTCTTCCATGCCGCCACCGGAGCGCCGCACGGTCGCCAGCACGTGGTCCTGGCGCAGATAGCTCGCCAGATCGATCTGGCCGTGAATATCAGGATGGTCACGCCGAGCGACCACAACGAACCGGTCCAGCACAATTCTTTGTCGGTTCACGCTGTCGGGCAGCGGCAGGAGGATGTCGATCGCGGCATCCAGCTCACCGCTGTCCAGATCAGCCGCCAGCGATCGCCGGTTGGTCTGGACGGCGTCCAGATCGACCAGGGGCGCCGACGCCGAGATACCTTGCATCAACGGTGGCAGCAACACCGATTCCAGCACGTCCCGCACACCCAGACGAAAACGCCGCGGTGTGGTCGCCGGATCGAACTGGTCCACCTCATGCAGCATGATCTCGATGCTGCGCAGCGAGCGCTTTAACGGACGGATCAGGTTCCGCGCCATGGGCGTCGGCACCATCGTCCGCCCTTCCCGCACAAACAGCGGATCGCTGAAGTGATCTCGCAGCCGGTTGAGCGCATGGGTCACCGCCGGCTGGGTGACGTGCAAACGGCGCGCGGCCGCGGTGATTCCACCCTCGGTGTAAATGGCGTCGAGCACGACGAGAAGATTGAGATCCAGTTGGCGAACGTTCATTTGTATTCGTGGCGCTTATGGATGGGGATAGAAAACATTCATTGGTTTGATCGTAACCGCCACTCTATGCTTCGGCCACCGTTTGTTAGCGTCACAGGAAGTGCATGGCCCAGCTGCTGCTCGTTCGACATGGTCAGGCGTCTTTCGGCGCGTCGGATTACGACAAGCTCTCCGATCTCGGCGTCGAACAATCCCGTGCGCTCGGCCAGTTCTGGGCCCGATGTGATTTGCCCATCGACAATATGATCGCCGGCAGCATGCGGCGGCACCGCGAGACAGCGGAAGCGGTTTGCGAGGCCCTGCCCGACGCCCCGCCCTTGCAGATCGATGCCGGATTCAACGAGTACGACTTTCAGGACGTGATGCTGCGGTACCGTCCCGACTTCGCGGAGGGCGGCGTCATGCGCCGCCTCGTCGCCGAAAAATCCAACCCCAAGCAGGCCTTTCAGGAGCTGTTCAGCCGCGCCACCGCGCGCTGGATGAACGGCGAAAGCGACGATGAATACGAGGAATGCTGGCCAGTTTTCCGCGACCGTGTGGTGGCGGCCCTGCAACGCATCCTGGACGACGATTCCAAGCGCCTGACCGCCGTATTCACCTCCGGGGGCCCCATTGGCACGGCGATCCAGTGGGTGTTGGGCCTGGACAATCTGCAAATGCAGTCATTGAACTGGGTGATCGCCAACAGCAGCGTCACCGCGGTCCTGTACCGCCCGGGCCAGGTCAGCCTCAGCTACTTCAACAATTTTGCACACCTGCAGCAGACAGGTGACCGCTCGTTCATTTCCTATCGATAGGAGACCCCATGAGTCCCAACGAATTGTTCGACCTTTCCGGCCGCGTGGCCGTCGTCACCGGTGCCAGCCGCGGCATTGGTGAATCCATTGCCCGAACCCTGGCCGGGGCCGGCGCCCATGTCGTGGTCTCCAGCCGCAAGATCGATGGCTGCGAAGCCGTGGCGGCATCCATTCGTGACGCGGGCGGCAGCGCCGAGGCACTCACCTGCCATATCGGCGACATGGGCCAGATCGAAGCGTTCTGGAAAACCATTGCCGAACAGCATGGCAAGGTCGATGTGCTGGTCAACAACGCCGCCGCCAACCCCTACTTCGGCCCCACGGTGGACACACCGGTGGATGCCTTCGAGAAGACCGTGGACGTCAACATCCGTGGCTATTTCTACATGACGGCACGGGCCGCGAAGATGATGGCCGCCCAGGGCGGCGGCAGCGTGATCAACGTGGCATCGGTCAATGGCAAAAACCCCGGGCCACTGCAGGGGATCTACTCCATCACCAAGGCCGCGGTCATCAGCATGACCCAGTCCTTCGCCAAGGAGATGGGCGACGCCAAGGTCCGCGTCAACGCCCTGCTGCCAGGCATCACCGACACCAAGTTCGCGTCGGCGCTGGTTCACAACGACGACATGCAAAAGCTGCTGATGCCGCATGTACCGCTGCGCCGCGTCGCACAGCCGGAAGAGATGGCGGGCGCCGTGCTCTATCTGGCATCCGATGCCTCCAGCTACTGCACCGGCGCGGCGTTGAACGTCGACGGCGGCTACCTGATCGGTTAGGCAAGGCTTATGAACATGGATGATCTGAACGCCGGCGTTGCCGTCATCACCGGTGGCGGCAGCGGCCTGGGCCGCGAGCTGGCCCTGCAATGTGCCGCCGCCGGCATGCGCCTGGCGCTGGCCGATGTTGATGACACCGGGCTGCAACAAACCCTATCGATGCTGCCCGAGGGCACGGAGGCGATGACCCGCCGCGTAGACGTCTCCAAACCGGAAGCGGTCGAGGCGCTCGCCGCAGACACCTACCAGCGCTACGGCGCTGTCCATCTGCTGTTCAACAACGCTGGTGTGGCGGCATCCGGACCGACCTGGACCACCACAGCGGACGACTGGAATTGGGTGCTGGGCGTGAACCTGATGGGTGTCGTCCATGGCGTGCAAAGCTTCGTGCCACGCATGCTGGAGGGCGGCGAGCCCGGCCGCATCATCAACACCGCCTCGCTGGCCGGGCTGAGCTCGGTTCCGGGCTCCAGCGTCTACTGCGTGAGCAAGCATGGCGTGGTGACCTTGTCCGAATGCCTGCATCACGAACTGAAGACGATGAGGGCGCAGCTCGGCGTATCGGTGCTCTGTCCGGCCTTCTTCAAGACCGGGATCGCGGAATCGGAGCGCAACCGGCCCAGCGAGCTTGCCAACGCGAATCCGCTCGGCGAGGAATACGCCCAGTTTGTCAAAGCGGCGATCGAAGCCGGCCGTCTGTCGGCAACAGATATCGCCCGCATCACTCTGGAAGCCGTCGTCGCGGACCGCTTCTACATTCTCCCGCATGGCGGCGCGGTCAAGCAGGTCGAGACCCGGATGCGCGACATCCTCGAACTGCGTGACCCGACCAACCCGATGCCGGGCGCGGCCTGATCGCCTTCGCCCCCACTCACGCTCAGGAGACCACCTTGAAAGCACTACTTTGCAAACGCCACGGCCCACCTGAAGACCTGGTCATCGAAGACGTTGCCGAGCCGACGCCTGGCGACTGGGACATCGTGATCGAAGTTCACGGTGCAGCGGTGAACTTCCCCGACACGCTGATCATCCAGAACCTCTACCAGTTCAAGCCGGAGCTTCCGTTCTCGCCAGGCGGCGAATGCGCCGGTGTGATCAAGGCCAAGGGGGCCAAGGTGGGCCACCTGAACATCGGCGATCGCGTGCTGGCGTTCACCGGTTGGGGCGGGTTTTCACAATTGGCCGTGGCCGACGCCCGTGCGGCCGTGCCGATGCCGGAGGGGCTGGACTTCGTGACCGCCTCGGCCTTCGTCATGACCTACGCCACCAGCTACCACGCGCTGGCCGACCGCGCTGCCATGCAAGCCGGCGAGACCCTGCTGGTGCTGGGCGCATCCGGCGGAGTCGGTATCGCCGCCATCGAAATCGGCAAGGCCTTGGGCGCAAAGGTGATCGCGGCCGCCTCTACGGCGGAAAAACTCACCGTCTGCAAGGACCACGGGGCCGACGAGCTGATCAACTACAGCGAGGAAGACCTCAAGACACGCGTCAAGGAACTCACGGCTGGCAAGGGTGCCGACGTGATCTACGATCCGGTCGGGGGTGCGTTCTCCGAAGCCGCATTGCGGGCAATCGCCTGGCGCGGCCGTTTTCTGGTCATCGGATTCGCCAACGGCGAGATCCCCAAGATCCCGTTGAATCTCGCCTTGCTCAAGGGCTGCAATATCAACGGTGTGTTCTGGGGTGACTATGCCAAGCGCGAACCGATGAACAACATGAAGGACCTGCGAACGCTGTTCGGCTGGCTGCAGGCCGGCAAGCTCAAGCCCCACATCGCCGGCACCTACTCGCTCACCGATGCGCCCAAAGCCATCCGCGCGCTGATGGACCGCAAGGTGTCGGGCAAGCTGGTCATCACACCGCAGGGGGCCTGAGGTGGCATCGGACCAAAAGGATTTCAGCGGCACGATGCCGGTGCAGGACAAGCATCGCTTTGATGAAGCCGCGCTGGCCGACTACCTCGCCAGTCAGATCGACGACTTCCAAACGCCACTGACCGTGGAGCAGTTCAAGGGCGGCCAGTCCAATCCGACCTACCGCCTGGTCACACCGAACCGTCACTACGTCCTGCGCCGTAAGCCGCCGGGTGATCTGCTGCCGTCGGCGCATGCTGTGGACCGCGAGTACCGCGTGATCACCGCACTCGCCGACACCGATGTACCGGTCGCCCGCAGCTATTGCCTGTGCGAGGACACCAGCGTCATTGGCACGGCCTTCTACGTAATGGACTGCATCGACGGTCGGGTGATGTGGGACCCGACCCTGCCCGGTCACGATCCCGCCGACCGAGCATCGATCTTCGATGCCATGAACGCGACCATCGCCGCGCTGCATACCGTGGACGTGAACGCCGTAGGGCTCAGTGATTACGGCAAGCCCGGCAACTACTTCGAGCGCCAGATCGCCCGCTGGAGCAAGCAGTACCGCGCCTCCGAGACCGAGACCATCGCGGCCATGGACAAGCTGATTGACTGGCTGCCCAAGAACATCCCGCCCGGCGATGAGGTGGCGATCGTCCACGGCGACTACCGGCTCGACAACATCATGTACCACCCGGGCCAACCGAAGATTCTGGCGGTGCTGGACTGGGAACTGTCGACGCTGGGCCACCCGCTCGCGGATTTCGCCTACCACTGCATGACCTGGCATATCCCCCATGGCGTCTTCCGCGGCCTGGGCGGCGTGGAGCTAGCGGATCTGGGCATCCCAGACGAAGCGTCCTACGTTGCCAGCTATTGCCAGCGCACCGGCCGTGACCCGATTGACCCCAGTCACTGGGACTTCTACATCGCCTACAACATGTTCCGGCTGGCCGGGATTCTCCAGGGAATCATGGGCCGGGTGAAAGCCGGCACCGCCTCCAGCAAAAAAGCCGAGGCCATGGGCCGCGGTGCCCGGCCGCTGGCCGAGCTGGGGTGGATGCAGGTCGAAAAAATTCTTGCGCGCTAGGGAAATGCTGATCTATTCCCGCCACCAAGACGGAGCCGGTTTTCCTGCAAGCCAAGACGGAGTGAGTGCGATTTGGTCATTCCAAATAAGCGAACGACACGAAT
>JAGLCS010000088.1 GCA_023146115.1 Abyssibacter sp. | reverse complement strand
CTTCTCGCGCCTTGCCTGGCCTGTTTTCAGGCAGCAACTTGGCGGTGGGAATAGATCAGTATTTCCCTAGGGAGCCAACCATGTTCGACTATTCAGACAAGACCAAAGATCTGCTCGCACGCCTCAAGGCTTTCATGGACGAGCACATCTACCCCAACGAGCACCGCTACCACGAGGAAGTGGCCGCCGGTGATGATCGCTGGCAGCCCACCGCCATCGTCGAGGAGATGAAAGCCAAGGCCAAGGCGGCCGGACTATGGAATCTGTTTCTGCCGGACTCCGATTACGGCGCCGGGCTTAGCAACCTGGAATACGCCCCCCTCTGCGAGGAAATGGGCAAGGTGCTGTGGGCGCCGGAGGTGTTCAACTGCAATGCCCCCGACACCGGCAACATGGAGGTCTTCGCCCGTTACGCATCACCGGCGCTGCAGGACCGCTGGCTCAAGCCCCTACTCAATGGCGAAATCCGCTCCTGTTTCGCCATGACCGAACCGGATGTGGCCTCCTCCGACGCCACGAATATCCAGTCGTCAATTGTTCGTGACGGCGACGAGTACGTGATCAACGGCCGCAAATGGTGGACCACGGGCGCGCCCGATCCGCGCTGCAAGGTCATGATTTTCATGGGCAAGTCAGATCCCGACAACGACAATCGGCACAAGCAGCAGTCGATGGTGGTGATCCCCATGGACACCCCCGGAATCACCATGAAGCGCTGGCTGCCCGTGTTCGGCTATGACGATGCCCCGCATGGCCACGCCGAGTTCGTGTTCGAGAACGTGAGGGTGCCGGCCGAGAACCTGCTACTGGGCGAAGGCCGTGGCTTCGAGATTGCCCAGGGCCGCCTCGGACCGGGGCGGATTCACCACTGTATGCGCGCCATCGGCGCCGCGGAACGGGCGCTGGAGAAGATGTGCAAGCGCACGGCCCAGCGCGTGGCCTTCGGCAAACCGATCGCGGCCCAGGGCGTCACCCGCCAGCGGATCGCGGACGCCCGCATCATGATCGATCAGGCCCGGCTGCTCACGCTGAATGCCGCCCACATGATGGACACCGTGGGGAACAAGATCGCCGCCAAAGAGATCGCAATGATCAAGGTCGCGGCGCCCGCCATGGCCTGCCAGGTGCTGGATTGGGCCATTCAGGCCCATGGTGCCGGCGGGGTCAGCGACGACTACGGACTTGCCTACGCTTATGCGCAGCTGCGCACGCTCAAGCTGGCCGATGGGCCGGACGAGGTGCATCGCAATGCCATCGCCAAGATGGAGCTCGCAAAGCACGTCAATATTCAACGATAAACCACTGAACGGAATCAATATGTCTGAATCCAATCGCCAGTATCTTCTCAAATCCCGCCCTACCGGCATGGTGGGGGCGGAACACTTCGAATTCGCCGAGTCGGCCCTGCCACAACCGGGCGAAGGCGAGATGCTTGTCCGCAATCTCTACATCTCGCTGGACCCGGCCATGCGCGGCTGGCTGAACGAGGGCAAATCCTATGTGCCACCGGTGGGCATCGGCGAGGTGATGCGGGCCATCTCCGTGGCACGCGTCGTCACGTCCAATCACTCCGGTTTTTCCGAAGGCGATGTGGTGTCCGGCATTTTCGGCGTGCAGGACTATGCGGTCAGCGACGGTCAGGGCGTGCACAAGATCGACCCGAACCTGGCCCCGTTACCGCGTTATCTCGGCACCTTGGGCATGCCTGGCATGACCGCGTATTTCGGCTTGATGGACATCGGCAAACCGGAGCCCGGTCAGACCGTCGTCGTCTCCGGTGCCACCGGCGCTGTCGGCCAAGTCGTCGGGCAGGTTGCAAAGATCAAGGGTTGTCGTGTCGTGGGCATTGCCGGCGGCCCGGAGAAATGCGACCACGCCACCTCCAAGCTGGGATATGACGCCTGTATCGACTACAAGAATGAAGACGTGAAAAAGGCGCTGGCAGCGCATTGCCCCAAAGGTGTCGATATCTACTTCGACAACGTCGGCGGCGAGATCCTCGACGCCGTACTCACGCGGCTGGCGATGCGCGCACGTATCGTCATCTGCGGGGCCATCTCGCAGTACAACAGCACGGAAGTCCAGGGACCGAAGAACTACATGTCCCTGCTTGTCCATCGTGCCTCAATGACCGGCATGGTGGTGTTCGACTACGTGAAACGTTACGGCGACGCCGCCCAGGACCTTGCAACCTGGATGGCCGAAGGCAAGCTGGCCAGCCAGGAGCACGTTGTTGAAGGCTTGGAAACCTTCCCCGACGCCCTGCTCAAGCTGTTCAGTGGCGAGAACTTCGGCAAGCTCGTGTTGAAGGTCGCAGACTAAGTTAGCTAGCCTAGCTAGCTCTAGCTGGCGCCGCGGAGCCCGCCGCGGCGCCAAACCTGAAACTGTTGTTGTTCACGACATCAAACGCCCATGCCTGATAGTTCATCCACTGCCGTCCACGTCGATCCCACACCCACCGCAACCGATGGCGAGCGCGGCCTGGCGTCATGCGGTGAGGTGCATCTCGCCTATGAGCGAATTGGCGACCGCGAGGACCCGGCGGTGCTGCTGGTCATGGGCCTGGGCTCCCAGCTCGTGTTGTGGCCCGATGCGCTGTGCCAGGCATTGGTCGATGCCGGCTATCAGGTGATTCGCTTCGACAACCGCGATGTCGGGCTGTCGACCAAGCTGGACGGCGTCATGGCGCCAAACATCCCTGCGCTGGTGGTCAAGCAGCGCCTGGGGCTACCGACTACCGTGCCTTACCGGATCAGCACGATGGCCGAAGATGCCGTCGCGCTGATGGACGCCCTGCAGATCGATCAGGCACATGTGATCGGCGCCTCCATGGGCGGCATGATCACGCAGGTCATGGCCGCGACGCAGCCACGGCGGGTGCTGAGCGCCGCGCTGATCATGACCACCACCGGGCATCCAAGGGTCAAGCAGCCCAGCTTTAGCTTGCAGCGGCGCCTGGTCCGCAAACGGCCGCGCGCGCTGGACGAAGCAATCACCCAAAGCGTCGCCACCTATCGCCTGATCGGCAGCACCGGCTTCGAACAAACCGACGCGGAAATCCGTGCCAAAGTCGAGCGCCAGATCAACCGCAACGTCTGCCCCGGCGGCACGCTCCGTCAGCTCTCGGCCATTATCGGCTCACCGCACCGGGCGCAGCTCGTGCGTCAGATCAAACAACCCTGCCTGGTCCTGCACGGCAAGGCCGACCCTCTGGTTCCGGTCGAAGCCGCTCACGACCTCAAGGCCAAGATTCCGCATGCACGCCTGGATGTCATCGACGGCTGGGGCCACGATTTTCCCAATGCGCTGGTGCCACGGATCGCGGACACGCTCGTGCGTCATCTCGGTGACGCCAGCCAGCACCTATAAGCTCGCCTCTTACCGACCGGGGTGCCGCTGCTGTAGCGTCGGCCGTCGGTTTTCCGGAGCCCGCGCCAGATGAGCTTGCTGTTCACCGACCTGTACGAACTGACGATGGCCCAGGGCTACTGGGTGCATGGGCGCGCCGAGGAAGAGGCAGTTTTTCACCTCGCCTACCGGGATGCGCCGCCAGAGGCCGCTTGCGTCCTCGCCTGCGGATTGGAGCCCCTGCTCCGTTGGTTGGAAGACTTCGCCCCCACGGCGGACGACCTGTCGTACCTCGCGTCGCTGACCGCACCCGATGGCACCCAACTGTTCCAAGCCGGCTTCCTCGATGCCCTGGCATCCCTGCAATTCACCGCGGATGTCGATGCGGTCCCGGAAGGCACAGCCGTGTTTCCGGGCGGGCCGCTGCTGCGTGTGCAAGGCCCCTTGATGCAGGCGCAGATGATCGAAACAGCGGCGCTGAACCTGCTTGGCTACGCCTCACTCGTCATGACCCAGGCCGCGCAGGTCTGCGCTGCAGCGCAAGGCGATCCGGTGCTGGAATTCGGCCTGCGCCGCGCGCAAGGGCCGGACGGCGGCCACACCGCATCACGGGCCGCTTACCTGGGCGGTTGCACGGCCACATCGAATCTTGTGGCCGCGCAGCGCTGGAATATTCCTGTGCGCGGCACCCATGCGCATTCCTGGGTGATGAGCTTTGACGACGAACAGGACGCCTTCGCGGCTTATCTGGCCAGCGCGCCAAACAACAGTATTCTGCTGGTCGATACCTACGACGTGGCGACCGGGCTGGATCGCGCCATCGCGGCCGGTCAGCAGCTGACGGCTCGGGGTGGTGAGTTCTCAGGCGTACGTCTGGACTCCGGCGATCTTGGCCATTGGGCGCGCGTGGCGCGGCAAAAACTCGACGCCGCCGGTTTCGCCGCCACCCGCATAGTCGCCAGCGGCGGCATCAACGCCCGTGAGGTCCGATCCCTAAAGCAGGACGGCGCACCCATCGACATCTGGGGTGTCGGCACCTGGCTGGTCACCGGCGGCGAAACCGCGGCGCTCGACACCACCTACAAGCTCGGCGCGATCCGCCGTAGCGCCCGTGATCCATGGTCCCCGCGAATGAAGCGCTCTGCTTCTCCCCGCAAGCGATCCCTGCCCGGCCTGCCGCAGATCCTGCGCACCACACGCGATGGGGCCGCGGTGGGTGATGTGGTTTATTCCATCGACGACCCGACGCCCGAGGCACCTCGCGACCATGAGGCCGAGCCCTTGCTTGTGCCGCAGATGCGTGGCGGCCGGCGGGTGGCGACCGCGCCAGGCACCGAACAGATCCGGCAGCACGCCGCCCGGCAGGCTCCGTTGCTGCAGACAGCCGAGTATCCCGTGTCGCATGACCCGGCATTGCGCGAGACGATCAGTCGTCTCTGCGCGGCGGCCGAACCCTGAAGCACGATTGACACGCATGTGAGGATGGTCTGGTCCCGCTATTCGAGGATTCCCTGATGCATACCGCATTGCTGCTCATCGATATCCAGAACGACTTCATGCCCACTGGCTCCTTGCCGGTGGCCGGCGGCGATCAGATCGTGCCCGTCGCCAATCGACTGGCGCAGCGCTTTGACGTTGTGGTCGCAAGCCAGGACTGGCACCCCGCAGGCCACAGCAGCTTCGCGAGCAGTCACCCTGACCGCCAAGCCTTCGATGTGACGACGGTCGATGGCCTGGAACAGCGGCTGTGGCCGGATCACTGTGTGCAGGGCAGCCTCGGGGCTGCGTTTCATGCGGCGCTGGACCTGCAGCCGGTCACGCATGTGATCCGCAAGGGCATGGATGCGCGTATCGACAGCTACAGCGCATTCTTTGACAACGGCCATCGGCGTAGCACCGGGCTGGACGGTTTGCTCCGCGCATTGGACATCGACAGCGTGGTGATTTGCGGGCTGGCCTTGGATGTCTGCGTGCAATTCACAGCGTTGGATGCCGCACAAGCAGGCTTCGCCACCGTGGTGCTGACCGACGCCTGCCGGGGCGTCGATGCCCAGCCCGGCGACATCGACCGTGCATTGACCACGCTGCAATCAGCGGGCGTGCAACTCAGCACCAGTGACGCACTTCTCTGACCACCCACCTCGCATTCCGCGGCGCGAGCGCCTAACCTGATCCCACACCCAAACCCAAAGCGGTTGCACGGCCGGCTGGGGGTCAAGTCCATCGCGGCTTCGACTAGGGGGGAATAGCGGGACATCGCTGGTCAGGCATTCGCGCGGATACGCATGAATGACCACGCAGGCACTGTCGCCCACCAACTGATCGCCGCCCATCTGATCGACGGCGACATGGTCGCGGGCGAGGAGATCGCGCTTCGAATCGATCAGACGCTGACGCAGGACGCGACCGGAACGCTGGTGATGTTGGAGCTCGAGGCCATGCAGCTCGACCGCGTGCAAACCGAGCTGTCGGCACAGTACGTCGATCACAACCTGCTGCAGGAAGACTTCCGAAACCCGGACGACCACCGCTTTCTCAAGAGCGCCTGCAACCGCTTCGGCGTCTGGTATAGCCGCGCCGGGAACGGGGTCAGCCACCCCACTCACATGCAGCGTTTCGGCAAACCCGGCAAGACCCTGCTGGGCTCGGACAGCCATAGCTGCGCTGCCGGCTCGCTGGGCATGCTGGCGATCGGGGCCGGCGGGCTGGAAGTGGCCATGGCCATGGCGGGCGAGCCCTTTTATCTGACCATGCCCGAGATCTGGGGCATCGAACTCACTGGCGAACTGCCCGACTGGGTGAGCGCAAAGGACATCATCCTGGAGTTGCTGCGGCGCCATGGCGTGGACGGGGGTATCGGCCGGATTCTTGAATACCACGGGCCTGGTCTCAACCAGTTGTCGGCGATGGACCGGCATGTCATCGCCAACATGGGCGCGGAACTCGGTGCGACGACCAGCGTATTTCCGGCCGATGAGCAGGTCGAACGCTTTCTCCGCAGCGAGCAGCGCGGCGACGACTTCACCCCGCTCGTCGCCGAGCAGGACGCCAACTACGACCGGACTGATTGCATTGATCTCGCCACGCTGGTGCCGCTCATCGCCCGCCCGTCCAGTCCTGGCGATGTCGTCCCGGTGTCAGAGGTGGCCGGCGAGCCAATTCAGCAGGCGTACATCGGCTCATCGGCCAATCCGGGGTATCGCGATTTTGCGATTGCAGCGGAGATCGTGCGCGATGGCCGAGTCCACGATGATGTCTCCTTCGACATCAATCCCACCTCACGCAGCCTGCTGGAAACCCTGATGCGCGATGGTTACATCGCCCCGCTCATTCATGCCGGGGGTCGCCTGCATCAGGCAGGCTGCAACGGGTGTATCGGCATGGGTCAGGCCCCTGCGTCCGAATCCAACAGCCTGCGCACCACCCCGCGCAATTTCCCTGGCCGCTCCGGCACCCAGGACGATCGGGTATGGCTTTGCAGCCCGGAAACCGCCGCAGCCAGCGCTTTGGCGGGGACCATCACCGACCCCCGCTCGCTGGATCGCCAGGCGCCTCGCATCCCTGAACCGGACGATCCCATCATCAATGCCCACAACCTCATCGCGCCGTTGCCGGAATCGATCGCCCGATCGACCGATCTGGACAAGGGGCCGAATATCCAGTCGCTTCCTGACCTCGCGCCACTCGACGATGAGCTTCGCCTTCCGGTCGGCCTATGCGTCGGCGACGACGTCTCCACGGACGAGATCATGCCGGCAGGCGCTCGCGTACTCCCGTACCGGAGCAACATCCCCCGTATCGCCGAGTTCGTCTACGAAGCCGTGGACCCGGATTACGTCTCCCGCGCCAAGAAACTGGGGGACCACATCATCGTGGGTGGCCGCAACTACGGTCAGGGCTCCAGCCGGGAGCATGCCGCGCTAGCACCGCGTCACCTGGGGCTGCGACTGGTCATCGCCAGGAGCTTCGCCCGCATTCACTGGCAAAACCTGGTGAACTTCGGCGTGCTCCCGCTCACGTTTGAAGACCCTGGCGATGCTGACAAGCTCAAGGCCGGCGACATCGTCGTCTTGACGGCTCTGCACGCACAGCTACGTGAAGGTGGGCCTGTGAGCGCCACGCTGGTCGGCGACGACCACCGGCTGGGTCTGCGGCACCAGCTGTCACACCGGCAAATCGACGTGCTGATCACCGGCGGCTTGATCCCCTGGCAACGCCAACAGCATCCACATTGACACTGGCCGACAACAGCCCTGCCCTGTTGCTATCCGGCGACAGCGTTTATCGGGTCGTAATGGCGGTTTTACCGCCAGTACCCGAACCCAGGCCCAAACGCCTGTCTGCAATCAGCGACAGGTATGAGTCGTAAGTTGCTGAATTTTCGCTGTATATTTCTGGCACAGCGCTTGCTGAATAGACTGGGCAAACACAGTTTCAGGCCGCGTTCTGGACATGGAGCTGGAACGCGAGCCGCCGGGCAAGGATGCCCGGTCCGGTGCAGCGACTTCGGTCGCGTCGCCACTCGGAAACTGACCCCGCTCCGGCAGGGTGAGTTCCCGAAACAACCCGAGGCCATGGATGGCCTTTTTATTCCAACGAGCCGACCAAACGGTCGACTCCAACAGGTAGATCGCCATGGAAGAACAAGCTGCGCTTCATCGGTACCTGCCCCGGCTGTTTCTGGGCACCGCGTTGATGTTGCCGATGCTGGCATTTGCCGGCGCGCTGTCGGCGAGCCTGATGGGCGCCAGCGGCTCCGGCGATACCTTGCAGTCACCACTGCACGTGGCAAACCTTCAGGAGAACCCGCGCCGCGCCTTTGAGACGCTGGACGCGAATCGAGACGGCTACCTGACTGGCGATGAAACCGCCGCCAGCCGAACAGTTCATCTGCATTTCGGTGTGCTCGATACCGACCGCGATCGCCGCGTCAGTATCGTTGAGTTCCACCGACTACCCGGCATGCTGGAAGACGTTTACGCCGAGTAGAGATCTGATCCCTCCCCGAGCCCCCAAGGGACTTTGACCGCCGCTACGCCGGCGGTCTTTTTATGCCAAGCGGCCTGAGCCGAAACGCCACGCTAGCCAGTTGCAAGACCGGCCCAGACAGCGGCGAGCGCCGTCAGCACCGACACGGTGACGGCGGCGCGACCTGCCGCGGTGCCGACTCTACGCGCAAGCAGCAAAAAGCTCAGACCCGCCCCCACGAGCAGGCCGGCGGCAGCGGCAAAATCTCCGATATTCCAGACCACCTCATCGGTGAATTGCATGGCGATGGCCGGCACGCTCAGAATCAGCATGGTCGCGATGCCCACGCCAACGGCCGACTTGCCGAGCGGTTGACCAGGATGGGCCGTCATGTGCCGTCTCCACCGTCGCCAAGCGCCTCTTCGCGCGCCATCGACAACGGTGTGACCCCAGCCAGTGTCAGCGTGTCCAGCGCCGAGACTACGGTCTGTAGAGAAACCGACTGCGATGGCGCCACCACCACCGGACCACGCTGGCCGTCTAGCCGCGCCATCACGGCATCAAGCAGACGCTCGCCCTCGTAGAGCGGCACGCCTGCCGAATCGCGCAGCACGCCGTCCGATCCCAGCGACAATGTCAACGTTGGTCGGTTGCCGGTATCCGATGCGAGATCGCTGCCCGACATCAGATTGATCGCGCCCCATTCGACGTAGCTGGACGCCAGCATGAAGAACACCAGCAGAATGAACACCACGTCGATCAAGGGCGTCAGGCTGATGCGAACCGGTTCCCGCTGCTCGCCGCCAAAGGCGGGAAGCTCGTGACCAGCAGTCGGGAACTCGAATGACGCCATGAATCAGAGATCGAACGCGTAGAAGGCCGAGATCGAAAAATACTTCACATCGTTCTGAAATTCGAGATATTCCAGCTGCACCATGTTGTGCGTGGCCTTGCTCCAGCGGTAGCCACCCTGTAGCGAATAGACGAAACCGTCGCTGTCCTCGTCCAGTTCGTCGATGTTAGTCGTCATGCCGCCGAACCCGAGGCGGGTGCCGACATAGAAGCTGCCGGGCGTGCGGAATGCCGTGTAGAGGCCGTAGGTGATGGCCTGGAAGTTGTCATTGGAGGCTGTGGCGCCGGGCTGCTCACAACCGAACGGGTTCTGCAACGCAGGACAGTCGTTTCCGCCAGCGGGAATGCTCTGCCCACCGTCGTTTTCACCACCAAACAACGTGAATCCAAGGTCGAGCTCAAAGCCTACCCAGGATACCCCTGGAATCCGGATGCCAATCGATTGCGCCAACCCGAATGCCGCGTCGAGATTATCCAGGCCCGGATCAACGGACATGAACGAGGTGCCACTGTAGAACGGACGATCATCGCGCCCGATACGGTCGTCAGCGTCTTGCGCGTGTGCCATATTGGCGAAACAACCGAGCAGGCCGATGAGAGCCGCGCGGCAGATCGAGTGCATCTGCACCCGGCGTACTGGTCGAAGAGTCATTTACATCCCCAATTTGCTGGTCGAACTAGAATTCATCTATTCGGTCCAATGCCAAGAACCGACGCAACGATGTCGAATATGATCAAACAAACCGCTGGCCTCATTATCGTAACGCTTGCGCTGGGCGCTTGCGCGCTGCAGCCCACGCCGTACAAGCCCAAGGACGACAGCCGCTACGGCTATTCAGAGCAACGTCTTGAGGCCGATCGCTACCGTGTTCGATTTGCGGGCAACGACGTGACCGAGCGCGACACGGTACAGAACTACCTGCTGTTCCGCGCCGCCGAACTCACCCTGGAGAACGGCTTCACTCATTTCCGCATGCTCGACGAACAGGTGGACGAGATCGAGGACGACAAATCCGTCGTGGTCTCCGGCGGGCACGGCATTTACAGCTACCCGCTGATTTTCGGCACCCGTATCAGCACGATCAAGGGCAGCAGCCGCTTCGAGGCCGGCGCTCAGTTCAAGATGCTGAAGTCTCGGCCGGAGAAAGACGACGCCTATGTGTTCGATGCCAATGAGATCAAACGCAACATTGGCCCCACGGTGGTGTTACCGAACGACGGCAAGGGCGTGAACGCCGACGACACCGTGAGCGAGCCCGTCAGCCCGACCGCCTAACCCAGGCGCTGATCAATCGCCGACAGCGCCATCGCCGCCGGGGCGGCGATCCTGATATCTACCCAGCGGGATACCTCCGTGCGCCCCGGATTGATTTCCACGCTCCGCCCGCCCCATTGGCGACACCACTGCACGGGCGCGGCGATGTACGGAAAGACGCTGGTCGTGCCGACCGATAACACCACATCCGGTGTCGAGGCCATCACGCGATCGTACTGATCCAGGGCCGCGTCCGGCAGCATCTCGCCAAACAGCACCACATCGGGCCGGACCACGGCTTCGCAAGCAGGACACCGCGGCACGCCATGATCCAACGCCGCATAGTCGGCCACGGTGCTGCGCCACTCGCAGGTGGTGCAGAGCAACCGGCGATAGTTGCCGTGCATTTCGATCACGGCGTTCGAGCCAGCCGAACCATGAAAGCCGTCGATATTCTGCGTCAGCACGGTGATGTCGAACCGCTCGCACCAACCCGCCAGCACCCGATGACCGGCGTTGGGCGCTGCGCCGCGGCAGGCCGATTCGATCTGTCGCAAATGTTTCCAGGTCACGGTCGGATCGGTGCGAAACCGATCACCTGACAGGGCCACTTCGATCGACACGCCATCTTCAGCGTCGCTGTCCTCGTACAGCCCGCCGACACCGCGGTACGTGGGCAGGCCGGAATCGGCTGACAGCCCCGCCCCGGTAATCGCCAGCACACGCCTCGCTTGCCGCAGCGCTGTGGCGGCTGCATCCACGGATGCCTGGATGTCGTCCGGCAGGGATTTCATGGCGCTCATGTTACATTTCCTGCCGCCCTGGGTCGGGCGCTCGCTGCCCGCCCCCATGCCCTACTTCGACGGAAACGACTTTCGACATGCCACGCAAATCGGCTGCTGATCAGGCCGCCACGCTGGACACGATCCGCACCGAGGCCTTTCAGCTATTCGGTGTCTATGGATACGACGGTGTGTCCATTGGCGACATCGCCAAGGCAGCGGGCTTGTCCAAGGGCGCGATGTACTGGCATTTCCAGGGCAAGGACGCGCTCTACATCGATTGCCTGCAACGCCTGCATGGCTACTTCGATCAGCATGTTTTCGATCCCGTGAAGGCCGAACCGGACCCGATCCAACAGATGATGCTGTTCTTTCATGGCATCGCGAATCTGGTGCAGGACGAGGCCCTGAAACACGGGGTCGCCGGCTACTGGTTACGCAGCAGCCGCTCGGACCTTGGCGAGATCGACACCGTACATCGCGGATTCGAGGAACGGACCGCGGGCATTCTCGAAGAGATGCTGCGCAGGGCGGTGGAGCAGCAGGTGCTGGATCTGGCCGACGACCTGGTGGATATGGCCCGTGCGATGATTTCGGTCATGGAAGCCATTGTGCTGCCCATGCGCGCCCACACCACGAGCGAGGTTTACCAAACGCTCGGCGTGCTGGCGCGAACGATGATGCGCGCCTATACCAAGCAGCCCGTGCTGGTCGAGCTGTTCCGGAAGATTTAAGCGTTTCCCTTAGCGCTTCCGGCCCAATAACGCGCCAAGCCCTTCTTCCAGCAGGTCCGCTCCGCTGCGCGCCATCGCCCGGACCGACTCTTCGACGTGTTCGCCGCGGGCAGCGGTGAGCAGGGCATCCTTGAATCCGGCGGTCACCTGCTGGCGAAACTTCGGCAGCAGTTCCTCGCCTGCCGACAGTACGCCGGCGCGCACCCGCGCCTCCAGCTCGTCGGCCAATACCTCCGCACGACGTTGCAAGCGCGGCTTGAGAACCAGTTCGTAGGCCAGCCACATCACGATCAAAGTGGTGGTCGCGCTGATCAACCCCGTGACGGCGATGGCTGTCCAGTTCACGGCGCGACTCCGGCTTCGCGGTAGTCCGGGGCAATCAGGCTGCTGCGGTAGTAACGCAACTCGTTGATGGAATCGCGGATATCGGCCAACGCGAGATGCTCCGATTCCTTGGTGAACCCACCAGCAATATCGGGGGCCCAGCGACGCGCGAGTTCCTTGAGCGTGCTGACATCCAGATTGCGGTAGTGAAAGTACGCCGCCAGCGCCGGCATGCCTCGAACCAGAAAACGGCGATCCTGGCAGATGCTATTGCCACACATCGGCGATGCACCGGACGGCACCCAACGCGCCAGAAACTCCAGCGTCGCGGACTCGGCCACCTCGATCGACACGCTATCGCTGCGAATCCGATCCACCAGCCCCGAACCGTTGTGCTGCCGCGTGCACCAATCGTCCATCTTGTCGAGTTCGGCCTCGGGCTGGCTAATCGCCAGAGAAGGTCCTTCCTCGAGGATGTTCAACTGGGCGTCGGTGACGATGGTGGCGATCTCGATGATCACATGGGTGTCAGGATCCA
>JAGLCS010000087.1 GCA_023146115.1 Abyssibacter sp. | reverse complement strand
GCGTTGGGCTCGATCCAGATGCGGCCACCGGCTCGTTCCACCACCTTCTGGCAGATGGCCAGTCCGATACCGGTGCCCTCGACCTCACTGCCATGCAAGCGCTCGAAGGGGCGGAACACACGTTCGGCGTACCTGGGATCAATGCCCCGGCCGTTGTCAGTCACCGAGAACACCGCCTCGTTGAGTTGACGCTCGCAATGCACGGTCACCCGCAACCGCCGCGTTTCATCGCGAAACTTGATCGCGTTGACGAGCAGATTTTGCACCAGCTGACGAATGCCGACCTCGGAGCTCCAAACAGGCAGCAATTGGCCGGTAACGACCTCGGCATTGACGGCATCGAGTTCAGGACCAAGGTCGAACAGGACGTCACCAATCACTGTCTGGGTGTCCACGGGCTGCGATCGCGGTGCCTGGCTCACACGCGCCAGAGCCAGCAAATCGTCCACCAGGGCATCCGCGCGGTCGATGCTCGCATCGATCATCTCCAGATACTCCTCCGATTCGCCGGGAAGGCCGCCTGCCGTTTGCTCGCGTAACAGCTTGGCGAAGCCCCGCACCCCGCGTAGCGGCGCCTTGAGATCATGCGAGACAAAGGCGGCAAACTGCTCCAGATCGCGGTTGGACTGCTCCAGTGCGGCCAGCGCGGACTTTGCCTGCGTGACATCCTCGATCTGGGACACGAAATGCACCGGGCCGCCCGCGGCATCACGTACCAGTGACACGCTGAGCACGATCCAGACAATGCGACCGGTCTTATGGAAATACCGTTTCTCCATCCGGTAGGACGGAATCTCCCCCGCCACGAGCTGGCCGAGCAGGTGTAGATCCGTGTCCAGATCATCTGGGTGGGTGATGGTCTGGAAATCCTTCACCAGCAGCTCGTCGCGCGAATAGCCGACGATCTCGCAAAGCGATGGATTGACATCCAGCCAGCGGCCTTCCATCGAGACCAGCGCCATCCCAATCGCCGCCGTCTCGAACGCACCACGAAATCGCTGCTCGCTTTCGCGCAGCTGGGCGATCAGGTCGCCGGAGCTTCCGCCGGGTTGGTTAGACACTGGGCATGGTGGGTTGGGGTTAAGGTCTTTGTAGGGTCGACCCTAGCTGAAAAAACTTGAGCCACGATAACAGGCCGGTCCGACCTGCCCAGCGGTACGACTCGTGATTCCTTAGAGCCCGCCCAGGCGGAGAAACGCGACCAGCACTCCGACCAGGCTTTCGCCTGCGACCAAGCCAGCTGCCAGTGCGATCACGAAGCGCGCGGACCAGCGGGGCGCGACGACCGCGGCAATGGCGGCCGCGACCGCGCCCAGAAACAGGCTGATCGAATTGGAGGCGGGAATCACGAAGGCCAACCCTGCAGCCGGTGCGCTGGGCGCCAGGCGTCCGATCAGCCCCGGCCCGAGAGCACGCGCGCAGGCGATCACCACACCGAGCACAGCGGCCAGCCCCATGGCCGGAATGGCGCCGGCCGGCACGGCCGACAAACCGCCCGACAAGACCTCGGCGACGGCTTTCCAGGTCACTACAGCCGGGGCTGGCCACTCGGCCGTGATCAGCATGGTCTGCGGGTCCGGTATCAGCGCCAGATAGGCCAGCGAGCCGACCACGCTGCCGGTGAGAATGCCGAACAGCTGCGCCGTGATCTGCAAACGCGGCGTGGCGCCAACCAGGTGCCCCGTCTTCAGATCGTTGAGCAAATCGGCACACTGACCGGCCGCCCCGCCAGCCACGTTAGCTGTCATCACGTTGGCAGTGAGATTCGCCGGTGCCAATACACCAAACGTGAGCTGCGACACCTTGCCCAGCGCACCGATCGGCGGGATGCCGGTTTCGCCCACGACGCGGGCGGCCACCACCGCCAGACCGTAGGCCAGCAACACCGCGAGCACGGCGGTGATCCAGTCGATCCCGAACAAGCTGGTCTGGGCGACCACCGCCAGTAGCAAGGTCGCGCCAAAGCCGATCCAGAACGCACGCCGGGAGATCGGCTCGTCGGTTGCCGCGGCCGCTGTCTCGACAGCCACAGGCCGACGCCGGGCGATCGCCAGCGCAAAGGCGGTGAGTGATGCGGACACCATTAGCGCGACACCGGGCCACAGCAGCCACTCCACCAGCGCCGGATACCAGAAATCACCGGCGTCGGCGCCGAGCTCCACCGCACCGCTGGCCAGCAGCATCGGCGCCAGTACGCCCCAGGCGAGGATGGCACCGACCAGCAACGACAACCCGGCGCGCAGGCCGATGATCGCGCCGAAACCGACCAGGAGCAGCGACGGGTCCAGCGCGAAGCCCAATTGACCGCCGCTGATCGAACGCCCGGCCATCATGCCGCCACCGGACAGGCGCAGCGGCAGCGCCCAGGACGATAACCAAGCCGTGAAGGATTCCAGTGCCTTGACCAGACCCGAGACCAGCAGGGCGGCCAGCAGCACGCGGACTCGCGCTGCGGCTTCCGCACCACGGCCGTAAATCTCCTTGACCGTTTCTGCCGTCGCCACGCCGGCAGGAAACGTCAGCTGCTCGACCACCAGCAGTTGGCGACGCATGGACACGGCCACGCTGACACCCAGCAAACTGACCACGCCCACCCAGGCGACCAGCCAGTGCAACGGCAGTGTCTGGCCGGTGAGCAGCGCCAGCGCCGGAATCGGTGCCACCAGGCCGCCGGAGATGATCGACGCCGCGGACGAGGCCGTGGTCTGGTTGATGTTGTTTTCCAGCAAGCCCCAATGACGTGCGCCCAGCGGCGCGGCTGCCAGATTCCAGAATCCATACGACAGCAGCGCGGCGACGATGGACATGTTGAACGACCAGCCAATCTTGAGGCCGGAATACACATTGCAGGGCGTCAGGATCGCGCCCAGGACCATGCCGGTGAGAATACTGCGGCGCGTGAGCTCGCGGGCTGCGCCGGCATCGGCTGGCGCCCGTTCAGGAATGAGCCATCATCCAGTTAACCGGCAGGTTCGTGCGCAGTCGGTCGAGATGGTCGGTCAGGGATTGGCGACCGTAACGCTGCGCCTGGCCGTGGCCCCAGACGGGCCCGGGCCAGGCGGGATCGCCCGCGACGCGGGCGATGACATGCACGTGCAGCTGCGGGACCACGTTGCCGAGGGCCGCAACATTGAGCTTGTCGGCGTGGTAGATCCCCGTCAGCACGCGGCCCGTGTCGGTGACCTCACGCCATAGCTGGGCCTGTGCACCGTCACCGAGCTCGTGAATCTCGACAATGTCAGCCACGCGGGGGACCAGGATCAGCCAGGGATACCGCGCGTCGTCCATGAGCCTGACGGTGCAGAGATCCAGGTTGCCGACTTCGACCGAGTCTTCCTGCAAGCGGGTGTCGAGGACAAACGAGGCCATCCCGCTAGCCCGACTTGAGCAGGGGCGGCATCAGCTTCGCCAGCTCGCCACGGCGCCGGGTGGCTGCGCCGGTGAGGGCAAAGCCGCAGGCTTGTCCGGCATCGTCGGTGAAGATTGCGCTCAGATCACGGCCTTCACCCTCGATCTGGCCCCAGCTGCCCGTCGCACTCGATGGCGGGCAGACCACGGTGGGGCACATGGGTGTCTTGACCACGACCGGCATGGCCGGCCAGCTCAGCGGCGTGGCCTCCCCGGCCAACGTGGCGGCTAGCGCCCGTGCTGCATGAGTCGCCGGCATGATGTACGGCAATACGTGGCCGCCGATCTCTGCACAGTCACCCAGCGAATAGACGTCCGCAGCATTGGTGGCGAGATGATCGTCGACCACAACGCCCCGGTTGCAATGGATGCCGGCAGCACTGGCCAGCGTCGTGCGCGGCGCCAGCCCCACGGCCGACAGGACGATATCGGCCTGAATGGCGTCGCCCCCCGATGTCTCGATGCTCAGCGTCTCGCCGTTGCGTTCGATGCGCTTCACCGACTGGCCTAGATGCAAATGCACGCCGCCTTCGGCCAGCGCCTCACCCAACGCCTGACCCAATGGCTGCGGGAGCAATCGCGATAGCGGCCAGTCCGCGAGGTCGATCAGGTGAACCACGTGATCGGTCGCGGCCAGATCGTTGGCAAACTCACTGCCGATCAGCCCCGCACCAATGATGGCGACGCGGCCGCCTGCGGGCAGATTGTCGCGAAAACTCCGGTAGTCCAGCAGGTCGTTCACCGAGCGGACTTCGCCGGCACCACTGCCTTCAAACGGCAGCCGAACCGGGTCGGCGCCCAGTGCCAGCACGAGTTTGCTGTACGCGATCCGTTCGCCACCGGTCAGCTCGACATGCTGCGCCGCCGGGTCGATCTTGCTGACCTGGCAGTTTGCGCGCACCGAGGCGTTCAGCACCTCGCCGAGCTTGTCGGGGCTTTGCATCACCAGGGCGTCCGGCTGCTTGCCATCGGCCAGGGCCTTGGACAGGTTCGGCTTGTAATACGCAGCGCCGTCGTCGGCAGTCAGGTAAAGCAGTGGGGTTTCGGCGTCACGCTTGCGGAATTCGCGGCCGAGCATCACCCCGGCATGACCCGTTCCGATGATGACGATGGGAGCCATCAGTCGATCGGGATCATTTCAAAATCGGCCTTGCCGGCACCGCAGTCGGGGCAGGTCCAGTCGTCCGGCACGTCTTCCCAGCGTGTGCCGGGTTCAATGCCGTCATCCGGCCAGCCTTCTGCTTCGTCGTATACGTAGTCGCACACCTGACACTGCCAACGTCTCAAACTCATTCGTCTTCCACTCGTTCGAAATCAATCTTTTCGCGGACCGCACAGTCAGGGCAGGCCCAATCGTCGGGCACCCTAGACCAAGCCGTGCCGGGCGGGAAACCTTCCTTTGCGAACCCTTCGGCCTCGTCGTAGACGAACCCGCAATTATCACATTGATATTTCGCCACTTTTTTCCTCCTGGCGCAGGGTGAGTACCGCTATTTCAACGGTGGCGTCCGGGGACCACTCACAAAAAAGCGGGCGCTCATGGCGCCCGCGAATCTTAACGCAGCGGCGTGTCAGGCCGTCTGCGAATAACGCGCCAGCAGAGCAGCACGCTTGGGGGGATGCAGGTTCGCGCGGGTCAGATCGCCGTTGTAGTGCTCGACCACACGACGATCCATCACGCGCCGCCAGATCGGCGGCAGGTAGGCCAGCAGGATCATCCCGGCGTAGCCGGATGGCAGCTGCGGGGCTTCCTCGAAATCCCGCAGCGCCTGATAGCGGCGGGTGGGATTCGCATGGTGGTCGGAATGACGTTGCAGGTGGTACAGAAACACGTTGGTGACGACGTGATTGCTGTTCCAGGAATGCTCGGGCCCACAGCGCTCGTAGCGGCCGGACTCGGTTTTCTGGCGGACCAGTCCGTAATGCTCCAGATAGTTCACGACCTCCAGCAGCGAAAAGCCGTACACCGACTGGATCAACAGAAACGGCAGCGCCAGCCAACCCAGCCAGACCAGCATCGCACCCCACAGCACAACCGACATCAGCCAGGCCTGGATGTTCTCGTTCTGCAGTGTCCACGGCCCCTTGCCCAGCCTTGCCAGGCGGGTCTTTTCCAACTGCCAGGCCGAGCGCAGGCTGCCGAAGACCGTGCGCGGCAGAAACGCGTAAAAACTCTCGCCCATCCGCGAGCTGGCCGGATCGTCCGGCGTCGCGACGTTCTTGTGGTGACCCCGGTTGTGCTCGACAAAAAAGTGACCGTAGAACACCGGTGCCAGCGCGAGTTTGGCCAGCCAGCGTTCGCCATCACCCTTTTTGTGACCCAATTCGTGTGCCGTATTAATCGACAGACCCGACACGGCACCCAGGCTTAATGCCACACCCAGGGCTTCCCACCAGACCAGACCACCCTGCACGAAGACCCAGCCGGACAAGACGAACGCGGCGAAATGCAGCGGGATGAACAGGTAGACAATCCAGCGGTAGTAGCGGTCGTTTTCCAGATCGGGCACCGCGACTTCCGGCGGGTTGTCCTGGTCGGTGGCGATGTACCAGTCCAGTGCCGGCAACAGGCCGTACACGAACACAATCGGCCAGAACCAAAGCACGCCCCAGCCGGTGGCTTCGACCAGCAGATAGCTGCCAAATGGCAGCGTCGGAACGACCAGCCCGAGCAGCCACCAGTAGCGCTTGCTGTCAGAGTAACTGTGGCTTGAGGCCATTGTCGTCGAGTGCATGGGAGGTCTCCTCTCTTATTAACCGATCGTTTAATTGAACGATAGTTTAATCGGCCCCGACGATCAATATCCGATCAGCCCATGCCGACGAACGGCGAGCTCGACCTAGCCGGAACAACCCCGGCTGTCGCAGAAATACGCGTCGGCGAGCAAACCGGTGAGCCGCTCGTAAAGCGCGTTCAGTTCCTCTTCGGTCGCCAGCAGCCAGTCCCTGAGCGCCGGTTCCGGCTCATCACTGCGCATCACGCTCAATAGATGGCGCTGCTGATTGAGCACGGCCGTCAGCGACAGCAGCAGCGTGCGTTCAAACTCGATGCCGGTCTGCCCGAGTACCGGGGTGCCGGTCACCAGGCCACGCTCACGCACGACCGCCCATCGTTTCTTCTGTTCATAGATGGGCAGGCCATCCTCGCTCAAATCCACGGCAGCGAGATCCTGTTCCATCTGCTCAAGCGTGTTCGCGTGCCGCCTCATCGTCTGGGCCACGGCGTCGACGGCAGATTCCACGGCCTCGGACTCGCGCTTGATCAGCAGGAGCTTGTCGATGTGCTGCAGCTTGTTGGCGACCCAGTGGAGCTGCGCGTAGCCGTGGTTCAGCGCCTCGCGCGGTTGGGTGGCCGGCTGGGCTATCGGCTGGATCACGCAGCCGCCGGTGAGCAAGGCCATGAGTAGCCCCACGAAGATCCATGAACGGGCACATCGGGGCATGGTCAGAATCTCCATTCCAGGCGCGAGCCGCCCCAGACCAGGGTGAGCGGTTCAAACCGGCCATCCAGCGTATGACCGGTTCCGGTGGCCTCGGTGCGATCCTCGACCACGACCGTCTTGCCGCGAACCACGCCCACGCTGAGCACGACCCCCAGCGTGGGCAATGCCTGCCAGCGCAGACCACCCGACCAATAACTGCGATCGGCATCCGGTGCACGGGCACTGCGGCTACGGTCGTCGACGGTCGAGGTCTCCTGCGCGTAACCCGCCGATACGGTCCAGCGCTCGAACAGGCGATAACGCGCGCCAAACGCAATCAGGGTGCTGTCGTTGAAGTGCAGCGGTTCGGTCACTGTGGGCGTTGCGTTATCAAAGGCCACCGTGGCGGCCTGAAGACGCGACCAACGCGTCCAGCGCCAGGTGGTTGCGAGCGACCACCGATTCCGCTGCCAGATCAGCGCGGTGGAGACCGTTTCCGGCAGCGTGATGTCGGTCGAAAACCGGGTTTCGCTGGTCGCCGCCTCGACCAGCTCGGCGACTTCCTCCTCGTAGGACCGCCCCATCGCTGCCAGGCCAACCCGCACGGCACTCAGGCAGGGATCGTTGTTGAACTCATCCAGCGTCCAGCCGTCACGCGCCCTAGCGGCCTGTCCGCTTAGCCGATGTTCCACCGGCGAGCGGTAGCTGAAACCCCAGGCCAGCTCCGGCGTGATCTGCGCCCGCCAGCCAGCCTGCCAGCCCAACGCGAACTCGCGGGAATCCAGCCGATTGAAGAAGTCGTACTTGCCCGGCAGTGTCTGCTCGCCCGCGAGCAGACAGGCCGGTGTGGTTGCGTCGAAGCCGACCTCGTCGACGACGGCCTGCTGGACATAGCTGCCGAGATCGACAGCATTGGAAAACTCGGAATCGAAGAGCTGCGCCCGCAGCCCGGCGCCCAGCCGCAACCAGGACCGCGCCTGCCAGGCCACCGCCGGGACCAGCTCGACGCCGCGGATCACCGTGTCCACCGCGTGGTAGCGCCCGACCCAATCCGGATCAAAGCGCAGCGTGATGCCAAAGGGCGCGTTGAGGCTGACCCCAACCGCCCAGCGCTCATTGAGCCGATGCGAGAGGACGATGTCTGGCAGCGGCAAATCCAGCCGTCCCGGATCGCCGCCCTGTCCGCCGTCGATCATCGAACCATCGGTTTCGCTGCGCTCGGCTGCACCGGAGAACTCGGTGGAGTAGTGCGCCAGATGGCCGCCGAAGGTCAGGGTTGTGGCGCTCGTGGCACCGTAAAGCGCCGGGTTACGGGCCGGGGCGCCCGGATCGGCACGGTCGGCGTCCACGCCAGCGAACGCCATTCCGCTACCGGCCACGCTGTCAAAGGGCAGGGAGAAGCTCCCGTTGGCCATCGCGGACCCTGCCACCATGATCAGACCCGCCGACAACGCCCACCGCGATTTAACGATGCTTGCCATCCGTGGATTGTGAACGCCCTTCCTGGCCGATGGCAGACATCAGGGACTTCCACGGTGACAGCTCGGCAACGCGGTCATGCGTCTCGGCGATGCGGTGCATGTCATCGGCAATCTGGATAATCGCCCGGATCGTTTCCAGCACCACGCGTGTGAGCACCGTGCCGACCAGAAAGTACGCCGGACCGACGACCAGCAAAAAAAACAGGCCCAATGGCAGCGATTTGGTGAAGGCATCGGACACCGTGGCGATGCAGAAGATCGCCAGTCCGCCGAGAAAGACCACATAGACAGGCGTGAGCATCCGCGCGGCCAGACCCTGCCGGAAGCGGATGTCGTGAATGGCCGCCCATAACGGGCCGAGGTGGGTGCGGGCTTCGTCGTTCCAATCAGTCCGGGACATAGAGCCTCCTGACATTCGGGGCCGCAGCGCGTATCATCTGCCTATCCGGATAGGCAGATATGCTGACTGCGCGCGGCGAAGTGTTGCAGTGCACAACAAACCGTAGAGGAAACCATGGCAGACCTCAAACAAGCCCTTGCAGACCGCATTCTCGTGCTGGACGGCGCGATGGGCACGATGATTCAGCGCTACCAGCTCGACGAGGCCGCCTACCGTGGCGAGCGATTCGCCGACTTCGATCGCGAGGTCAAGGGCAACAACGACCTGCTGACACTGAGCCAGCCCGACATCATTCGCGAGATCCACGGCGAGTACCTGGATGCCGGCTCTGACATCGTCGAAACCAACACCTTTTCGGCCACCACCATCGCCCAGGCGGACTACGCCATGGAATCGCTGGCCTACGAGCTGAACAAGGTGTCGGCGGTGCTGGCGCGCGAAGCGGCCGATGCGCGGTCCACCGCCGACAAGCCCCGCTTCGTACTCGGTGCCATCGGCCCGACCAACCGCACGGCGTCAATCTCGCCGGACGTCAACGACCCCGGCAAGCGCAATGTGACGTTCGACGAACTGGTCACGGCCTATAGCGAGGCGGCCGGCGGCCTGATCGACGGCGGGGTGCACGGCCTGCTAATCGAAACCATCTTCGACACGCTCAACGCCAAGGCCGCGATCTTCGCCTGCAAGCGCGTGGTCCGGGAGCGCGGCCTCGACCTGCCGCTGCTGATCTCGGGCACGATTACCGACGCCTCTGGCCGCACGCTGTCCGGCCAGACCACCGAGGCCTTCTACAACTCGGTGCGCCATGCCCGCCCGCTGGCCATTGGCTTGAACTGCGCCCTGGGCCCCGACGCCCTGCGCCAGTACGTGGCCGAAATGTCGCGCATTGCCGAGGGCTACACACTGGCCTATCCCAATGCCGGCCTGCCGAACGAGTTCGGCGAATACGACCTCGACCCCGAAGACATGGCCGAATACGTCGGCGAATGGGCCGATTCCGGTCTGGTGAATCTGGTTGGCGGCTGCTGCGGCTCCACCCCGGACCACATCGGCGCCATCGCCGGTGCCGTAGCGGGCAAGGCCCCGCGCAAACCTGCAGAACACGCCCCGGCCATGCGCCTGTCGGGCCTTGAACCGTTTACTGTCGCCGCCTGAACGGCCGCGAAACGCTATGAAATCTACCGCAACTTTCGTCAACGTCGGCGAACGCACCAATGTCACCGGCTCCGCGCGCTTCAAGCGCCTGATCAAGGAATCGGACTACGCCACCGCATTGGAGGTGGCGCGCGATCAGGTCGAGAACGGCGCCCAGATCATCGATGTGAACATGGATGAGGGCATGCTGGACTCGAAGGAGGCCATGCGCACCTTTTTGAACCTGATCGCCGGTGAGCCGGACATCGCCCGCGTGCCGATCATGATCGACAGCTCCAAGTGGGAGGTGATCGAGGCCGGGCTGCAATGCGCCCAGGGCAAGTGCATCGTGAACTCGATCTCGATGAAGGAAGGCGAGGACAAGTTCATCGAACAGGCCCAGCTGTGCATGGACTACGGCGCGGCCGTGGTCGTCATGGCCTTCGACGAAGTCGGCCAGGCCGACACCGAGGACCGCAAGGTCGAGATCTGCACCCGTGCGTACAAGCTGCTGACCGAAACCGTCGGCTTCCCCGCCGAGGACATCATCTTCGACCCGAACATCTTCGCGGTGGCGACCGGAATCGAGGAACACAACAACTACGCCGTGGACTTCATCAACGCCACGCGCCGCATTCGCGACACCCTGCCGGGCGTGCATGTCTCCGGCGGGCTGTCGAACGTGTCGTTCAGCTTCCGGGGCAACGAGCCCGTGCGCCGCGCCATGCACTCGGTGTTTCTGTACCACGCCATCGCCGCCGGCATGGACATGGGCATCGTTAACGCCGGCCAGCTCGATATCTACGACGACCTGCCCCCCGAGCTACGCGAGCTCTGCGAAGACGTGATTCTCAACCGCCACGACGACGCGACCGAACGCCTGCTGGATGCCGCCGAGCGCTTCCGCGGCGACGGCAAGGCCAGGGAGAAGAAGGAAGACCTCTCCTGGCGTGAACTGCCGGTGGAAAAGCGCCTCGAACATGCGCTGGTTCGCGGTATCGACGCCTACGCCGTCGAGGATGCCGAAGAGTGCCGGCAAAAGGCCGAACGGCCACTGCATGTGATCGAAGGCCCGCTGATGGACGGCATGAATGTCGTCGGTGACCTGTTCGGCGCGGGCAAGATGTTCCTGCCGCAGGTGGTCAAGTCTGCCCGCGTGATGAAAAAGGCCGTGGCCCACCTGATTCCGTACATCGAGGCCGAGAAACAGGCCGGCGACCGCGACTCAGCCGGCAAGATCGTGCTGGCCACCGTCAAGGGCGACGTGCATGACATCGGCAAGAACATTGTCGGTGTGGTCCTCGGCTGCAACAACTTCGATGTGATCGACCTGGGCGTCATGGCGTCCGCCGACAAGATCCTCGACGCCGCCCAGAAAGAGAATGCCGACATCGTCGGGTTGTCAGGATTGATTACGCCTTCACTGGACGAGATGGTCTACGTCGCCAGCGAAATGCAGCGGCGCGGCATGAAACAGCCGCTGCTCATCGGCGGCGCCACGACCTCCCGCGCGCACACCTCCGTCAAAATCGACAAGGCCTACGACGAGCCGGTGGTCTGGGTGAAGGACGCCTCGCGCGCCGTCGGCGTCGCGAGCAAGCTGCTGTCGGAACATAAAGCCGCATTTGCCGCAGACATCACCGCCGAGTACGACAAGATCCGTGCACGGCACACCGGCAAAAAACGGCAAAAGCTGCAGAAACTGGCCGCCGCCCGCGACAACCGCTTCGAGTTCGACTGGTCGAGCTACACGCCACCGGCACCCGCCAAGCCCGGCGTGACCGTGCTGCGCGACTACCCGATCGGCCAGCTCATCGAGACCATTGACTGGACCCCGTTTTTCATCTCCTGGGAGATGAAGGGCGTGTACCCGGCGATTCTGAATGACCCGAACAAGGGCCCCGAGGCGCGCAAGCTGTTCGACGACGCCCAGGCCATGCTGCAAAAAATCGTCGACGAAGGCTGGATCAAAGCCCATGGAATCTGTGGCTTCTTCCCCGCCAATGCCGACGGCGACGACGTGATCGTCTACGACGACCAGCGCAAGACCGAACGCGCCCGCCTGCTGAACCTGCGACAGCAATCCGAACATCGCCCCGGCGTACCCAACCATTGCCTGGGTGATTTCGTCGCCCCGGTCGACAGCGGGCTACCCGACTGGGTGGGCGGCTTCGCCGTGACCACCGGCGACGGTATCGAGGCACATGTCCAGCGCTTCAAGGACGCCCACGACGACTACTCCGCGATCATGCTCGAAGCCCTCGCCGACCGTCTGGCCGAGGCCTTTGCCGAACACCTGCATAAACGCGTTCGCACCGAGTACTGGGGCTACCAGCCCGAAGAAGGCCTCAGCAACGAAGACCTGATCGCCGAGAAATACCAGGGCATACGCCCGGCGCCCGGCTACCCCGCCTGCCCGGAACACACCGAGAAAGACACCCTCTGGGACCTGCTCGACGTGGAA
>JAGLCS010000086.1 GCA_023146115.1 Abyssibacter sp. | reverse complement strand
GGCGCAGTCGGTCCTGCGCGTGGCACCCGGGGCGTTTTCTCCGCCACCGAAGGTCGATTCCGCCGTCGTTCGGCTCATTCCCCGTACGCCTGACTTTGTCGTTCCCCCGGGAGATGCCTTCGATCAGGTCGTGCGCCTGGCCTTCTCCGCCCGCCGCAAGACTTTGGCCAACGGCTTGAAGCCGGTTCTGACCCGTGAGCAGATTGGGGCCTGCGACGTGGACCCGGGAATTCGCCCTGAACAGGTCACGCCAGCGCAGTTCGCTCAGCTGGCCGGTGTAGTGGCAGCCCAGAATCAAACACGATAACGTCTGCCGTCCTCTTGACGAACGAAGACCCCATGAGCGCATACCAACACATTCTTGCTCCGGTCGATCTGCGTCAACACAGTCATATCGTGCTCCACCGGGCCGCATTCGCCGCATCCATGCACAACGCCAAACTCAGCGTGCTGCATGTTGTGGAGTATCTGCCGCTCGATCCAGTGGGCGATACGCTGTCCCCAACGCCGATGGAAGTCACGGACGAACTCGCGAAACAGGCGGAGACCCGCATTGCCGAACTCTGCAATGAACTCGGCGTGGAGACCCACCAACAGATCGTACGGGTGGGCGCGACCCAGGACGAAATCGTCGAAACCGCGCGCGAGCAGGGCGCTGACCTGATCGTGATCGGCAACCATGAGCGACACGGTCTCGGCGTCTTGTTCAGCCGCACCGAGGACCGGGTTCTGCACTCGGCCACCTGCGACATTCTCGCCGTCCATTTGCCGACGGACTAATCGCGCGGCCCCATCAACGCGTGGAGCGCACCATCTCGGCAAAGGCCTCCACGCCCACCGGCCTTGCGACCGCAGGACCGGCCACGTAGTCAACGCCTGCCCTGGCGAGGCTATCCATCGATTGCGACTGGCCGACTCCAGCCGCGATGACCTGAGCCCCTAAACCGTTCGCAGTGGCCACCAGGGTCTTAAGCGTCGCCTGCGAATCCGCCTGCCCCAAGGTGCGGACAACCGCCGCCGGGATGGTGGCAAAACGAATCGGACACTGCGCCATCCGCCCCAGGCGCTGGTAGCCGGCCCCGAATTCAAGAATGTCGAACTCAACACCGTTGTCGCGCAGCACCGTGAAACCGGCCGTCGCGCCTTCCAATACATCCAGCAAGCCGCCCTCTTCCAGCCCGAGCACCAGCCGATGACCCGGCATGTCGTAGCGGGTCAGCAGGTCGGCAACCTTGATTGCGAAGTCGCGCCGCCGAAGCTGCCAGGTCGACAACGCGACCAGAAACGGCCATTCGCCCTGGCGCTCCGTATCGGGCAGCGACTGATAGAGTTCACAAGCGCCCCGGAGCACACGAAGCTCGAGTTGCTCCAATACCCCGGTCCGCTGTGCCGCTTCGTAGAGTGCCGTTTGATCGACCGGTCCAATGTCAGGCGGCGACCATTCCACCCGCACGTGAACAGCACCCAGACGGCGCGACTCCGTATGCACGACGGGCCGGGCGACGATCTGAAGTTCGTCGAGCGCGATGGCGTTGCGCAACACCTGATCGATATGCAGCGTGCGTTGGGCATCCGGCGTGATCTCGGCGTCGTAGATCCGGTAATTACCCCGCCCGGCACGCTTGACGGCATACATGGCCTCGTCAGCATGACGCAGCAGCGATTGCGAATCGACATGATCCATCGGGTAGATGGAGATGCCCATGCTAATGCCGATGGTGATCTCGTGTTGGTCGATCTGGAACGGCGCCTCGAATAGCTGCAGCAGCTTGCTCGCGATGCGCTCTACATCTGCGCGATCGACCACGCCATTGAGCAGCAGGGTGAACTCGTCGCCTGCGAGGCGAGCGACGGTGTCGGTCATCCTCACACCTTCGAGCAAGCGCTGGCCCACCGCTTTGAGCAGACCGTCACCGACCTCATGTCCCAGCGTGTCATTGACGCGCTTGAACAAGTCCAGATCGACGAACACCAACGCCAGCAAACGACCCGTCCGGTCGCTGCGGTGCATCCCCTGCTCCAGGCGGTCCATGAATAGCAGCCGATTGGGTAACTCGGTGAGCACATCATGGTGCGCGATGAATTCCAGGCGGGCTTCCGCCTCTCGCCGCGCGGTGATTTCTTCCGCAATGGCGAGGAACACCGGCGGCTGCTCACGCTGTGAATATGACAGCGTGATCTCCACCGGGTAACTGCCGCCGTCCGCACGGCGATGATCGGTCTGGTAGGTCACGGACTCCAGCCCCCCTGCGCGAAGCTGGGCCAGACGGTCATGAAACTCGGCCTCCTCCAGTTCTGGCGCCAGATCGAGGGGGGTCATCCGCAACAGCCGCTCGCGATCGTAACCGAGCATATCCAGCGCGCCTCGGTTGGCGTCCAGGAAGTACAGCGTCTGCGCGTCAAACAGATACACCTCTTCGCCTGCGCTATCGAACAGGCGTCCCAGCCGTTGCGACAGGTTCACCTCGGAGGCTTCATGGCTACGATCTCGCAGCGTCAGCAGGTACCGCGCCTCGCCGTCAGCCGGCAGACGGTTCACGATCAGGTGCACAGGAAACGTCGTGGCGTCCTTGCGCCAACCGACCACCTTGGGCCGCTGGCCGTCGTCACCGCCGACGTAATCGTCCAGGCGCGTGTCGGGTGCGTTGAGAAACGGGACAGGGAGCAGCTTGCTCAGCGAAACCCCGGGCATTTCGGCCTCGGTGTAGCCAAACAGACGCGCAGCGTGCGCGTTGGCATACACGACGGAACCCGCGCCGCTCAGCGTAATCACGCCGTCTGCCAATCGGGCGAGAATGGCTCGCGACTGCTTCAGCTCGTGTTCCAGTGTGCTGTGCGTAGCAGCCAGGCGGGCCGTGTCCTTGAAGAACAGCAAGCTCCCGATGACCGAATTGCCTCGGGTCAATCGCGCGGCACCCGCCGACACCGTATGCGAAAACCCCTGACGGTCGATAATGCCCATCGACTGCGGCGCAATATCATGTTGCTCCCGCAACGCCTGCTCGGCTGGCGTCATCTCGAATTCGCTGTTGTCCGTATCGACGCAGAACACGGAGTACACCAACTGCTGCAACGCGTCATCGTGAGACCAACCCGTCAGGCGACTCGCCTGTGCGTTCATCCAGCGGACGCGAAACTTGGGGTCCGTGACCACGACCGCATAACCCATCAATTCAAACCAGCGCCCCATGCGACGTTGGGCACCGTCTAAGGTGGCCTGCTCGGGCGTTCGAACGGGGCGGGGCGCGCCTGAAACCGGGCGCCGTCCGCGTATCGGAGGGGCTGCAGCCGCCAGCAGCAACCAGAGCATGGCAGCGCAGGAGACCACCAGTGCCACCAGCGCGCGAATGTAGGCAGGTCGCAGCGCCCCATCGCCCGGCGGCCACCAGACCGTGTCCGGGCTTGCAACCGTCAGATAGCCGAGGCCGGTTCCGTTACTGACCAGGCGCACCCGGCGCTCAGCACCGAACCAGTCAATGACCTGACCTTGGGCCGCCGCCCCCCAACGAGCCGGCAACCATGACGGCAAGGGAAGCGTCGCCCGACTGGCAACGGCTAACTCGCGACCGCGAATATCAATGACTTGTGCACGAAGAATTGGGCTGCCCTGCCCCGAGACCAGGGCCGCCGTGCTTGCGGAGATCTTCGCAAACTCCCCGCTGGCCAACGCTTCACTAAATCGAGAGGCTGCCAGTTCAATGCTGGCAGCGGCGACCATCTCACGCTGGAGATGAAGCTGCCGAAGCTGACCCAGCATGAGCGTTACGGCGGCAAACAACGCCAATGCCATGACGATGGCCGTGGTACGAAACCAAGGCATCACGCGACAGACACGCTCCCCCGACCTTCGTTGTTCACCCCCGTTGCCCCCGTGGGTCGTTGCTCAACGTGCTCGACGTCAAGCGCCGCGTTGATGGGTTAACAGCGTCGGGCGCTTGACGGAAACCGACTCGATCGTCACATCGGCTCCGGCAACCTTGATACCCAGCCCGCTGAATGCGTCGGAAAGAGCGTTGGCTACTGCGGGTTCGCTGAGGTCCCGCAACAGTGTGGCGAGGAAGTCATCCAGCGCAGAATCCAGCGGCGCAGGCACCAACGGCAGATCGGCTTGAAGCAAGATGCCACGCACCGCGTCGACCAAGGCCGGCGCCAGATCATCGCTGACCGCCGGTGCCGATAATGTCTGGGGAAACTCCACACCCGCCCCGCCAAAGGTCAGCGGGGTACGGCTTTGGGAAGCGACCTGAACCACGCCGCCGCCAAGGTTTCGAGCACCGCCCAGCAGCCGTGGCAAATTAAGCGTCAGCTGCCGAATTTCGAGCGCGGCAAGCGACGACACCGTTTCTACGTCGATCTCGTGGTACGGCGTCGCCGTCGACGCGCAGCGGATATCGGTCACGGCTGCCGAGGCCTCCGCCAGTGCCGCGTGCACGTCGACGTGGAGCAATGCCGTCGCCGGGGTAGCGCCAAGCAGGGATAGCCGCGCATCGACGGTTATCTGTGCGGTATGAGCCCGCGTCAGCGGTTCACCCTCTTCGGAAAACGCCTCACCCCCGATGGCCACAGAACCCGGGTCAATCACGGTAACCGTCGGTATAACGGTCGCCACGCCCGGAAGATCCAGGATCGGCGCCAGATCGATGGGCACGACGGCGTTCACCACAAGCCCCGCCGTTTCCACCAAATTGCCAAGATTGACGAACAACTGATCGTCAATCAGGTTCGGGTCACCGACGATATCGAAGATCTCGCTGGGCACGATGGTGAGGCCCGGATCGAGGCTCACCGACAGAACCCGAAGCGTTTCGTCGACGTAGGGTGGCAGGTCACCAAGCGCTGATTCGTACAGCAGAACGATGAAATCACCCAGTGGCAACTCGACGTTCGACGTCAGGATGTTTTCGCCGTCCAGCAATCCCGCCCCGGCGTCCATCAGCGCGCCGAGTTGGACCTGGGTGTCGAACAGCCCCTGGTACCCGGCGACACTCAGCTCAAGCCGAGACCCACCGCCAAGCATGGTCGAATAAATCGAATGACCGATCGTCGATGTCTCGCCCGTGTCGAAGTTGGCGATGTAGCTCCCAACGAATGGAGCCACTTCGGGCCCTGCGATGGCACTGGCGCTGGCGACCAGCCGTGCGCTGCTCTTCGCACCGAAGGCCTGAGTCAGAAAATTGGGTTGTGGCCGACTCAACGTGACCCGGACGGCAGGCGAATTGCCAAGCTGTCGCGGCGTCGATACCGATCGAAGTCCGCCCTCACGTCGCAACTCCCCAATCACCACTTCGCCGTCTTCCAGCCAGTCCTGGGCGCTGGCGTCACCATTGCGGAGCAAGGACAACCGAGCCTGCTCGTCGGCTAGGGCCGCGTAATCGGTCACACGCCCGTCCAAACAGCCGCCGACCATCATCGCGGCATCCATGGCTGCCATGTTGGCCAGCCGTTGAAGGTCACGTTTGGCAAGATAAAGCTGCGCGGCATGAAACACGAGGCTGAACGCCGAGACCGCAGCCACGGTCGCCAACGCTGCAAAAACTGCTGCAGCGCCGCGTTGACGCCGCCACAGCGTCACGACCCACTCCCCTCCGGTGCGAACTGCTCACGGGGGAACTGAACCGGAATCGGGTGAGAAAAACTGTCGAGATAGCGTTGATAGACACGATCGGCCGCATCGCCATCCATCGGCCGTTCGGCCTTGGAGGCAGCACGACCCGAGGCCTGCAGCTCCAGCCACGCCCGTGTGCCTTCGCCATCGCCCGGCGACGGAGGGGCCGCAAGCGCAGCCGATGCCAGCAGCAGCCCGCCCACTGTCATGACCATTGGAACAGTTTTCATACTGCCCTCCTGCTTATGAGCCACCCAGGCCCCCATGTTGTGAGGCCACGAGACGAGCCGCCTGCTCTTGCAAACGAGCGCGCTCCGCCTCAGGAACGCCATTGTCGTCGGCCAAGGAATCGGCCTGCTCCCGGTTGCCGACCACGTAATGCAGCAGAATCATGTTCCGCGGCGCACGTTGATCGGCCGGAGCCAATTCCATCGCCGTAGCCAGCTGACGAAACGCATTGTCATACTGACCCGCCAATATCATCGCATATCCCAGGTCGTTCCGTGTCGTCGCCTGTGTGGGCCTCAGATTGACGGCACGTTCCAGGTAGCCGAGCGCGATATCGAGGTGATCGCCGGCCAGTAATAACCCCATGCCGTGCGCGGCCTCAGCACCGTAAGGCCCATCCAGTAGCGTCTGGTAAATAGCGCGAGCCTGCGGGACCTCGCCGAGATGTCGCATGCAGTCTGCCTGGAGCAGGAGAATTTCCGGGGTTTCGCCGTACTCCAGGGCGAGCGCGTCAAGGTGGGCGCGGGCCGCGTAGAACTTGCGCTGCGCGATCATCTGCCGAACGAGCTCTGTATGCACCTCCTCGGTGTCCTGCTGGTTGGCAGCACGGACGGCATCCTCCGGTGTTTTGGGCGGAGTCTGGCAAGCACCAAGAACGCCGACCAGCACGCAAACCCCAGCAACGCGACAGCCGGCTTTCACTGCGTAGCTCCCAGCACCCGAAAAATCGACACGAACGGCGGACCCGCGACAAAGATCAGCAGGGCGGGAAGAAAGCACAGGACCATAACCACGGTCATGCGGCCCGACAGCCGGTTCACCGCTTCCCGCATCTCGAAGACACGCCGCTCTTCCATCACGGTCAGGGCCTCGGCCAGTGGCTCGCGCAGCTCCCCGCCGTAGCGGTCGGCCTGTCGCAGAATCGACAGCACCGTTTCCAGCTCGCCCACATCCAGGGCAGCACCCAGCTGCTTGAGCACCTGTGCCGTATCCCCTCCGGCTTCGATCTGCCGCAGCACGAGCTGCATTTCGTCGTTTAAGACCGGCAACACCCCTCGCGCTTCGCGAATCAGGCTTTGCAAGGCTTGACGCGTTGATAGACCCGCCTCGAACAACAGCATGAGCAGGTGGATGAACATCGGCACTTCATGACGAATCGCACGACAACGGCGCTGAGCCACCGACTTGAGCAGCTGCTTGGGCAATAGAAGGGCGATGGCCAGGGCAACAAACAATGCCATCGCAAACTGCGTGATCGACCATCCGGCGCCCCCCAGCCACAGGACGAACGCTCCGATCACCGCCAGCACCGGCAGCGCTGCCTGTGTGGCGTAGAACGCGACGCGGGACTGCGGCGTTCGCCACCCCGCCTGGACAAACAGGCGCGCCGTCTCATCCTGGGTGTCCATCCATTGCTCAACCCGGCGCCCCGCCAAAGCCATGCGTGACACAACGGCTCCGTAGCCTTCGACGTCGTCACCGACCATCTTCAGGCCGGTGACGCGAGCTTCCAACCGCTGTGTGCGGCGGCCAGCCAGCGCACCGAGCAACAGCAAGGCGCAGCCCACCAGAAACAAGGCAACGGCCAAGGCAACCACGACCGGAAACATCAGCCGGCGTCCTGCGAAGAACGGACCATGGAGTAGATCACGACGATCCCGACCGCCTGAAGCAACACCGAGGCCAACAACATCAAGCGGGTGCCGATCTGCCCCCACATCTCGCGGTAATAGTCCGGATTCTGAGTCAGCACATAAACCGTAAGCCCGACCGTGATGAACACGAGTGCCGCTGCCGACAAGCGGGTTTCTGCCGTCAACGCCCGCAACTCCCGGGCCGCCGAATCGCGGCTGCGAATGGCATGGATCAAGCTCTTGAGAATGCGGCGCAGACTGCCGCCGTACTGTCGGTTCACACTCGCAGCCATCGCCAGCACATGCAGATCGCTGATCTCGTGAATCTCTCCCTGGCGCGCCAATGCTTCTTCGACCGGCGCGCCCAGTCGAACCTGACGGCTAACGGTCATGAAGACATCGCGCACGGGCTCACGCGCCTCGCGCGCCGCTTCCGCCAGGGACTCCTCCAACGAATTACCGGCCGACAGGGCACGAAGTATCTGATCGAGAAAATCAGGTAACTGCTCAAGAATGGCCGCGCGCCGAGCCACGGATCGCCGCGACAGAAATGCGTAGAGGGCCAGCAACGCGACAGCGACGAGCAAGACCGCCACCAGCAACCCACCGATGATCGCGGCCAGCGCCGCCACGCCGAGCGCGATCAAGAGCATATTGCGAACTCGGCCGGGATCGGCCTGCAACCCGGCCCGCCAGAACTGGTGGGTCAATACGCGCACCAGGGGATTGCGGATATCCGAGGTCTTGATACGACGCACATGCACGTCGCCCGCCCCGCCACCGATGGCCCGCAGGCGCAGCAGCACGTCTTCGCGCTCCTCGCGCTGGCGCGCGGAGGCGAGCAACCACAGGGCTCCCGCGATTGCGACTAGGGCGACGACGATGCCAATCACGACCACCATCAATGGGCCTGACTGCGCACGTCAACGTGCTGCTGGCGGTCAAGGTCGAAACGGAAGACATCCGCCAGCTGGACATCCGTGCCACGCATGCCCTCGATCTCGGTGACAGACAGCACGCGGCGTTCGCCCGACGGCATTCGCGACACGTGAACCATCAGATCAATGGCGCTGACAACCTGCCCCCGCAGGGTCACTTCGCTGCCGGTGAATCCCGCGAACCCGGCCAGCAACTCGAGGCGGTGAATGGCGTCCTGGCAGCCATTGGCGTGCAGGGTCGTCATCGAGCCGTCATGCCCGGTATTCATCGCCTGAAGCATGTCCAGCACCTCGTCACCGCGAACCTCGCCGACGATGATGCGGTCCGGCCGCATGCGCAACGCATTGCGCACGAGATCACGGGTAGTAATCGCCCGCTCCCCTTCCAAGTTGGGCGGGCGCGACTCCAAGCGCACGGTATGGGCGTGATCAAGACGCAGCTCCGCCGCGTCCTCGATGGTCACGACTCGCTCGGCATTCGGTATCCATGACGACAACAGATTAAGCAAGGTGGTCTTGCCGGACCCCGTGCCGCCGACCACGAGCAAGTTGGCGCGGTTCCGCACCCGCAGTTGCAAGTACTCGAGCAATTCGGCATTCAATGTGCCGTTGTGGCGTAACTCGTCACTGGTCAACGGTCGCTTGCGAAATTTTCGAATGGACACGCAAGGGCCGTTCAGGGCAATCGGCGGAATGATGGCATTGACTCGCGAGCCATCAGGCAGCCGCGCATCAACCATCGGTGTCGATTCATCGACGCGGCGACCGAGCGGAGCAAGAATCCGCTGGATCACGCGCACCACATGGGCATCGTCCATGAACCGCAGCGCGACTTCTTCCAGCCGACCGGCGCGCTCGACGAAAACCTGGCCCGGACCGTTGACGACGATGTCGTCGATATCGTCGTCATCAACCAGGTCTTGGATCGGCCCGTAGCCGATCAATTCGTGGCGCGCATCGGTTGAGAGAATCTCCACCTCACGCTGGTTCACCGGCAGCTTGTGGTCGACGACGTAACGCCGAACCTGCTCCAGACACAGCTGCCGAACCTGCGCGTAGGACATCGCGTCGATATCCAGATTCCGCTCGTCAATCAGATCGATCAGGTGCCGATGAAGCGCCGACTTCAGTGACTGATACTGCTCCGAGAGTCGGAACCGCTGTTCTTCCTGCGCGGCCATTCGCACATCAGCCCGCGAACAGGCGTGAGGCCCAACTACTGCCTGCTGCAGCCAGTAGGTCGCCGGCTTCGCCGGAACGCTCCAGACGATCCGTCAGATCCAGCACACCACGGGCGTAAGCATCACGCGGTGCGAGGGAAAATAGAGATTCACCCGCATTCATGGCCTGGATGCGTTGCGCCGGCTGTCCGCCGAGCGTCGCGTACACCGGCACGTCGAGCAGTTCGGCCAGATTGTCGGCCGTCAAACCCAGCCGCGATCGATAGTTCTCGATGATCAGGCCCATACGATCCAACGCACAGGCCTCGACACGCAGGCCCTGCAACAGTGTCTTGTTCTGGCGGCTGCGCAGAATGGATTGATCCGTGACCAACAATGAACGCGTGGACTGGGTGATCACTGCGCTCAGCGTCGGCACGGCCATGTGTGCATCAACCGCAAAAACAATCGCGCCGAAATGCAGCCGCAGCGTTTCCAGCAACGCGATCAGGCTCTGCTGATCCAGCGACGGAAATCCCAGTGTTTCCTCGCTCAGCGACAATACATACAACCCACTTTCGTGACGCGAGAATGCGGTATCGATCAAGGTTTGATCGCATCGATAAACGTCGTGCAACGCGTCTAGCAGCGTATAGGTTTGATTGACATTGAAGTACACCAGCGACGCACCGACGGGGCTGGCGAGGTCGATCAGCAGAACACGCTCGCCCGGCGGTGCGCGGTCTGCCAAGGCAAGTGCCAGATGCCCTCCGAGAAATGCGACACCATCGCTGGGCGCGGCGCTCACCAAACTGTACAGGCGAGCCTGATCATTGCCTCGAGCGCCCGCCGATGACCGCCGGAGGACCTTGCCCACCAGCCCGGCCAGGTTGTCGTTGTCCTTATTGAGAACGAAGTAATCACGCGCCCCGGCCCGCACGGCGGTTAGCACCGCCTCGGATGACGACTCCGCGCCCACCGCAAACACCGGCACGTCGGGGTGGCGTGCAAGCAGCTGATCGACCTGCTGCGCACCAGTGCCGGGGTTCTCCGGATCGACTTCCACGAACGCCAGACCGACACGGCCGACGTCCGGCATCGACGCGAGACCGCGCACCAAGTGCACCTCGACACCACCGCCCAGGGCCTCGCTTAACCAATGTGCGTAGACCGGGTCGGTCGCGACAAGAATGGCTTGTGTTTTCATGGCCATCGTTACTCGGAGAATCCGGAGCCGCTTCCGAACCGGCCTTTTTCCAACAGCAACAATTCGCCAAAGCTGGGCTTGTATCCATCCAGTTCCGCGCCGGGCAATGCGGGGGTACGCGCGCCCGCCGCCAAGGGGCGCACAATGGTCGGTGTCACCACCATGATGAGTTCGCGCTCGTCCCGGGTGTACTGACTGCTGCGAAAAAACGCCCCCAGAATTGGCACATCGCCCAGAAACGGAATCTTGTCCACACTCGATTGCAACCGATTGCTGATCAGGCCGCTGATGACGAAACTCTCTCCATCGCCGAGCTCGATCGTCGTGTCGGTGCGACGGACGGCCAGACCCGGTACCGCGACCCCACCGGATTGAAAGCCGGAATTGAAATCCAGTTCGCTGACCTCAGGCGCCACCTTCAGCGCGATGCGATCGGCTGACAACACCGTGGGGCTGATCGTCAGCCGCACACCAAATTCCTTGAACTCCACGGACACCGCATTGCTATTGCCCTGGACCACGGGAATCGGAAACTCGCCGCCCGCCAGGAAGCTGGCCTGCTGCCCACTAGCGGCCACCAAGCTGGGTTCAGCCAACGTGCGAGCCAAGCCACGACGCTCGAGCAGGCTAATCACGCCGAGCACGCTGTTCGTCGCATCGCCGATGGCGAGTTGGAAGGCATCCTGCACGGCGCGGAATCCGGAATTTGAACTCAGCTCGAAGTTACCCAACTCGTTGTTCTGCACGATGGAGCCCAGCGTGCCGGGGGGCGACACGGTCACGGTCGTGTTAAGCGAATTCTTGATGAAGTTAAAACCGAACTGCTTCAGCGTCGTGCGACTCACTTCAACGATCTTGATGGCCGCGTGCACCTGCGTTTCGATCGCGACGGTAGAAGCGTCGATCGTGGGATTGTCTCCCGAGCCGGCGCTCTTCGCCCTGGCCCGCTGATGCGCGGCCAAACTGGGCAATTCCCCGGACAACCCCTTACCCGGCACGATCTTAGCCCGGCCCATGTCCGGATCGGCGGGCAGGCTCTGCGTCGGGTCGGAGGCTTCGCGAACGGACACACGGTATTCACGCGGCACGCCGGCGTTCTTGCCCCAGACCATCAGACTGGTGATGCCCAGCGACTTGCCGGTGACCAGGACCTCGCGGCGGTTAATCACGTTGACGTCTGCCACGCTTGGGTCGCCCACCGCCACACGCTCAATCTCGGAGGGTTGCCGCAACAGCTGGTGCGTCCCCTTCTCGACCAGAAGAACATGGTCCTTGGGCAGGTACGCCAGGGCGGGCCCAGCCAGCAGAACAACCAACCCCAGGCCCACGACCCACCGGGGCAACCATTTTTCGGTGACACTCATGGTCGGACGGACTCCAATTCGTTCGCCTTGTAGACGTAGACCGGCACCTGCGTCCGCGCCTCTGTCGCGGGCTTCTTCTTCTCGATACCGATCAACTCTTCCCGGGTAACGACGTCGTCCGACACCGCTGCCCGCGTTGTCGTGGTCTGCGCCAGCGGCAATCCGGCGGAGCCGCTGCTGGAATCTGCGTCGACTTGCCCATGCAAGGCCAGGCGAATTTCACCCAGACTGGCACCCAACATGACCCGCGTAACGTCGTTGTCGGGAACTGCCACTACAGCGGTGCGAATGCGTTGGCGCCGGTTTCCAGAGGTGTCCTCCACCCCCTGCGGCCGGTCGATGACCCGTTCCTCGTAGCCAAGAATCAGCGCTTCTCGTAGCAGCGTTCTGGCCTGCGCATCGTCACCACCCGATCCGCGCAGGAAAACCAACACGTCGACCGTATCCCCCGGGCGTACGAAACCGCCCACTGCCACGACCTCGTCAATTTGCAGCGACATGGCCTTGCTGCCTGCGGGAATAATGCGCGCGAGCACATTGGCGTCGCGGAAATAGCGCGGTGTGACCGGTGCTCCGGCATCGATATCGACCAGTGGAACTCGTCCCACCACGTCATCCGCATTGGCGAAGTATCGCTGTGGAGCGATCGTGACAGGCGTTAGCGCCACATCGTCACGCTGGATCTGTGCGTTTGCGGCCAACGGCTTCAATGCAACGACCACGAGCGTGGTCGGGATCACTTCTTCAGCCTCGGTGGCGTCCGGCAGCGGCTCCGGCGTCCGCGCGTATTCCACGCTCATGCGATAAGCGATCACACCGGCGATGCCTGCGATGACCAGCATGACAATGGCCAGGACCTTCATCGCTGAACTACTCACGCCGCTCTCCCCTGCTCACGTCTTTCGTACTCCACTACGCCGCGATCGAATCACCCGCCAAAGCTGCGGGCCACGATCAACTGTCTCCCGGTTCGGCTCGTGCCGCATCCACAAGCGCTGAGGCCTCCGCCCGCAGCACCTCTGGCATCGGCGGGGCCTGCCCGACCAGGGGTAGGGTTATTGACGGGAATAAGTCCGAGATCACGAACTCAAGACGAACCCGCACAAACCGCTGACCACCCTGGGGAACCAGCGCAACGTCAACAAGTTCCCCGCTCGATCCGACGACCAATTCCCGCTGATCGCCCGGCAGCCACTCTAGCAGGGTCGAAGCCGTTTGTTGTGCACGTTGTTGCACTTGCGACTCATAGTTCTCGTTGTTTACAGGGTCGACTGCGACGGCGGACTCAGCGGCTTCTTGCGCCACAAAGGTCAACGATTCGGTGAGCAGGAAGATATAGGCGTAGACCAAGATGCCGTACATCAACAGAAACAGCAGCGGAAAGACGAACGCGAACTCCAGCGCCGTCGCCCCTCGCTGTCGGGATCGATTACAAGAATCGAGTTGTCGAGCCGGTCTAGTCAAAACAGCTTATCTCCCCACCACCACGGCCCCGAGACGAGCCAAGCACACAGGCTGATACCGAGGGCGGGCAACATCGCCAACCGCTTGGGTTTAACCCCACCGCGCAGCCAGAAGGCCAATGCAGCCAAACCGAACAATAGCGACGTTGCGAGAAATATTTCCAGCAAATGCCATGCTCCGAAGCCAAGGCCGACGAGGGCATAGGCCTTGACGTCCGCGCCCCCCGTCCAACCGCGCAACCACGCCGGCAGGTTCAACGCGAGCGCGACCGTCAGCCCAGCGCCACCCATCAGCAACGCCAGGTTGATCGAGGGATGACGATGCCACAAGGTTCCTAGCGCGAGAGGAAGCGCTCCGACGAACCACCGATTGGACACACGTCGGCTACGGACGTCCAGAGCGCCGATGCAGCCCGCCCACACGGCCCAGGCCAGCGCCAGGGCGAACCCGATCAAGATCGCACTATTCCGACGAGCAGCCCCCTTCAACGACCTGGTCGCAGGCATCCCGGAACAGGTTCTCCAGGCCATCGCCCAATGATCCGAGAATTACGATGAGCGCAACGGCAATCAGCCCGATTACTAAGCCATATTCCACGGCTGTTGCGGCTTCGTCGTCACGCCAGAGTTTGTAGAGCGTCACCAAGTACGTGAGCATCGCGTAGTCCTTCTCGTTCGGGCGAGAGTATTTTTTGTCACGCTATTGTTAACACCCTGCGGCTGGACCGCAACGACGGCGGGGGGATTCACCAGCACCGCTCGTCGGCGCTTCGACATGACCGACCACGGAGGCGGACAACACGCCATGCGACATTGGATAGTGGGAGACCTACAGGGCTGCCACGACGACTTCTCACGCTTGCTGGACTTAATCGCGTTCGATCCGGCGGCAGACAAGCTCTGGGTAGCCGGCGATCTCGTCAACCGCGGACCAGATTCACTACGCACGTTGCGGGCGGTCTACGCGCTGCGCGACAGCGTGGACTGCGTGCTGGGCAATCATGATCTTCATCTGCTCGCAGAGGCTGCAGGCGTCGCACCGAAGCCGCAGCCGGATCTGCACCCGATCTTGCGCGCGCCGGACGCCGATGAACTGCTGGATTGGATTGCAACGCGGCCACTGGCCGTGCGGCTGCCCCAGTTTGAAACCTTGATCGTGCATGCCGGGCTTCACGTCAGCTGGGCGGTCGACGATGCGCTGGCCTACTCGGACGAAATTCAGCGGCAGCTGGCCGGACAGGAGCGCAAGGAATTCTTGCGGCAGATGTATGGCAATGAGCCTCAGCAATGGGCCGATCGCCTGACCGGCATGGAGCGCTGGCGATTCATCGTCAATTGCTTCACCCGGATGCGGTATTGCTCATCCGACGGCGCGCTGGACTTCGACGCCAAGGGAGCCCCGCAGGACAATCGGGATGCCACTCCCTGGTTCCAGTTAGCCAGCCGGCAGAGTCGCGACACACGAATCGTGTTCGGTCACTGGTCGACACTCGGCACGGTTCGCTGGCCGGAACACAACGTGATCGGACTCGACACCGGCTGTGTCTGGGGCGGATCGCTGACTGCCCTGTGCCTGGATGACGATACGCTCACATCCACGCCCTGCCCATTGCACCGGACGCCGGGCTAAAAGTCGCCTTCACGGCGGGGGCCAGTCCGCGTGCTACGCACCGGACCGGCCTAGCAAGCGCTAGTGGCCTGACAGCCCCGTCTTGGCGGCGCTTTCCTTGGTCACCAGGAAATGGGCCAATGCCGGCATAACCAGAATGGCGCCAAACATGTTCGCGGTGAACATGAACACCAGCAGTATCCCCATGTCTGCCTGGAACTGCAGCGCGGAGAACAGCCAGGTTCCGACGCCCAGACCCAATGCGACGCCCGTGAATACCACGGCCTTGCCGGTCTGCCGGAGAGTTCGATAAAACGCCTCTTCCAGGGAGTGCCCACGGTTCACGCCATCGGCTAGCTGGCTGTAAACGTAGATGCCGTAGTCAACACCGATACCGACAGCCAGGGCCACCACTGGCAGCGTCGCCACCTTGAGCCCGATGCCCAGCGACGCCATGACGGCATACGCCATGACCGAGACCAGCGACAATGGCAGCACCACGCAGAGCACGCCAGAGAACGAGCGGAACGATAGCCAAAGGAATACGACGACGACCACATAGACCCAGAACACCACCTGGATCTCCTGCGCCTCGACGACTTCGTTCGTCGCCGCCATCACCCCGACATTCCCGGACGCCAGGGCAAAGTTCACGGGGCAGAATTCCTCTAGCGCACCAAACTCATCTTCGACTTCGCTGTAGCGCCGATTGATCTGCTCGAGTTCCTCGGCACGGGTGGCATCTGGCTCCGCCGTTTGCAGCGCTGCGAGATTGTCCCGCTCCAGCCGCAGCCGGCCCAGTTCATCACGCTTAGCCGACTTTTCGGCGCAATAGTCCTCAGAGACGTCCGGGTGCTCTTCATAGAAGGCTGCGCGATTGGATACGTTAAACGCCTTCACCGCATCAGTAATCGTGTGAATCGTCGTGGCCTTGTGATCCTTGGTGAAGATCAACACCGGCATCGCAGAGCAATCCGGATTCAGCAAGCCGGACGACGTATCAACCGGCGTAATCGCCTGCACGATCACGTAGCGGTTGCGAGGGAGCACACGCCAAGCCAGCGATCCTTCGTTCCATCCCGCATTGATGATCTTGGCGACCTGCGGCAAGGAGATCACCGATTGCACTTCGTCGGTCAGGTTGCTCATCTCCCAGGCGAACCGGTCGATGGTTTCCATCTGCTCGTAACGAATACAGGCTTCGGGGGCCGTTTCCGCAATCACCTTGAGAATGTCGACCCCAATCGAGAAGTTATCGACAATCGCACGCGAATCCTGGTTGTAACGCGAGTCAGGCCGCAGCTCAGGCACACCGGATTGTGAGTCGCCTACCTGCAGGTCCTCGTACTTCCAGAGCGACCAGCCGAGCAGGATCGAGCAAATCAGCAACGTGACGATCGCTGGCGTCCGCCGCGTGTTCTTCGCCATCAGCCGCCAGAGGCCGTCGCCAAAGCGATCCCGTACGGCCTGCTTCCGCTTGAACGAGTCGATGTCGCCGATTTTGATCCAGGTCAGCCAGATCGGCATCATCACCTTGTTCGTCACGATGATCGCAGCCACGCCGAATGCCGCGTTCAGGGACATCTCGCGGATGATGTCGATGGGGATCAGGTAAATCGTCGCGAAACCCGCAACGTCCGTGATCAACGCTGTCGTGCCGGGGATAGCCAAACGCCGGAAGGTTTCCAGCGAGGCGTCAAAACTATTGCGCCCGTTGTGAGCGACCTCGCCCACCCAGGCATTGGCGTACTGCACGCCGTGCGAAACGGAGACCGACAGCACGAGGAACGGCACCAGAATCGCGAAGGGATCCAGGCCGTAGCCAAACAATCGCAGCAGGCCGAACTCCCAGATCACCGCGACAACGGAGCAGACCAGGGGCAACACCGCGAGCTTGAACGAGCCGGTGTAGAGCCACAGCAAGACCATGGTCATCAACAATGTCAGCAGGAAGAACCCGACCACTTCCAGCGTTGCGTCGGTGACATCGCCAACGACCTTGGCGAAACCGATCACATGAATCTTGATGTTCTCGGTTTCGTAGGTCTTACGGATCTCTTCTAGCTGATGCGACACCTTGCGATAATCGAGCTTTTCGCCGGTCACCGGATCGAATTCCAGAAGCTCGGCGTTGACCATCGCGCCGGTCTGATCCTGCGTCACCAGGCGACCGATAATGCCGGCCTTGCCGACATTGGTCTTGATCAGGTCGAACATCTCCTGCGTGGGCTGATACTCCGCAGGAATCACATTGCCGCCGGCGAACCCTCCCTCGACAACTTCGGTATAGCGGACATCCGGCGTGAACAATGACGACACGCGCGAGCGGTCGATGCCGGGGATGAAGAAGACGTCATCGGTGACCTTGCGCAGCGTGGAGAGGAACTCCTCGTTGTAGAGCTCCCCGTCCTCTTGGATCAGAGCCACCTTGATCAGGTTACCGCCACCAAAGGCCGACTGATACTGCTTGAGCACCTTCATGTAGGGGTGCTGCAAGGGGATGGATTTCTCGAACCCCGCATCGGGTTTGATCTGGGATGCCTGGTAGCCGAAGAACGCCGTCAACAGCACCAGCAACAGCATGCCGACGCCGCGACGCGCATACACCAGGGGTTCAACGACTCGGAGGATGTCGTCGGTCGTAATCATTCGCATGCCGAATTCCTTTGGGGCTCGCCGCGCGTGGCCTAGCGAAGTTCGATGATGTGCGTGCCGCGATCACCCACCGCAAGCAGCCGGCCGTTGTTCACCAGCACGCTGTTGAGGCTGGCGCCTACACGGTTTGGCAGTCGCTCCAGGCTACGGCCGCCGTCGTTCGACTGCAGCACGGTACCGTTAAGACCGACGATCACGGTCTCGCCGGACGGCAGCACGGTGCCACCCGACAAGGTTTGGCCGGTTCCGGTATTGACCTTGGTCCAGGCAATCTCGTCGGTGGAATCACTGCGGTAAGCGTTGCCGCGCAAGCCGAAGATCAGGACGCCATTTTCACCATGAGCGACAGCATCAAAGTAAGACCCGGCATACGGTGATGGCACCGACTCCCAGGTCTCGCCGTCATCTCGCGAAACCGCAACGGTCCCGCTCTCGCCGACAATGACCAAGGTACCGTTGTTCAGCCGCTCGATTGCATTGAAATGCCATTCGTCATCTCGGGCTGGCGTGTCGTGCTCGGTCCAAGATTCGCCACCGTCGATGGTCTCGTAGAACAGACTGTAGGCACCGATCGCGAATCCACGTGTCGGCGACAAGAACATCACATCCAAGAACGGTTTTTCGAGGTCTGGCTCGAAGTTCTGCAGCGTCCAGTTTTGTCCGCCGTCTTCTGTCGCCAGAATGACCGCGTCATGCCCAACGGCCCAGCCGTGCTGCGCGTCGGCAAACGTGACGGCGGTCAACGTCGCCCGCGTCGGCACATTCGCCTGCGCCCACTGGTGCCCGTCGACAGAAGCCAGGATGTGGCCACGCTCGCCAACCGCGACAAATCGCGATCCGGCATTGGCCACATCCAGCAACAGGCTCTTGGAAGCCAGCGGCATCATCTGCGCGGGTTGATTCTCGATATCGGCGGCCGCAGCCATGCCGGTTACGGCCAGCAACGCGGCCATGAAGGTGGTGCGTGGCACCATACGTTGTCTCCTAATGTACCGAGGCGTACTTATCGCGAACGCACGATATCAGTTTCACGCCTAGCGTCGAGCCAGCTTCTTGACATTGGACGGGTTGAAATACGTTTCCCAATCAACGTCGATCGAGTAGGTCTCGTCATCCTCGTTATTCATGGCCTGGACCAGATAACGATTCGCCAACAGATCGTATACCGATTCGAGGATGGGCCCCATGTACGGCACATCGTAAGCCATTGCAGAGTGACTCTCCTGGACGCGCCACAGTTCGTCGCGCTTGTCGTAGATATCCACGGCGACGATCTGCCACGAATCCTCATCCACATAGAACGTACGGCGCTTGTAGATGTGGCTTGTGCCGGCCTTCAACGTGGCATCGACCACCCACACGCGATGCAACTCGTAGCGGGTCAGATCCTGGTCGATGTGACCACGCTGGATGATGTCGTCGTAGCTGTAATCGTCCGAATGAATCTTGTAGCTGTTGTAAGGCGTGTAGATTTCCGTTTTGCCGATCAGCTTCCAGTCGTAACGGTCCATCGCGCCATTGAAAGTATCCGTCTGATCATTGGTTCGCAGGCCGTCGGAACCGGTTCCAGGGTTGTCGTACGCGACGTTCGGGGCCCGACGCAGACGGCGTTGACCCGGGTTGTACAACCAGGCCGCACGCGGTTCACGCAGCTGGTCCATGGTCTCGTGCACGAGCAAAATCTGGCCAGCCAAGCGAGGCGGTTGCGTCGTGACCTGCAGGAAATACAGCAGCACATTGTCGAGATCCCGTGGCTCGATGCCCGGCTGGCTGTAGCGGAACGTCACATCCTCGCGCAACTTGACGAGGTTATAGGATCCGGTCGACGTCACCGCTGCCTGGTTATTCCAGCGGCGCACTGAAAAATCCCGGTAGCGCGTCTTGTGATTCCAGATCACCTCGTGACCGTTTTTCGGAATCGGAAACGGTATCCCGGTCACCGCGCCGGTGACCGTGTCACCGCCCCCGCTCAGCTTCGCGTTCACCGCATTCGTTTTGGTCGCGTCGTAGATGAACTGCGGGTTCGCGAAGCTCCGGCGCGTCTTGTAGACCGGCATGACGTAGGTTTCGGGAAACCGCTCGAACAGGGCAATTTGTCCCACCGTCAGCTTGTCGCGGTACTGATCGAGATTGTCCGCGGTGATGGTGAATTCCGGACGGTCGTCAGGGAACGGGTCCGTGTAGCGCGTACCCGCCCCTTTGTAGGAGCGCGGAGCTTCCTGAAGCCCCCCGTCCCAGGCCGGAATACCGAGCGCCTTGTCGCCGGCCATCTGTGCTCCGACCGGCGTCAACTCATTACCCAGCCGATCTGCCTCTTCCTGTGTCACCGCCGCATTTGCGACCGCGCTGAGCAAACTGCCCAGCGCCGCCACTGCGATCAAATCGCGCATGGTCTCCCCCCTTGGTTCCCTTGAGCTTGTTAGAAGTTATAGCCAAGGTACACGTACACATTGTCACGGTCACGACGGGAGTTGTAGTCCGATCCGCCGGTGAACGTCGTCAGCCGCACCTCGCCAACCCACTTGTTCAGATAGTCAAAGCGCAGCGCCGTGATCAGCGTCTTGTTGCCTTCAATGAAGTTCTGACCAAGCCCAGGTGCGATGCCGTTGACGTCCCAGAAGAATCCGACGATGGGCTCCAGGTTCGCTCCCAGCAAGGCATTCTGATAGCGGAAAATGCTCAGCACACGGACACCCCAGGAGAAGTCCGTGGGGAAATGATCCAGAGCTTGTGAGGTCGGGTTCTGGCGGCAGGAATTCGGATTGTCCAAGCCTTGACAGGCAGCACCAAGGCTGCCGCTATCGAAGCCGTTGGTCGTGTTGTCCGCACCCACGGAGGCATGTGTATTGACCTCGGCCCCGTTGTACTGCAGCTCGGAGTACTCCGGCATGTTCGGCAAGTACGTTCCGCCAATCTCCGCGACCGTCAGGATCTGCGAGGCATCAAACCAGTTCGCGCCACCCCAGGTGTTGATGAAGGTGAACTGCAGCTGGTGCACTTGCTCGCGCTCCCAGCCACGGATGTAGTAGTTCTCGACGCCGTTCATCGTGCCGTCGGCATCCACCGGATTATCGCGATACAGGGTGTTGACGAAGTCCGGGACCGCAGACCGCCGTCCCGGCAGGACCGTCCCGGGAATCACCTCCACATCGTTTTCTGGGAAGGCTGGCTGCAGACCGGCGTAAACCAAGTCCGTGGAATGCACCTGAATCGGCAGGTTCTCGCGGAAGGAATACTCACCCGACACCGCCCAATCGCCCACCGTCGTATTGAACGACACGCCGTACATCTTGATGTCTTCGGGGTACTCGACGAACAGCTGCATGGTATCGACCGGCAACGGCTCTTGCGCAGGCGTGAGCTGTCCGGCTTGCAGGCCGGCGACGACGGCCGCAACGTCCGGCACCGGTTGATCCGGGCTCGCCAAACAGGGTGCCAGCGCCGCCGGGCCCTGCAAGCTGGAGTCGATACAGGTGGGGTCAGCCGCGTAGGCGGAGACCGTCGGAATCCGCGCGTGGTAGTTCGCGAAGTACGCGGCCAATTCCGTCCCGTTATTCAGCCATTCTGCAAAGTAGCGCAGCGCGAACCCGTACTGTCCCTCGTCGTCCGGACGTTGATCACCGACCCGGAGAACGGTGCGGCTGGACTGTGAACCCAGGATGAACAAGGGATCGTCTTCGTTGTTCGCCGACGCGTAAATCTGCTCCGGATCTTCCGGCTGTTTCGCAAACGAGAGCATCGCGTAGGTGCCGCCAGCCCCCACCGTGTCGCTAACCGAGTAGAACGTGCCAACGGGATCCGCGATCGCCGGCTTCCACTCGTACTGATAAAACGCTTCGAGGAACAGATTCGACGTGATATCCGTATTGATGATGGCCATGCCAACCGCCTGAAACGCCTCTTCCAGCTGGAACCCCGGCAGACGCGCGCGGACCCCATGCGGAGGGTTGATGGCATTCAAGCTGTTAAACACCAGGGCAGAGGATTCGCCCCAGTTCAGGCCTTGTCGTCCGACGCGAACCAGAATGTCGCGCCCGCCGAAGAACGGGATGTAGCCACTGACGTGGTAGCTGGCCCAGTCGAAGTTCGATCCGGCGACGTCATCGACAGCCCCCGCCCGCGGCGTTTCTGCCGGCTGTAGCGTCGTGTCCGGATGGTAGTTCGGCGAATTCAACACCTCTGAATCGTAAAGGTAGATCGGGTTGGCGTAGACGGCCAGGGAACCCAGCACGGGGACCGGCACGTCGAAGCTGATCTCTGAATTCAGTTTCACCGCGGCGGCGACGACATCGCCCTTATCGAAACTCAGGTTGCCGCCATCGCTGTTTTGCGAGAACGAGCCGCGCGCGTTCACATACTCGAGGTTCTCGCCAAAATCCGTGCTGGAGCAACTGCTTTCGTCGCCAACCCGGCCACCACCCAGCGAACCGTCGGGGTCCCGCTGAATACAGATGCCGGGCTCGAGGTTGGACTTGCCGACCAAGTAGTCGGCGCGATCCTGAATACGCCAGGTGGCACCTGCGGTCAGCAGGCTCTCGATGCTGCCCTCAATCGGCCCCAGTTCAAACTGGATCGCATGGACTGCACCAGACGCACTTATCAGCCCCGCCGTCGCCATGCCAAGCCAGATTTTGCGTGTCGACAGCACACGCCCACTCGCGCGCTCGAACGCTCGCAATTCGTTTTGTATCGCCATGGATTGTCTTCCCCCAAAAGGCGTTTTTTGTCCCGGCGCTGCCACTCCCTGGCAGAACCCGACCGGGCCGGACGCTGGTTCAGGGCTGCTTGCTCTCCTCGACAGCCCTGCCTATTAATTCTGCGCTGCATTTAAGCAGACAAAAATTCCCACGGCAACGCAGACTTACTGGGCATCAAGCATCCAAATTGCGCAGGCCTGACGGCCTGTCCGCCCTCGATCACGCCGGTAGGAATAGAAACGGCGCGGGTCTCCGAAGGCGTCCAATCGGGAATCAAATCCCGCCACATCAAGCGTTTTGAGCTGGTGCAAGGCGATGCCCGGCAGATCAGCAAGCCAGCGTTTTCCCGCGATTGGATGAAAAAACCGGGCGGCCTGCCTGTCCTGTTCCACCAAGGGGGCGCGGACCACGGCGTCCACTTCGTAGTGCGCGGATCGAATCGAGGGACCGATCCATGCGATCAGTTGCGCGCCCTTTGGCGCGTGCGCGCAGGCCGCTGCTATCACGCCTCCGGCGAGCCCTCGCCATCCCGCGTGCACCACGGCCACCCAAGGGGTGTCGCGAGCGCAGAGCAAAATCGGCACGCAGTCGGCGGTCATGACGACCAGTGGACGGTTGGGGCGCGTCGAAACTGCGGCGTCTGCCGTGATCTCATGCTCGCTCCGCGGATCGACGGCCACATCGATACCATGCACCTGATTCAGCCAGACCGGGGGCCCCGGCAACCCGGCCCGCTGCGCCCAAAGCGCCCGGTTGCGCTCGACCTGAGCCGGGTCGTCGCCACAGTGCGTGGCCAGATTCAGCGAGTCATAGGGCGTGGAGCTGACCCCACCCTGGCGGGTGCTGGCCGCGGCCCGCACCCAAGCTGGCGCAGGCCAGTCCGGGTGAATCAAAGACACCGGAGAGACGCTACTCCGGCGCACCGAGGGCGGCGATCAATTGCTGGAGGTCTGCCGGCAGGTCGGCCGTCAACTCAATCTGCTCGCCCGTCGTCGGATGCGAGAACCCGAGTTTTCGCGCATGCAAGGCTTGGCGACGAAAGCCGGTCAACGCGGCTTGCAACTCGGGCAACGCGCCGGCGAGGCCGCTCCCCCGCCTGCCATACTGGGGATCACCGACCAGCGGAAAACCCACGGATTGCAGATGCACGCGAATCTGGTGGGTGCGCCCGGTTTCCAGTCGCACGTCGAGCAGGCTGTGATATGCCCAACGCGCGTTCACTCGGTAATGAGTCACGGCTTGTCGGCCATCGCGGCGGATCGCAAAGCGCGTGCGGTCCGTCGGGTGTCGACCCAGCGGGGCTTCGATGGTTGCGCCGGCGATGACCCGCCCCCAGACCAGGGCCTGATAGCTCCGATGCACCTCGCGAGCCTGCATCGCGGACGATAGCGCGTGGTAGCTCGCCGGATTGCGAGCCACCACGAGCAGGCCACTGGTGAGCTTGTCCAGCCGGTGGACCAGCCCCGCCCTTGGCAGACGGTCCAGTGCCGGGTCCAGATGCAACAGCGCATTTTGCAAGGTGCCCCGCGCCTGGCCGGCACCCGGATGCACCACCAGCCCGGCGGGCTTGTTGATCACCAGGCAATCGGAATCCTCAAACACCACGTCCAGCTCGATCGCCTCGGGCGCGGGTTCGACCAAGGCCTCGAACACCGGGTCCACCTCAATACGCTGCCCTGACGTCACCGACGCCCGCTGGTTGGTCGAGATATCAGCGCCCAGCCGAACGCGTCCGTCGCCGATCCATCGCTGGATACGGCTGCGCGACACATCGCCCATCAACTCGGCCAGCGCGCGGTCGAGCCGCATGCCTGACAGAACTTCCGGGACTTCAAAAACTCGAATGTCGGAACTCATCGACACGATCGGTATACTCTTGCGGCCTTTTCTGCGAACACGACCCCGAATGATAGTCACCCGACTACCGGCCCTGCTGCTGGTTGCCGCGAGTTTAGTGCTTGGCGCCTGCGCTAGCGACGATGACAAGCTCGCCCCGGCCAATCCCTTCCGCGATGAAGTCCCCAAGCGGCTGCAACGATTGCAGGCTGACGAGGCCTATCGAATGGCGCGCCGGTCGCTGGACGCATCGGATTTCGATGGCGCAATCGGACAGTACCGGGCGATCCTGCTGCGTTTTCCGTTTTCGGATTACGCCACCCAGGCGCAGCTGGAACTGATCTACGCGAACTACAAGTCGTATTCGCCGGATAGCGCGTTGGCCGATGCCGACCGCTTTCTGCGCGAGCATCCGCGCCACCCGCAGATCGAATACGTCTACTACCTGCGCGGATTAATCCACTACAGCCGCGCAAACGCCCGTGGCGACCTGCTGCCCTGGTCGGAGTCGCACACCTACGATCCGACCTACGCGCGGCGCGCATTCGATGCGCTGGGCCAGTTGATTCAGCGCTACCCGGACAGCAAATACGCAGGCGATGCGCGCCAGCGCATGATCCTGCTGCGCGACCGTCTCGCGCAGCACGACCTGGAAATCGCCAAGTACTATCTCAAGCGAAAGGCCTACGTGGGTGCCAGCCGCCGGGCCGAAGATATCCTCGAGCGCTTCCAGGGCACGTCGGTGATCCCGGAAACGTTAACCGTGCTGGAAACCGCCTACCGGAAGCTCGAACTCACCGAGCTGGCCGACGCTACGGCGTCACTGAGCCGCGCCAATTACGGCGGGCCGGACCAGAGCGTGGCGAAGCCTGCCGCACAAGCTGCGGATGCTGAATCCCCCGAGGCGCTGCGCCTGCCGCCAGTCATCGACCGGCAACCGGCGCCGACGGAGAATCCGGCCGCAGAGGACTCGGAGACGCCAACCACACGTGGAGGCGCGCGCCTGGGTGACGACGCCTAGGGACGCTAGGGACGCCCTGCAAGACTCGCGGCACCGTCAATACGGCGCCACCTAAACGCGCTGGGCGTTAGATGTCCTCGTAGACCGCTGTGATCGGATAACGCCGATCCCGCCCGAACGCGCGTGCCGTGACCTTCGGCCCGGGCGGGGCCTGGCGACGCTTGTACTCGTTGTGACGAATCATCCGAGCCACGCGCCGGACCAGATCTGCATCGAACCCCTGGTCGACGATTTCCGACAGCGTCGCATGCTCCTCGACATAGGCGCGGATGATGGCGTCCAGCGTCTCGTAGGGCGGCAAGCTGTCGGAATCCTGCTGGTCGGGTCTCAATTCCGCCGACGGCGGACGGTCGATGACCACCTGCGGAATGAACGGCGGCTCCCCGGCCGGCACCTGCCGGTTTCGCCAGTTCGCCAAGCGAAACACCAGGGTTTTGTACACATCCTTGAGCGGCGCGAAGCCGCCGGCCATGTCGCCGTACAGGGTGGCGTATCCCGTGGCCAGCTCGCTCTTGTTCCCGGTCGCCAGGACCAGGTACCGGAACTTGTTGGACAAGGCCATCAGCAAGGTGCCGCGCACACGGGACTGGATGTTCTCTTCGGTTACATCTTGTTCGCAACCGGCGAATTCCCTGCCCAGGGCCTGCCCGAACTGTTCGACCATCGGCTCGATGCCGATGTCGGAGAAGCGCACGCCCAGCGCCTCGGCCTGTGCTCGCGCCTCGCGGCGCGACAGCTCTGACGTGTACCGCGACGGCATGGCGACGCACCAGACGCGGTCCGCGCCCAGCGCATCCACCGCCAGGGCCAGCACCAGCGATGAATCGATGCCTCCGGACAAGCCGATCAGCACGCCATCAAACCGGTTGCGATTGACGTAATCCGCAACCGACATGGTCAGCGCGCGCCAGCACAGCTGCTCCATGGATTGGTCAGTTTTTTTCGCCGGCTTGGCATTGGCGACGTGGTCGATTGGCACGTCGGCGAGGAAGACCCCCTCTTCGAACGTCGGCGCCCGCGAGATGATCTGACCGTCGTGACGCGCGACCATGGAATCACCATCGAACACCAGTTCATCCTGCCCGCCCACGCAGTTCACGTAGACAATGGACAGGCCGGTCTCCTTGGCCCGCTCGGCAAGAATCTCGTTGCGTAGCGCGTGCTTGGTCTCGTGGAAGGGCGAGGCGTTGATGTTGACCAGCAAGCTGGCGCCGGCCTTGGCCACATCCGCCGTCGGACCGGGCTCCCAGATGTCTTCGCAAATCGTCAGCCCGACCGTCAGTCCGGCCAGTTCGAACACGCAGGTCTTGTCGCCCTGAGCGAAGTGTCGCTCTTCGTCGAAGACCCCGTAATTGGGTAGCTTTTGCTTGCGATACTTGGCCAGACGCTTGTCGCCCAGATACACATCCGCAGCGTTGAAGATGCCCTTCTCGGTGTACTCGGGGTAGCCGACAATGACGCAGATCCCCGCCACCTCGCGGCGAATCCGCGTCAGGCCATCCTTCACCTTCTGCGGGAGACCCCGCCGCAGCAGCAGATCATCCGGCGGATAGCCCAGGACGGCCAGCTCGGGAAACACGACCAGATCGGCCTGGTGCGTCTCCCGGGCCTCAATGGCCGCCTTGACCATCTTGTCGACGTTGCCGTCGACATCGCCGACCCACAGATTGAGCTGGGCCATGCAGACCCGTAGCGAGCGTGCCATAAGCGCGTTGGGATCGGACTTGGCGCGGCGCGCCTAGCCCAGTGCCTTGGCAATCGCCTCGCCGAGATCCGCCGGCGAACTGACTGTGGTCACACCGGCGGCTTCCAATGCCGCGAACTTGTCCGCAGCGGTGCCCTTGCCGCCGGAAATGATCGCACCGGCGTGCCCCATGCGTTTGCCGGGAGGCGCCGTCACGCCGGCGATATACGCCACGACAGGCTTGGTGACATTCGCCTTGATGTACTCGGCGGCCTCTTCTTCCTTCGATCCACCGATCTCGCCAACCATGATGATGCCTTCGGTCTTCGGATCGTCCTGGAAGCGAGAAATGACGTCGATGAAGCCCATGCCATGGACGGGGTCGCCGCCAATGCCCACACAGGTGGACTGTCCGAGACCGTTGTTCGTGGTCTGGAAAACCGCCTCGTAGGTCAAGGTGCCAGAGCGCGACACAATGCCGATCTTGCCCGGCTTGTGAATATGGCCCGGCATGATGCCGATCTTGCATTCACCCGGCGTGATGACGCCAGGGCAATTCGGGCCGATCAGCACCGAATCGGTTTCGCCCAGCGCCGCCTTGACGCGCACCATGTCCAGCACCGGAATATGTTCGGTGATGCAGACGATCACCTTGATGCCCGCATCAATGGCTTCCAGCACGGCGTCAGCGGCAAACGGCGCCGGCACATAGATCATGCTGGCATCGGCGCCGGTTTCTGCAACGGCTTCCGCCACGGTATTGAACACGGGCCGGTCGAGATGACTTTCACCGCCGCGGCCCGGCGTGACACCACCAACCAGCTGAGTGCCGTAGGCAATGGCCTGTTCCGAATGGAAGGTGCCCTGGCGCCCGGTGAAGCCCTGGACGACGACCTTCGTGTCCTTGTTGATCAAGATACTCATGAGATGTCCTTTGTGGTCCGGGGGCTTACTTGGCGGCCTCGACGACCTTTTTGGCGGCGTCGGTCAGGTCCACAGCGGGAATGATGTCGAAATCGGATTCTTCGAGCAGTTTGCGGCCCTGCTCGACGTTCGTGCCTTCCAGTCGGGCGATAACCGGAATGGTCAGCCCAACCTGCTTGACGGCCTCGATAATCCCTTCGGCGATGAGATCGCAGCGCACGATGCCACCGAAGATATTCACCAGAATGGCCTTTACGTCGGAGCCCGACGTGATCAGCTTGAAGGCCTCGGTCACGCGCTCGGCGGTCGCACCACCACCGACATCCAGGAAGTTTGCCGGCTGACCGCCATGCAACTTGATGATATCCATGGTCGCCATCGCCAGGCCCGCGCCATTGACCATGCAACCGATGTCGCCTTCCAGCGTGACGTAGTTGAGGTCGTGCTTGGCGGCCGCCAACTCCTTCTCATCTTCTTGCGTCGGATCGGCCATCGCGGCGATGTCCTGATTACGATACAGGGCGTTGTCGTCGAAATTCAGCTTGGCATCCAGGGCGGCCAGACTGCCGTCTTCCTTGATGATCAGCGGGTTGATCTCGACCAGGCTGGCATCGCGCTCGTGGAACAGGCGGATAAAGCCATTGACGATCTTGCCGAACTGGCCGATCTGATCCTTGTTAAGCCCCAGGAAGAAGCCCAGACGCCGCGCCTGATAGCCGGAAAAGCCGGCGCCAGGAGGTACGCCCACGGCCAGGATTTTCTCCGGCGTGTTCTCCGCGACTTCCTCGATGTCCATGCCGCCTTCCGGCGAGGCCATGACCACGATGCGGTCGGTGCCGCGATCGACAAGTACCGACAGGTAAAGCTCGGTGACGATGGCCGAGGGTTCCTCGACCAGCACCAGGTTGATCGGCAGGCCTTTGGCGTCGGTCTGCTTGGTGACCAGCCGCTGACCGAGCATGCCGGCTGCGGCTGACTTCACCTCATCCAGCGTGTCGACCAGCTTCACGCCACCGACCTTGCCGCGGCCACCGGTGTGGACCTGCGCTTTGACGACCCAGCGCTCGCCGCCAAGTTTCTTCGCGGCTTCGACAGCCTCGTCGGGGGAACTGGCCACGTGGCCGGTCGGAACGGGGATGCCGTACTCGGCAAACAGGCCCTTGGCCTGATACTCATGCAGGTTCATTGCACACCGGACTCGGGAGTTGGGCTGCGGATTCTCGCCCATCGCCGTGCGGTGCGCAAAACGGCGCCGTATGCTTGGGTCAATCTGCAAGCAATCGGTTTCGTCGAAGTGCCCCGACAACGCGCAACATGAGCGGTCGTTTTCTCGCGCGCGAGATCGCCGATCACCCTACAGCCTCTGACTGGCGCGTCCTGCGGGCCTTGACGGCTTATCGCTGGATTGTCTCCGTCATTGCGCTGGCATTGATTTATCTGGACCTCGCCGGCCAGGCACTCGGCGTGATTCGGTCCGATGTCTTTCTGATCGTTGCCTTGGCCACCGCGCTGCATGCGATGGGCGCCACCGTCACGCTGGAAATGCGGCGGCCGGCTCTGGACGCGCAGACATTATTCCAATCCATCGCCGACATGACGGGTGTCGGCCTCTGGATGTGGGCAACCAACGGCGTCGCCAGCGGCCTTGGCGTGCTGCTGGTTTTCCCGATGATCGCCGCCAGCCTGCTGCTCAACCGCCGCATGGTGCTGCTGGTGGCCGCCGTAACCAGCATCGGCCTGCTGGCGCTGGAGTCGCTACGCACACTTAGCAGTCCGAATGCGCAAGCACTCACCGAAGCCGGCCTGCTCGGGCTGCTGATGTTCGCGATGGGGCTGGTCAGCCATGCCATGGCCGGTCGCGCACGACGCAGCGAGGCGTTGGCGCGCCAGGTCGGCGGAGACCTGGTGAGCCTGTCGCGGCTCAATGAAAGTATCGTCGCTCGCATCCGTGCCGGCGTCGTCGCGGTCACCGGCAACGGCACCGTGCAACTGGTGAATCCCGCGGCGCGCCGCCTGATCGAGCTCGACACTTCGATCCATGGTCAGCCGCTAGATGCCGTAACCCCCGCGCTGGGTGCGGCACTCGCTCGCTGGCGCGCCGACCCCAACATCCACATGGACCCGATCCCACTGCCCGGTGGCCGGGCGCTGTCGGCCCAGTTCGTCCGCCTGGGCTGGGGTGACTATGCGCCCGTGCTGATCATGCTCGAAGACGCCGATGCGCTGGCCCAGCAGGCGCAGCAGATCAAACTCGCGGCCCTGGGCCGCTTGTCGGCCTCCATCGCGCACGAGATCCGCAATCCGCTGGCGGCGATTAGCAACGCCGCTCAGCTTCTGGAGGAATCGCCAGAGCTGTCCGAGGATGACCGCGCGCTGAATGCGATCGTCCGCCGCAACAGTTCGCGCATCGAAAGCATCGTGCGCGATGTGCTGTCGCTATCTCGTCCGGCACCGGGGGCCCCGATTCCTATTCCATTGCATGCCGAGTGCAGCGCCCATTTCGAACAATTTCGCGAGTCTGGCCAGCACGAGCACTGTCAGCTGGACCTGCATCAAATCGACAAATCGGTGCATATCGTCGCCGACCCGGACCACCTGCGCCGGATTCTGACCAACCTGTGGGAAAACAGCTGCGAACATGCGGCATCGCGCCCGGTCCGGCTGCGTATCGCCGCCCGGTCCGATGGCGAGCAAGTGACCATCGAACTTAGCGACAACGGACCCGGCATCCCGACTGACGTCGTGGAGCATGTGTTCGAGCCGTTTTTCACCACCCGTTCCTCCGGCACCGGGCTGGGGCTTTATCTCGCCCGCGAACTGGCTCGCAACAACGGCGGCCACCTAGATCTGGTGTCAGCACGGCCTGGCGCTCGATTCCAGCTTCAGCTGCCGGCAGGAAACTCTGTCCATCATGAGACACTGACGGCATGAACAACCCGCGCGTCCTGGTCGTCGACGACGAAGTCGACATCCGCAAGCTCATCGAAATCACGCTGGCCCGAATGGGTGTGGACACCGACGCCGCAGAGAATGTCGGACAGGCGCGCGAACGGCTGGCCGAACGCCGTTTCGACCTGTGCCTCACGGACATGCGCATGCCTGATGGCACGGGCAAGGACCTGGTCCGTCACATCCAACAAGCCCACCCCGACGTCCCTGTTGCCGTCATCACCGCCTACGGCAATACGGAAGACGCCGTTGAGTGCATGAAACTCGGCGCCTTCGATTTCGTCAGCAAGCCCGTGGACATTCACGTGCTACGCAAGCTGGTCGAATCCGCACTGTCGGTGCAGCCGTCTGCGCTCCCGCCCCAGGCGGATGCGCACGAGACCGCGCTGATCGGCGAGACCGCGAGTATTCGGCAACTGCGCAAGACGATCCTGAAACTGGGCCGTAGCCAGGCGCCCGTGTACATCACCGGCGAATCGGGAACCGGCAAGGAACTCGTGGCGCGTCTCATCCACGAGCAGGGCGCCAGACGCAGCGGACCGTTCGTTCCGGTCAACTGCGGTGCCATCCCGGGCGAACTGATGGAATCAGAACTCTTCGGCCACCTGCGCGGCAGCTTTACCGGCGCCAACGAGACCAAGGAGGGGCTGTTCCAAGCGGCCGACGGTGGCACGCTATTCCTCGATGAGGTGGCGGACCTGCCGCTGCTCATGCAGGTCAAGTTGCTACGCGCGATCCAGGAACGCTCTATTCGCCCCGTCGGCGCCAAACGTGAGGTGCCGGTCGATGTCCGAATTGTCTCGGCCACCCACCACGATCTGGCCACACGGGTGCAGGAAGGCGAATTTCGCCAGGATCTGTTCTATCGCCTCAATGTCATTCAGGTTTCGGTGCCGCCGCTGCGCGACCGCGCAGATGACATCCCGCTTCTCGCCACGCAGCTATTGGCAACGATTGCCGAACGCTACGGCCTGCCCGCCGCGCCGCGGCTGACCACAAATGCTCTGTCGCACCTGTCCACACACGCGTTTCCTGGCAACGTGCGCGAACTGGATAACGTACTAGAGCGCGCAGTCGCCTTGGCCGATGGCGATGTCATCGATGTCGATGACCTGCAGCTCACCCCAGCACCACCGACGATGGCGCCAACATCCACCGACGATGCGGATGGTCTACGCGGCGAGTTGGAGGAACTGGAACGCCAACGGATTCTCGAAGCGCTGCAGGCCACCAGGTTCAACAAGACCAAGGCCGCCGAACGCCTGGGAATGAGTTTTCGTCAGCTGCGCTATCGCACGAAAAAGCTTGGCATTGATTGACGCCAGCGCCCGCTGCGCGTGTGCAAACGAGAAGCTACTATAAAAGCCATAGTAACTTCGGATGCAACCCAAGGCAGTAGGACCGGATGCCATCAGATCAATTCGAATTCGCAGCAGAAGAGACGCCGCTCATCCCGGCGTCGGACGGACATTCTGCGACTTGGAAAGTCCTGCTAGTCGATGACGATCCGGATATTCACAATGTCACCCGCTTGGCCCTGGCGGGGCTGGCGCACGCTGACCGCCCCTTGGAGCTGCACTCGGCCGAGAGCGCCGAGCAGGCCGGTGAGATGCTGCGACAGACGCTGTACGCCGTAGCCTTGATCGATGTGGTCATGGAAAGCGACGAAGCCGGCCTCGACCTCGTGCGCTACATCCGAGAAACCCTGAATGAGGGCCGGACACGCCTGATCATCCGCACCGGCCAAGCGGGGCTGGCGCCGGCCTGGGACACGGTGCGTGATTTCGACATCAACGGCTACGAGGAAAAGTCCTTCCAGACCGCAACCCGGCTGAAAACCGCCGTGCTCACGGCGCTGCGTTCGTTCGAGCAGATCTGCGCATTGGAAAAAGCCCAGCGGCGCATCGCCGCTCATACCGCAGGTCTGCGTGACATCCTCGACGCGCTGTCCGACATGGCGGGAGATAACGACCTGCCCGCCGCCGAACAGCGGATGCTCTCCGAATTATCGAGGCTGGTGACCGGCGGTCAGGCCTCGGTCTTGGTCCAAGGCGGATCAGCGGTCATCGTCGATCACGGGCGCGAGCCCGAACCGCTCAAGGTCATCGCCGCCAGCGGCGCCTTCGACCTCGCGAATCGAGTGGGTATTTCAGCGCTGCCGCCTTCCGCCACCGAGTTGATCACCCGCTGCCTGCGCGATGGTGCCGACAGCAGTCACGCAAATTATTACTGCACCTACTCGGAATCGGCCACGGGCAACCCTCGCGTGTTTCTCGTCCATGCGGATGCCGCGCAACACGAGCTGGACCGTGAACTCGTCCAACTGTTCTGCCGCAACGCCTCGCTGGCCAGGGACGCCATCGCGCTCAATGTCGATTTGGAGCGTAGCCAGGAAGACATCGTGCTATTGATCAGCGAAGCTGTGGAAGCACGGTCAATGGAAACCGGCCATCACGTGCAGCGGGTCGGCGCCTATTCGCAGGTAATCGCCCAGCGGCTTGGGGTATCGGAGGAGGACGCAAAGATTCTCAGGATGGCCTCACCGCTGCACGATCTCGGCAAGATCGCCATCGCCGACGCGATTCTGAAAAAACCTGGCAAGCTGACGGCGGAAGAGCGGACAGAGATGGAAAAACATCCGGAGATCGGCGCCGCGATACTCTCCGGCCAAGATCGCCCGGTGTTGCAAGCGGCCAAGATCATTTCACTGCAGCACCAGGAAAAATGGGACGGTACCGGCTATCCGTATGGACTGGCGGGGGACGACATCCATATCTTCGCGCAAATCACCGCAATCGCAGATGTGTTCGACGCCATCAGCTCGGAACGTTGCTATAAGGCCGCATGGCCGTTAGAGCGCTGCTTCGAGTTTCTGAAGGAGCAGCGTGGGCGGCATTTCGGCCCGGCGGTGGTCGATGCCTTCTTTGACTCGATGGATGACATCATCGCCATACGCGATGCCCTGCAAGACCACTGATTCCCTCACGCCACCACGACCAAGCCTCATCATCGCCATGACAGACGACCGCATCATGCATCTGGAAGCCTTGCTGGCCCACCAGGACGACGCGCTGCGGCAGCTCAGCGACGCGCTCTACGGCCAACAGCGCCAAATCCAGGCATTGGAACGAGAACTTGAGCGGCTGACGCAACGGCTCGAAGCCGCCGAGCACCCCGCCGGGGACCAACCCGGCCATGAGATCCCGCCGCACTACTGAGTCGCTCACCTCAGCCCGGTGGCCACTTCAGAGGACGTCCGGCAATGATGTGCAGATGCAGATGGAACACGCTTTGGCCCGCGTCCGCGCCGTTGTTGACGACGACCCGAAAGGCGTCACCGAACCCTTCGGCTGCGGCGATCTTGGGCGCGATAACCATCAGATGGCCGAGCAGGCCGACATCCTCCTCGCCGGCGTCGGCCAGACGCGGAATCGGCTTACGGGGCACCAACAGAATATGTGTCGGCGCTGCCGGGTTGATATCCCGGAACGCGGCGCATTGCGCATCCTCGTAGACCAGTTCACCAGGAATCTCGCCGGCCAGAATCTTCTCGAACAGGGTGGCTTGCGCCATGGATTCACCGTGTGGTTGAGGCGTCGGCGGAGAGTGCGGCATCGATGGGAAGCCTCGCAAGTGAAGCGGCCTTGAGGCTACCGAGGTAGAGGTAGTCGCCGGCCCGCTCGGCCGAGGTCACCGGGCCGTAGGCCGAGTCATCGTGGTCCTGCAGATTCGCCACAATCCGGCCCTCGGTATCCAGACCGAGCACGAAACCGAGATGCGCCGGTTGCGGATGTAGCGATTCCGGCAAGCGGTAGATCATCTTGCGCAAATACGGCTTGTCCGCCGTCGCATCCAGTGCGGCGTCACGTGGGCCATACAGCGCGAGCCAGAACACGCCGCTTTGCTCGTCGTAACTGATGTTGTCGGGAAAGCCCGGCAAATTATCGATGAAGATGTCGCGCTCCCCGGCTTTCGGCCCCTTGAGCCATAGCCGCGATACCCGGTAGGCGCCGGTTTCGTTAATCAGCACGTACTGCTCGTCCGGCCCCAGTGCCACACCATTGGCAAAGTAGAGTCCTTGCAGCAACTCGTCGACCGCCCCATCCGGCGTGTACCGCAACAGCCGCCCGGTTCCGTCGTGTTCTAGAAAGTCGGCGAGCATGTGCTCCATGCCGTACTTCCACGACGCATCAGAAAAGTAGATCGTGCCATCGCGCGCCACATCGAGGTCATCGGCAAAACGAAAGGCCAGACCATTCGCCTGCGCAGCCAAAACCTCGAGCCGACCATCCATGCTGATACGCAGCAAACCCCGGTAGGCGTCGGCGACGGCCAAAGCGCCATCCGGCAGCAACGCGATGCCCAACGGGCGCCCGCCCGTTTCCGCCAATGTCGTCACCTCGCCAGAGACACCGTCCACACGCACGACACGTCCATCGAGATAGCCCGTGTAAACGTCACCGTTCTCGGAGATGGCGACATCTTCCGGCCCAACACCCGCGCCCACGGCCAACCGCTCGACCGTGCTCAGTCGGCTGTTGAGCGCGTAGTCCTGCTCCAAGGGCGGCGCGGGAGGCGCCTGCCACTTCACCGGATCGATTTCGACCGGATAGAACAACAAATAGCCGCCAATGATCGCGACAATCAGGAACAGCCAGGTACCGGCGCGTTTCATCCTTGAATCTCCTCACTCGTGTGCAGGCGTGGCCGTGAATTTCTGCCGATTCGTCGAGGCAACGCAGGGAGATCCTAACGCGGCCGGTCACCTGGCCACAGGTTCGATGGCCAATCCACACCGCGCAGCTTGCCGTTTTCCCGCCACGCCATCGCGGCGAGGTCGAAGGGACGAATCCAGGGAGCTCCGGCCTGCGCGTTCGCCGCACCGATATCCATCATGTCGCGCCAGATTCCGAAAAAGCTGCGCAGCCCCTCCAACAACGGCGTTCCCGGGTGGTAGACATGCGCCGGTTCGGAGCTGGCGCCGTTGACCTCGATCACCTGAAAGCCCTCTCCGCGAACCAGTGCATCAGCGCTTTGCGCTCGCACGTCGAAACGGCCGAAGTGAAAACCTGGGATCGCGTCGGCAAGCGCGCGAACGCGCGCGGTCAACGCCTCGCTATCCAAGGCCTTGGCATCGAGAAACAATGCACCCCGGCAGTGGCTCCCAACATCTGCCATGGGGATGGTTTCATCCGCACCAGGGACGCGATCCAGTGAATCGGAAAAACGTTCGAACAACAGCGGCGAGATCAGGCGGCCTCGCGCATCATCGAGTATCAACGCGCCGAGCGTTCTCCGCCCGTCACCCCGAAGCTTGGGGAACCGCTTTTCGGTGATGGACACCAAGCCCCCCGGCTCGCCCGGCCGGCGGACAAAAAACAACCCGTACTCCTGCCCCGGCGCGTAGGCCTGCACGATGGCCGGCAGGTGCATGCGGTTGAAGTAGTCACGAACCGCGCCCTCACTATGCGCGATCCGCACGCCACGGCCACGCTCGCCCCGGTTGGGCTTGATAACCAGCGGCCAGGGCCTGCCCAGGCGTTGAGCGAAGGCCAGTGCCCGCGCCGTGCGCTCGGCGGGCGCAAGATCAGCCTCGACCAGTTCAAACGGCGCGACAAAATCCGCGGCACGGGCGGCCAACGGCACCAGGGTTTCATCCTTGCCTTCGCCGATGAGGCCGCCGGCATGAGAAATCCCAGGATTCACTGCGGTGAAACGCGTAAGTTGCCCGGTCAGCAAGGTCCGGGCGCTGATATAGGCGACAACCGGCACGTAGAAGAGCGGCCCCGGCCAGAATTCCCAACGCCGCCATCGCGCCCAGCGAATGGACCAGCGTGTTCGCCAGCCAACACCCTGCATGGTTGGACTCCGAGCTCAGGCGCTGGCGCGTTCGTGGCGCAACGTCGCCGGCGCCTTGCCGAAGCTGTCCGGCAGCTGCGACCCCAGCGCGGTCAGCGTGCTACGTATCAGCGCGAAGTGATGGACGGCATGTCCCTGCACGAACTGCAGTTCACGCGCCAACGACGACTGCGATACCGAGGAAGTCCCCCCGGCATCGGTGGCCAGACGCACGGGAAGCGGCCGATCGCCATCAGCTTCGATGTCACGCAACTCGTCCTGCAACTGAGAGATCACGCGGCGCGCCTTGGCGACCGACAACTCGGTTTCGCGGCAGCGTTCACGGGCGTCGTAGTCAACCTGGCCGCAGGTTAGACCCGTGAGCAGGCAACGATAGTGGTCGACGATATGCCGAAGGTGCGGCCCTACCGCGCCATAGTGATGGGCGGACAAGAATCCGAGCAGTGCATCGGCCTCACGCAGGGTGGCGATGTTGTCGTTGATCAAGGCATTGATGGACACGCAATTATTCCTGTTCCCGTTACTCCAGCCCTTTCTTCGCCCAATCCGCCGCAGGTGGATTCGGGCCAGCGACATCGAGTCGCACGAGGCTGAGCATAAATACCAAGCAAAATCCGATGGTGATGGGCAGACCCGGCGCCAAGGTCAGGAGAATCTCGGGGGTTCCGAGCCACCAATGCACGCCAACGATCAACCCGTAAATCATACCGAGCGCGCCGAACACCGCGCGTACGCTACGCCACCAAACGGCTCCGGCGCCGGCATAGAGGCGATGCATCAATGTCGTGCCCGTCAGCGTCACCACAAAGCTCATCGCGCCCTGCGCGGCGCCGGAACGAAGCGCGATCTCAACTCCATGCGCTGAATTCGCAAACACACCCCAGCTGCCATAGAACAACGCGCCGAGGCAGGCCCCGGTGAGGCCGTCCATTAAGCGCAATGCCCAGCGGGCCAGCGACTGGCTGGCCGGTTTGGTCCGAACGGCAGTTGAAACGGTCATCGGTGCATCAGACCCGGCTGCGGCGGTGTTGTTCTCAGATGACCGATTCAAGGCAGTGTGTCCTGCCAGGCGAAGCACGGCGGCGCCGCGACGGAAAAATCCGGGTTCAGCAGCGACGGCGTCTGGTTGTAGCGCAGGCGCTGCCCCCCGGCGGCGAGCACCCTGCCACCGGCCTCGGCCACCACGCAGTGACCCGCCGCGGTGTCCCATTCTGAAGTCGGCCCGACGCGGGGATAGAACTCGCCCTCCCCTGCGGCGAGGCGACCGAACTTCAACGCGCTACCGACGCGCACTGCCTCGTGAGCAGGCAAGCCATTCAACAGTGCCGTCAACGCCTCCGTTGCATGCGAGCGCGTGACCAGCACACGCGGCGTCGCGACCTTGGCGGCTGCCAGCAACATGGGCGCGGGAGATCCGCGCCGGGTGGCCATCCAGGCGCCCTGTCCGCGGGCTGCGTAGTAGGTCTCGTCAAGGTCCGGCGCATGCACCACGCCCATGACCGGCTCACCATGCTCGATCAATGCAATGTTGACCGTGAACTCGCCGTTGCGCGCGATGAACTCGCGCGTTCCATCCAGCGGGTCGATCAGCCAGTACCGTGTCCAGGCTTGGCGTTGCGCCCAAGGCACCGCGGCGGCTTCCTCGGACAACCGAGGCACACCGGGCGTGAGCGCGATCAGCTCATCGAGAATGGATTGATGCGCGGCCAGATCCGCCGCGGTGACCGGGGATTCATCCGCCTTGTAGCGCACGGCGACCTCATCGCCGTAGTGCTTCATAATGCATTCACCAGCCCGACGCGCCACCGCAACCAGGGCCTGGAGAGTCACCGGATAGTCAGACATCACATCACTCGCCGCATGGACGCCATTATGCCGACCTCATCGCTGAACTGGGACGAGATCGACACGGTGATGCTGGACATGGACGGCACCATCCTCGATCTCGCTTACGACAACTGGTTCTGGCAGGAACACATCCCGCTGGAAGTCGCGCGATCACGGAACGTGGAACCCGACAGCATCCGTGGCGACCTGGAACGCCAGTTCGAAGCTGCCTTCGGCACCCTGAACTGGTATTGCCTGGAGCATTGGAGCCGCGAACTCGCACTCGATATCGTCGCCCATAAACGGGCTAGCCAGCATCGCGTCACACCGTTGCAAGGCGCAGTCGATGCCATCGAACAGCGCCGCCTGCAGGGGCAAGCCATCTGGCTGGTCACCAACGCCCATCCGCTAACGCTGGAGATCAAGCTGGAGCAGACCGGCATCGCGCCATTGTTCGATCACCTGCTCAGCTCACATGATTTCGATGCACCGAAGGAGCACCCGGACTTCTGGCAGCGATTGGGCGAGCGTGTGCCGCACGACCCAGCCCGCAGCCTGTTCGTCGATGACAGCCTGCGGGTGCGACACGCGGCACGTAGCGCCGGCTACCGCCATGTTTGGGGAATCGCCAAGCCGGATTCACGGCAACCAGCCGCCGCATTGAACGATGGCCCAGCGGCCGAATCGCTTGCCGCAATCCTGTTGAGCTGAACGCGGCGCGTTCAGGAACCGCCGAAATCGGCTAGCCGCCGCTGCGACCGCGACGCCGTCCGCCTCCGCCGCCGCCGCTCCGCCGACGACCGTCGTTGCGCGGCTTGCGCTCACGCGGTTTCGGCCGCACCAGTTCGGTGGCCATGTCATCCGGCCCCGGAATGGTCGTCTCGATCTTGAAGCCAACATAGCGTTCGATATCAGGCAACGAGTAGACGTATTCCTCGCAGCAGAAGCTGATGGCATCGCCTTCCGCGCCTGCGCGCGCCGTCCGGCCGATGCGATGCACGTAGTCCTCGGCATCCTGCGGCAGATCGTAGTTGATCACGTGCGTGACATCCGGAATGTGGAGTCCGCGCGCAGCCACATCCGTGGCGACCAGAATCGCCAGATCACCGCTCTGGAAGCGCTCCAACAGCTTCATGCGCTTGGGCTGAGGCACGTCGCCGGAAATGATCGCGGTAGAGAAACCATTGGCATTGAGCCAGTCGGCAACGCGTTCGCCGACCCGCTTGGTGTTGATGAACACCATGGTTCGGTGAGGGTCGTGCTGGCGTAGCCATCCGATCAGCAACGCGATCTTGTCGTCCTTGGACACATGCACCATGGTCTGGCGCACGCGGTCGGCGGTGACGGTTTCGGCCTCCACCCGCACGAGCTCCGGATCATTCATGTGCTCGTAGGCCAGTTCCAGCACACGGTGCGACAGCGTGGCGGAGAACAGCATGTTCAAGCGCTTCTGCGGTTCTGGCAGCTTGCGCAGCAGATAACGAATGTCCTTGAGGAAACCGAGGTCGAACATCCGGTCGGCCTCATCCAACACCACCGCCTCCGCCCGGTCGAGGGTGTAGGCCTTTTGCTTGAAGTAGTCGATCAGGCGGCCAGGCGTGCCGACCAGAATGTCGACACCGGCCCGCAATTCCTCGCGCTGCGACTCATAACCGGTTCCGCCGAACACGACCATCAGACTTAGATCCACCTGCTTGAGCAGCGTCGCGGCATCCTTTTCGATCTGGATGGCCAACTCGCGTGTCGGGGCCACAATCAAAGCCCGTGGGGCACAGGTGAACCCTTCGCGAATGGGCTCCGGCTCGTGGGAGAGCAGACGATTGATCGTGGCCAGCAGGAAGGCGGCCGTCTTGCCTGTGCCCGTCTGGGCCTGTCCGGCGATATCCCGACCGGCGATGAGCTTGGGAAGCGTCTGCGCCTGAATGGGTGTGCAGTGGGTGAACCCGATTTCGGCGAGTGCGGCTTGCAACGGTTGTGCAAGAGGGAGGTCGGAGAACGGGGTCTCCGATAGATGTGCGGCGTCGGCCATGCGCAGGAGGAACCTGAAGAGTGCAAATGAGGGCGAGACAGAAGCGTCACCCGAAACGACTTGCAATGGTAGCAAAAGTGGGCTCCAATACGGTTCATCCCGTGCGCGCCATCACGCCAGCGCACAACGTTATTCAAATTCCCCACAAAACCTTGCGTTGCCGCCCTGCGAGCGCCATGTTCGCGGCGGGACGGATGACACCCTTCCGACGAGGGGTCGTCACTTCCACTTTTCAGGCACTGCTGACCTCCGGTCGCAGTCCCACCCATGTTTGCTAATTTAGGAGTTGTTATGAGCGAGAACATCGCTGTCGTGACAGACGCCAGCTTCGACACAGACGTGAAACAGGCACCCGTGCCCGTGCTTGTGGACTACTGGGCCGAATGGTGCGGACCCTGCAAGATGATCGCGCCGGTCCTCGAAGAAGTTGCCAATGACTACGCTGGCCGGCTGAAGGTCGCCAAGCTCAACGTCGACGAGAACCCAGGCACGCCGCCGAAGTTCGGCATTCGTGGCATTCCCACGTTGATGCTGTTCAAGGACGGCGAAGTGGCCGCCACCAAGGTCGGTGCATTGTCCAAGGCTCAGCTGTCTGATTTTCTTGATCAGCACCTGGCGTAAATCTCACATCGGGGCCGGCGTCGCCGGCCCCGCCATTTCCCGATTGATATTGATCCCTCGCACGGTAGAAACCCGGTGACCAAAGAAGAGACCGCCGTAGACGAAGTCGCAGAACGCCCGGAGAACAACACCGAGGCAGAGCGCAAGCCCCGCAAGAAGGTCAAGCTGGCTGTTGAACCCGCCGGCTCGCCGGATGCTCCCAGCGCCGAAAAGCCGGTCGAAAAGGCCAGCGAACCAAAACCAACGGCCAAAGGCCGGGGTGACAGCGCACCAGGCAACTCGGACGGCGAATCCGATGATGCCGGCAACCAGGACGATGACGGCGACGACGATGGCAACAGCCAGGGTGGTCGAAACCGGAACAATCGCGGGGGGCAGAACAACAACAGTAACAACCAGAGCGGCGGACGCCGCCGCCGTGGTCGTCGCAACCGAGACCAGCAGCCCGAACCGATTCCAGAGTTCGATGGCCCGCCACTGAACATCAGTGAGCTGAAGTCCAAAACCGCTTCCGAGGTGATCGAAGAAGCGGAAGCGATGGGGATCGAGAACGTCTCACGCACGAAGAAGCAGGATGTGATCTTCCAGATCATCCGCACCCGCGCGAAGATGGGTCAGCAGATCTTTGGCGACGGGGTGCTGGAAATCCTGTCCGATGGTTTCGGTTTCCTCCGCGCCCCTGAAGCGTCGTATCAGGCCGGGCCGGATGATATCTACGTTTCGCCCTCCCAGATTCGACGGTTCGGCCTGCGCACCGGTGACAGCATCACCGGCCAAATCCGCACACCCAAGGACAACGAGCGCTACTTCGCGCTGCTCAAGGTCGACACGATCAATGGCGAAACGCCGGAGCAGTCCAAGCGCAAGGTGCCATTCGAAAACCTGACGCCGCTGTTCCCCGAGAAACAGCTGGTCATGGAACTCGGAAACGGCAGCACCGAAGACATCACCGCCCGCATCATCGATATCGTCTCCCCGTTCGGCAGAGGTCAGCGTGGCCTGATCGTGTCACCGCCGAAGGCCGGCAAGACGATGTTGATGCAGAACGTGGCGCAAAGCATCGCCGCCAACTATCCCGACGCCTATCTGATCGTGCTGTTGATCGACGAACGTCCGGAAGAAGTGACCGACATGCAGCGCTCGGTGCGTGGTGAGGTGGTCTCCTCCACCTTCGACGAACCCGCGGTCCGGCACGTCCAGGTGGCCGAGATGGTCATCGAGAAAGCCAAGCGCCTCGTCGAGCACAAGATGGATGTGGTGATCCTGCTGGATTCCATCACCCGCCTGGCCCGCGCCTACAACACCGTAGCCCCCAGCTCCGGCAAGGTGCTCACCGGTGGCGTCGACGCCAACGCCCTGCAGAAGCCCAAGCGTTTCTTCGGCGCCGCTCGCAATGTCGAAGAAGGCGGCTCGCTGACCATCATCGCCACCGCGCTGGTCGAAACCGGCTCGAAGATGGACGACGTGATCTACGAGGAATTCAAGGGCACCGGCAACATGGAAATCCAGATGGAACGCCGCATCGCCGAAAAGCGCGTGTTCCCGGCCATCAACATCAACCGCTCCGGCACGCGTCGCGAAGAGTTGATGATGGATGCCGTCACGCTGCAAAAGGTCTGGGTGCTGCGCAAACTGCTGCACGCCATGGACGAAATCGCGGCCGTAGAACTGCTGATCGACCGAATGAAGCAGACCAAGACCAATGCGGAGTTCTTCGACTCCATGAAGCGGCAGTAACACAGCCGCCAGGTCCTGAAAAGGCCCCAATCAGGGCCTTTTTTGTTGCACCGCAATAGGGCTTCATTTCGTCGCAACAGAGTCTTGAGATGCTGCGGCGGTTCTCGCGCACCTCTCAGCCCTGATAACCGGCTGTATCGAGGTATCCGTCACAAATTGCATACCACGGACCGAAATATGATCATGCGGGCCATAACGAGTTGGAACGTCACGGTCTAATGTCCGGTTTCGGCGCGTTTTTCCGTAAGGGGGAAGTAGTCATTCAATTCATCACAGCGACGCCATCACGCGTTGCCAAACCGTATTAGTCACTAACTGGTCCGCTGCTTGCGAGTTCCCGCAGGGAACCGCGGAACGACTTGGAGTGACCGAAGGCGCTAGTCGCCATTTCGCTGCTCATGGAAGTGCAGCAATCACTTGTTGCTTTAGCAAGTTTGAAGAGACATTGGAAAGGCTCATGTCAATGAACATCAGAAACGCAACGCCCGCTGACGCCCCCACCATCGCCGAGATGGTTGATCTGGCCGGCGAGGGCATTCCCCGGTACTTGTGGCGTACGCGTGCCCGCCCCGGCGAAAGTGTTGTCGAGGCAGGGTTACGGCATACCTCCGCCATCGAGGGTGAATTCAGCTTCACACATGGGCGCGTCCACACGCACAACGGACAAGTCGTGGGTGTTTGCCAAGCATTTGATCTGGATAGCGTTCGAGATCGGGATGAGATCAACAATTGCTGCGGCGTGATCCGCGGCTTGGTCGAGCTTGAAGCAATGGCAACCGGCACGTGGTATGTCAACGCCCTGGCCACGGCCAAAAACGTACGGCGGCGTGGGGTTGCCCGCGCGCTGCTAGCGGATTCGGTCCGACGAGCCGAAGCATTGGGGTTGCGTCAGGTCAGCCTGATTGTCTCGTCCGACAACCGCCCCGCCAAAGCGATGTACGACAGTCTTGGGTTCCGCTTTGAAGCACAGCGCGTCGCCGAGCGCTTCCCGGAACAAGGCCATGGCGGCGAATGGATTCTGATGCTCGCAAACACTAGCGAGTTAGTAGACGTGTTGCCGGCGCAGTTCGCCCCATCACTGCCCGCTAGCGAAACGCCCGTACTGGCAGCAGCACAAGCGAAGCGTCGTGCGGCCGTGGGGCGAGAAGCTTTGGCCGTCGGAACCTAGCGCCCAGCAGGCCTCGCCGGAGGGGCGCCTCTCTCCGAGTGATCCATCCCTGATCAGAACCCGAGGTCCTGCATCAGCCGTTTCGCCAGCGTTCGATGCTGTGAAGCGATCACGGGCTGCATGACCTCCAACTGCGCTTCGGACAGTTGCAGCACGCGCAACCAATCGGCGTCTTCGCGGACCGCGCCCTCGAACCCGAGCGCGTGGCCCAACTCATGGGCTGACGCATCGAACATCGTGATCTGCAATGCGGAAAAGTTGACGCTGCGCAGACCGGATGGCGCCGAGTACTGGTAAACCCCGAAACCGGTCACGCTTTCTCCGGTGCCGAAGAACACATCACCCACTTCGCCCGCGGTCGCGATGACCAGTACATCAGCGCTCATACGAGAGGCCAGGCGACTCAAACGGTCTTGCTGTGACTCGGTCTGGGCTGCATTGAGGCGTTGGTAGGAGTCAATGAATCGGAGCTCCTGGCGCAGTCCGAGGCTGTTCTGAACCCGCACCTCGGAAAATCCGCGCGCCCGCAGAATCGCCGCCACTTCGTTGGCCACGATGTCGTGAAGCCCCCACCGATCCACCCGCATGGTGTCGCGGCCCAAGGCGGCCTCCTGCACGCCACGGCTTTGCAGATAAAGAATGGCGTCCACGGCACCGATGACGACTACCCGTTGCCCCGTTCCGGCCTCCGACAGCGATTTGTACGGAGTGGACGCACAGGCGCTCAAAAGCAGCGCGACAGCGGATACCAGTAGGAGACGGCGTGTCATTTTCGGGTCCAATCCCGCATCCGTGCGGAAGGGCAAGTGATCCGCATATCCTGCCCGATGCCACAGCGCCTGGGTAGCGCCGGCTTGCGCGGGCTAGTGAACGACGTCCATATCCAGCGCGCGCTCGATGGAGTCGGTGGGATGCGTGACGAGGTCCTTATTGATCGACCGGGTGACGCAACGTGATGTGGGTGTATCCATGCGCTCACGCAGGCGGCCGAGGAAACGGGGCGCCGAGACCAGCACCAGATCGTCTACACCCTGCCGCGTGCGGGCGTCCCGCAGCCAATCGGCCAGCTCGGCCGCGAAGCGATCGGCCTCGTGCTCATGCGCCTGACGACTGCCGTCCGTCTGATCCTCACCATGGCCGGCACTGGCATGCGTCGCGCCACGGCCACCGGTCACGAGTTCGCGATTCTTCATGCGAGACTCATCGTGCTGCAGCACCTCGACCGGCTCCAGCGGAAGACGGTTCGCGCGAAAGCGAAAAATCTTGGCCTGCGCGGCATCTGCCACGACAACCAGTCGGTGCTGAAAATCTTCGTGCATGCGGCGACTCCTTGCTCAAGTGAATCACCGGGTCGCTCGCGGGTACGCCAACGAACCCGGCCGTTCAGCATAGCGCGAAGCCTCGGTCGGATGACAAGTCAGTCATCCACCGCCGAACCCCGCAACGGACGAACGACGCCCTCGGATACCAGTTGCGCGCGCAGCCGCTCAACACGATCGCGGTTGACCTGGAAGTCGTAGTAGCCCAAGCGGGCCGTTGAGCGCAGGTCGATCAACCCCTGCTCAGGTCGGAAGACCAGTTCGACGTCGTCGGTATACACGCCCCAGGGGCTGACGACTTCTGCCCGCACATAGCGATCTTCGCGTTCCACGACCGCCGTCCGGTCCATCGCTTCCAAGGCCACGACCGCCTCGCTCCAAGCGAGCTCGGGCGACCCTACCAACACCAGCGGCGGCACCGAGTGGCGACTCACCGTGGCCTGTGAACTGACACAACGCGGCGCAGGCGGACAGGGCGCGAGCGCGTCGTCGCCCGCGAGCCCCACGCGATGCTCAGCCAGGGCCGCGCAGCCGGACAACCCACTGACCATCAGCACCAGAAAACCCCCAGCCACGTATTGCCTGCGTCGCGACATCGCGGACTTGCATCCAACCATCGGTGACTCCTTGTCAGTGTTGGAACGCCAACGCGGCGGGATGCCACGAAAACGTCAACTTCGCTGGCTAGCGTGTGCGGTTAGTCCAACGATAAGGGAGAGTTCGAAGTGGGCGTACAAAATGGATTTAAGTTTGTCGCGGTCGCAGCGCTTTGCGCCGGCATGGCCGCCTGTGAGGGTGACAATGGAGCAGCGGGGCCAGTCGGTCCGGCCGGGCCGACTGGTGGGCAGGGGCCAACAGGTCCCGCAGGCCCTGCCGGCCCGCAAGGACCAGCAGGACCTGGCGGTGACAGCGCTGCCGATTCTTCCATCACTCTGAACAAGATCGGAACGTTCCGAAACCCCGCGGCCGGGTTCGACGAGGCCGCCGCTGAGATCGTCGCTTTCGATGCTCCGACGGCCCAGTTGTACGTCGTCAACGCGCAGTCGGAGACCGTCGATATTGTCGACCTGTCGTCGCCGGCGAATCCGGTGCTGAGTTCGACATTGGATGTGTCGGCAGATGTGGCGGCCGCGCGTACGGACGTGGCGAGCGCAGATGCGCTGGGGCCGGCCAATAGCGTGTCCATCAACGCCGGGATCGTGGCCGTAGCCATTGAGGCGAACCCGAAGACGGACCTCGGTTACGTCGCGTTCTACCAGGCCTCTGACGGCAGCTTCCTGTCCGCCGTCCAGGTCGGTTCCCTCCCCGACATGGTGACCTTCTCGCCCAACGGAAATTTCGTCATCACCGCCAACGAAGGCGAGCCTAACGACGACTACACCGTTGATCCGGACGGCACGATCAGCGTCATCGACGTGAGCGGCGGCGTCGCCACCGTGCTGGACGCCGATGTCGCCACGCTGGACTTCTCGGGCTTTGCGGCCAGCGATCTGCGTGACATGGGTGTTCGCCTGTCCATGCCCTTCGGCGCCACGGTGGCGCAGGACATGGAACCCGAGTACATCGCCGTGTCGGCAGACTCCGCGACGGCCTGGGCCTCGCTGCAGGAAAACAGCGCGTTCGCCGAGATCGATCTCGCCACGGCGACGATCACCTCGGTCTGGGGCACGGGCACGAAAGACTTCAGCCTGCCCGGCAATGAGCTGGACGCCAGCAACAGCGATGACACCATCTACATCGCCAACTGGCCGGTGCAGGGCCTGCTGATGCCCGACACCATTGCCAGCTTCAGCCACGCCGGAAAAACCTATCTGCTAAGTGCCAACGAAGGCGACGGCCGCGAGTACATCAGCGAAGTGCCGGATGCCGCCAGTTGTACGCGGGGCCTGGCCGATTTCGACGATGGCGAGTGCCTGGTCTATCTGGACGAGATCCGCATCCGCGACATCGTTGATCCGGATGAAATCGGTGCAGAGATTGATTCTCCCGCCGTGGACCGCTACCCGAGCTCCGAGACGGATGGCGACGGTGACACGATTGCTGACCTGTTCGAGAACGCCAATCTCGGCCGCCTCAAGGTCATCGCCACCGAAGGTCTGGATGACCCCAGCTGCCTCAATGCCGGCGGCCAGCCTACCGCCGCCTGCGAGTACAACGCCCTGATCGCCTACGGTGGCCGCTCGTTCTCGATTTTCGACGCCGCGACACAGTCACGCGTATACGACAGCGGCAGCGACTTCGAAGTCATCACCGCACAGCGCCTCGGCTACGACGGCGGCTTTAACGCTAGCAACGACGACAACGAAGGCGACGACCGCAGCGACGACAAGGGGCCGGAACCGGAAGCCCTGACCGTAGGCACGCTGGAAGGCCGCACCTACGCCTTCATCGGCCTGGAGCGCGTTGGCGGCATCATGGTCTACGACATCTCCTCGCCGGAGAGCCCACGCTTCGTGCAGTACATCAACCCGCGTGACTTTTCCGAAGATCCCGAGAATCCCGACGACAGCTACAACCCGGCTGCCGGCGACCTCGGTCCCGAGGGCATGGTCTTCGTACCGGCGGCAGACAGCCCGAACGGCGAACCGCTACTGCTGGTTGGGAACGAAATCTCCGGCACGACGGCGATCTATCAGATCACCGTGTCGGAATTTGCACAGTAGATCGAAGTAGATCCAGGCGAGCTCGGCAAGAGTTTGCCTGCGAAGACCCGGCAGGGGCGCGTCAGCGCCCCTGTCATTTTTCGACCGGTGTTTCCTGCCCGGCAGGAAATTCGGCGGTCGGCTCTGCCGGAAGCTCCGGCAGCTGCATGCGCTTGGCGCGCTTCTTCCACATCTCGCGCGCTAATACCTGCATGTCCTGTGACTCGTCGCGCTCGTCGACGATCTCCAGGCCCAGCAATGTTTCGATCACGTCCTCGCTGGTAACAATGCCTGCCGTGCCACCAAACGCGTCCACCACCAGTGCGATGTGCTCGCGCTCGGTCAGAAACCGATCGAACAGGCTGGGAATCGGGTAGTCCTCCGGGATCACCGGCATCGACCGCTTGAAGCTGCCCAGCCGGCGTTCCGATTCGCCCGCCAGCAACGCCTCCAGAATGTCGTCCTTGAGCACATACCCGGTCATCTGGTCCGTGGAGCCATCGACGTAGCAGGGGATACGGGAAAACCGCAACGAATCCACGGAGGCGTGAAAGCCTTCCACGGTCATTTCCTCCGCCGCGGCGACAATCACCACCCGCGGCGTCATGACATCGCGGGCGGTGATATCACGGAATCGCAGCAGGTTCTTGATGATGCTGGACTCGGAGGCCAGCAAGGCCCCCTGCTCCTGAACGATATCGGTCATCGCCAGAAAATCGCTGCGCGAAAACACGCTCGTGTGCTCATCGCTCTTGAGCCGGCGCGTGATGATCTGACTAAGCCAGACCAACGGCGTCATGACGCCGCCGACAAACTGCAGCGAGCGCACGGTGAACGGCGCCAGCCGCCGCCAATGCGTCGCCCCGATGGTCTTGGGGATGATCTCGGAGAGCACCAGAATACCCAGCGTCATCCCGCCCGGCACGATCAGCACGGTAATCAGCGGGCTGGCATCGGCCCAGAGCTTGGCCGCCTGGTTGCCCACACCGATGGCACCGGCGGTGTGGGCAATGGTGTTGAGCGTGAGTATGGCTGCCAGCGGCTTGTCGATATTGTCCTTGAAGACCCTCAGCTGCCGGCCAATCGCCGTGCCCTTGTCTTCCTGCACGCGGCTATAAGCCGGCGTGACGCTGAGTAGCACGGCCTCCCACAGCGAACACAGAAACGAGAACACGATGGACACCAGAAAGAACAGAATCAGCAGGGACATCATGTACAGGCACCGCGAAGTGGACGCGCGTTATTGATGGTGGGCATTTCCGTCGGCCGCTGCCATGGTCCAGACCAGACAATGGTTGTTTGCCGGCATGGCGACATGCTCGAGCAACTGTAACCCCACCCGCTCCGCCAAATCGGCGACTTGTTCCAGATCACGCAAGCCCATCGCGGGATCCCGTGCCTGCAGGCTGGCATCAAATTGGGCGTCGGAGGGCGACACGAACTCGCCCCCGACCCGGAATGGTCCGTAGACGATCAGCCGACCGCCCTGGACGAGCAGGGCCGGCAGCGCAGCAAACACAGCGAGCACACCGCCCCAAGGCATGATGTGGAAACTGTTCGCCGTGTACACGGCATCGTACGTCTGCTGTGGCCACTCACCGGCCAGCGCGTCAAGCGGACGCGGAGACGGCAATCGATGCGGATCACCATCGGATAACCACTGATCGATCCCCGCCAGGCGATCGGGCAGATCCGTGCACTGCCACCGAAGACGCGGTAGCGCCGCAGTGAAATGCAGGGCGTGTTGTCCGGTGCCGCTGGCGATCTCCAGCACCCGCTCATCGCCCTGCAGGTGCCGTTGCAGAACCTGCAGAATCGGCCCCTGATTGCGTTCGCAGGCCGGCGCGAACGGCCGTTCCGTCATCGCCGGCATGCGCATCAGTCCTTGAGCGTGAAGCCGAGTTTCATCTTCACTTGCCAGTGACCAACATCGCCATTGTCGATCCAGCCACGCAGTTCACTGACTTCAAACCACTTGAGCGCATCGACATTCTTGGATGCGCGCTTAATGCCCGTGCGCACCGCATCCTCAATGCCGTCATGCGAAGAACCGACGATTTCTATGATCTTGTAGGTGTGGTCACCTTCCATAGCGAACGTCCTGCTGCAAATGGATGACCACCCTAACGCGTGATTCTCGCAGACCCAAGAACAGGGGCGGCGCCACGAAGGCGCCGTCTGCTTCCCATACCCTGCGGCGGAATCAACTGGGGACGTCCGGCCGCCGGCAGTAGATCCTGCCGACGTACGCCTACGAGGCCGGCGCCTTCGCGGGCCGTGATGCCAGGTACTCTTCACCCGGATCGGTCTGATGCGCGGTGTTGGTGACATCGGTCAGATCCAGCTCGATGCCGTTGCTACCCGGCGTTGACGGCGTACGGTAGGCGCGCGCCAGGGTGCTTGGCGCCGGCCGGTCCGGCGAATCGACCACTGCGTCGGTACCAATGTGATACCACTCGCCGGTCGCGTAGTCGGGCGCCAAGTCCAAAAGAATCCAGCCCTTCTGATCGAGGTTGACCCACTGCAGATGCCGGTTGGAGGCGCGCAAAACATTGGGCAGGTCTCCGGGAATGGGCAACCCCGGAGAGGTCACCGATGGCCCGACGAACTCCACGGCGATGGGCGTGGGCGCCGGCAGCGCGTCCGGGTTGGGCGTTACATCGAAGGCCCAGGAGGTGTGGATGTCGCCAGTGATGACGACCACGTTGTCCACCGCCGAGGCATCGGGGTTGTCCGAACCATCCGGATTGTTGCCCTGCAGGACTTCGTAGAGGCGCTCCTGGCTGGTCGGATACCCGTCCCAGGCGTCGGTATTGAGATACGTTGGCGGCACTGCCACGGCATTCGGCGTCACCCGCAACTGCGAGACGATGAGCTGGTTGCCCAGAATCTTCCATTTTGCCGTCGACGTGCGCAGTTGCTCGTGAAGCCAGGCTTCCTGATCGGGGCCGAGAATGTCGCGATGGGCCGTGGTATCGCCACAAAGGGGGTCGGCGCTCATGTAGTCGCGCACGGCTTCCCGTTGAAACGGTGCGCCTGCGTCGGATTCGTCATCACGCCCCCACAGGCGCGTGTCGATCATGATGATGTCGGCGAAATTGCCGGCCGAGTACTTGCGCCAGGTCTTGCCGAGCGCCGGCGCAAACAACTGCCCGGCGGCGACGACGTCGTCCGACACCGGGCGGATCGGCATCCACTCGAAGTAGGCCTGGATCCCGAAGCTCTTGCGCTCGTACCAGTTGCCCTCACCCCCTTCGTCGATCGCGCCTTCGCTGTGATTGTTGGCCGTACACTTGCGGGAGTTGTCGGTGGTCTCGTGATCGTCCCAGACGGTGATCCAGGTGAACTGGCGATGCAGTTCCGCCAGATCGGTTTCCGCCTTGTGCAAGGCATGCCGGCGGCGGTAGTCGTCCAGCGTCAGCATCTCGTTCGGCGGATCGACATCGCGGGTATCACCGTACTCGCCGTTGCCGTACTCGTAGATGTAGTCGCCCAGATGAATGATCAGGTCGATGTCGTTGCGATCGGCAATTTCCTTGTAAACGTGGAAGTAGCCATGCGGGTAGTTGGAGCACGACACGACGGCAATGCGTAGCCGGTTCTCGGTCTCCGCATCCCAGTCCGGCAGGGTTTGCGCGCGCCCGATCACTGAGTCGTGCCCCAGCGCGCTGAAGCGGTAGTAGTACGCGGTGTATGGCGACAGACCGATCGCGTCGACCTTGACGCAGTAATCGTTGGCTTCGCGCGCGATCGTGGTGCCGCCGGTCACCAGTTCGGTGAGCTCCGGGTCGCGATAGGCGGACCAGCTAACGCTGACATCGCCGGGAATGAAGTTGCCGTCCAGATCAGTCGGTGTCACCCGGGTCCACAGCAGAACGCTGCCGCTCGTCGGGTCGCCGCTGGCCAGGCCGTGCTTGAACGGGTCCTGGACCTCGACGCCCGGCAGGGTGACGCGGTTCGCCGGCGCCGATGACTGACCACAGCCGGCCACACCCAAAACGGTGCCCGCGGCACCCACTGCTGCCGTCGAACGCAAGAAATCTCGACGGTTGAAACCCCGATCAGATGGCATGACGCCCTCCCCATAGTCCAGCCGACTAGTATGCCGGCGCTTGTTGTCATTTCTGTGTCATGCTCTGCCGAGCGGTGCTGGCCCGCTTCCGGAACTTGCCTTTCCCGGCAAGTGTCTCCATAAAAGCGACGTCGGCGGTGCCGATACCATTTCCAATGAGGGACGTGTGCTGATGCATTCTTCTTATGACATTGCGGCCTCCAGGCCCCAATCTGCGCTGCAAACCAACAAGGTGCTGCGCAACACCTACATGCTGCTGTCGATGACGCTGCTGTTCAGCGCCGTGATGGCCGGTCTATCCATGGCTCTGAACGTACCCTACGGCGCCGCGTTGCTGTGCTCGCTGGGCGCGCTGGGCATCATCTGGTTCGTGATTCCGCGCACCGCAGAATCCTCCAACGGGCTGCTGGCCGTATTCGCCTTCACCGGTCTGCTCGGCTTCGGACTGGGCCCGATACTGAACATGTACCTGACCGGTTTCTCCAATGGCGGTCAGATCGTGATGATGGCGATGGGCCTGACCGGGTTCACCTTTGTCGGCCTGTCGGCCTACGCCGTGACCACGAAGAAGGACTTCAGCTTCATGGGCCACATGCTCATGGCCGGCATCATGGTGGCCTTCGTTGCCAGCATCGGCGTGCTGGTGGCCTCGCTGTTCGGTTTCTACTGGCAGCCGCTGGGCCTGGCGATCTCTGCCCTGTTCACCATCCTGATGTGCGGGCTGATCCTTTATCAGACCGGCGAGATCGTGAACGGCGGCGAGACCAACTACATCCTCGCGACGACCACCCTTTATCTGTCGATCTACAACCTGTTCACCAGCCTGCTGCACATTCTTGGCGTGAGCATGGGCGAGGATTAGTCCTCAAGCCCACGGAAACCCAACGGCCGCCTTCGGGCGGCCGTTGTCGTTTATTCAGCCCACTCGTTCGGAACCCACCACCCTGGCGCGCAGGCCTGGGTAGTAAAGCAGCAACGCCGCTGCGCGGAACACGACATAGCAGACGAACGCGGCCCACAGGCCCGTGTTGCCGGCCGCTCGGCTCCACCAGATCGCGACTGCGAGAAACCCGGTCGCGGACAGGACTGACGCATTGCGCATCTGCGGCGTGGCGGTGACACCGATGAACACGCCATCCAGCTGAAACGCCGCGAACGAGAGAGCCACATAGGCGGCGGCCCAGTGAAGATAGGTGCCGGCCACGCTGCGGACGGGCGCGAGGTCCGTCAGGCCCGCGATGAGTGCATCGCCGCATAACCAGAGCACGGACGCCAGCGCCACGGCGGTACCCAGCGCCCAAACCGTCGAGCGCCGCACCGCCAGATCGAAACGCTGTCGATCACGGCCTCCATAGGCGGCGCCGACCTGGGATTCCGCCGCGAATGCAAAACCATCGAGAAAGTAGGCACTGAAGGTCACGAACTGCAGCAGCACGTGATTCGCGGCCAGCACCTGATCACCGAACCGAGCACCTGCATTGGTGAACCAGGCGAAACAGACCAACATCAACAAGGTGCGAATCATGATGTCGCGATTCGCGCGCAAAGCGCCCGCCAGCGCGGCCGCCTGACGAATGCGCGCCCAGGGCCAAAAAGCCTCAGCATCAGCTTGGCTGGCTCGCAGCCTGCGCACGAGCAACCAGCCGCCGAGACCGAACGCCAGCCACTCGGAAATTGCCGTGCCGAGCGCGACACCTTCCACGCCCCAGTGCAGAACGCCGGCGAACAGCAAGTCGAGCAGGATGTTCAGGCCGTTCATGACCAGTTGGATCAACATCAACGTGCGGCTGAGCCCCTGGCCGATCAACGATCCGCAGATGACGAACAGGCCCAAGGCGGCCGGCATGCCCCAGATTCGAATCTGCAGATATGCCGCGGCACCGGACTCCACCGGGCCGCTGGCCTCGAAAATCGACATGACGATTCGAATCAGTGGCCATTGCAATGCAAGCACGATCACCGCCAGCAGCAGGCCCAGCACGAGATTGCGGGCAAGGCAGGCGCGCACCTCGGCAGAATCGTCGGCGCCGACAGCCTGGGCGGTGAAACCGGTGGTCCCCATCCGCAGGAAACCGAATCCCCAGTAGATCAAGCTGAAGATCAACGATCCCAGCGCAATGGCGCCCAGATCGGCCACCTGCCCGAGGTTGCCGATCACCGCGGTATCGATCAGGCCCAGCAAGGGTGCAGCAATGTTGGCGAGCACGATGGGCCACGCGATCGCGAACAGGCGACCGTAACTGGGGACCGCACCCGCGTTTGCAGCTTGAGCAGACATGAGAGACCAGGCCACCACGGCAATGCGAAGCCGCGCAGCCTACCGGCTCGCGTCTCAATCGTCTTGTCCGCCGCTCAGCCGAATCCGCGGCTGGCCGGTTTGCGCATCGACGCCGCCGATGAAGAGCACCGCCCCTGCGATCTGTTCGACGCGCACTAGCCAACAATCACCGGCATAATTGTTGGTTAGCGCGCCGCGGCTCACGCGGCGCGGGGCATGCGTGAGGGCTGGACCGGGCGGTCCGTCAGGCATGCGCGACGAACAACGACAAGACGCCTGGCCAGACTATAGAGAGACGACGATGTTGTTCAGCCTTCAAGTCCTGTTCTACCGCTTCTACATGTTCCTGTTGAAGACCTCGATTCGTGTGCTGCCGTTTCGCGAACCTCGGTTGTTCACCGGTGCGGATTCCGCCTTGGCCCTGTGTGATGCGCTGGCCACAGACGGCACCCGACGTCTGATGATCGTGACCGATGCAGTGCTGGTGAAGATCGGGCTCGTCGAACCCTTGCGTCAGCGCCTGGAAGCCGCCGGAATCACGGTGACCGTCTTCGATGGCGTGGAGCCGGATCCCAGCGTTGCGCTGATCGAGCAGGGCCTGCAGCAACTCAAGCGCGACCAGGCCGACGCGATCCTCGCCATCGGCGGCGGTTCCAGCATTGATGCCGCAAAGGTCATCGCTGCACGCGCAACCAACAACAAGGCGATCCGCAAGATGGAGGGCCTGTTCCGGGTCTTCCGTCGCCCGCTGCCGCTGCACGTGATTCCGACCACCGCTGGCACGGGTTCCGAGGTCACCATCGCAGCGGTTGTGTCCGACCCCGAACGTCAGAAGAAGATGTCGATCATCGATCTGAAACTCGCGCCGGTAACGGCCTGCCTGGACGGCAAACTGATGGCCGGCCTACCCCCTGGCGTCACCGCGGCAACGGGCATGGATGCGCTCACCCACGCCGTCGAGGCCTATATTTCGCGGAATGCCATGAAGCGGACGGATGTCTACGCCGTCGAGGCGACCCGCCTGATCATGGAGCATCTGCCCCAGGTCATGGACAACGGCAATAACATCGAATCCCGCCAGCAGATGGCGTTGGCCTCGTACAAGGCCGGCATCGCCTTTACGCAGGCCGGCGTCGGTTACGTCCATGCGATTTCCCATAACTTTGGTGCGCGGTACCACACGCCGCATGGCCTGGGGAACGCCATCGTGCTACCGCATGTGCTGGAATTCTCCAAGACTGCCTGTGCGGATCGTCTGGCGGATCTCGCCCGCGTCAGCGGCCTGGACAGCGCCGGCGCCAGTGACATGGAACTGGCCGAACGCTTCATTCATCGCATTCGCGAAATGAACGCGCAGTTCGGCATTCCGACCGGTCTGGAGGCGCTGGAGGACAAGGACATCCCGGCTATCGCCAAGGCGGCCATGGCGGAAGCGCACCTCACCTACGCCGTGCCTCGCTACATGGATCGCCCCACCTGCGAAGCCTTCATCCGCACCATCAAGCTACCGCCACAGCCCTCCGAGGATGCTGCCCGCGCTGCCTGAACGTTTTATGACCATCGCGGACAAAGCCCGCCTGTGGCGGCGGCCGCCGCCACTGCTCCACATACTTATCCACAGATTCTGTGGAAAAGCGGAACCGCTCACGGCGGTGTTCTGCGGCAGGCGCTCTACTCGGTGCTCTGCCGCGGGTTGTCCCGAAGTAAGCTGAAGATTTCCTGGTTCGCGGAGAGCAGCATCGTGGTGCTGCCCTCGCAGATCGGCTGCGACGCGTACTGCGGCGAACCAAACCAGACGTGGCCAGCGGAATCGACGGTGTTGAGTTGAACCACGCGATCGGCCGCACAGCCCGCGAGCGTGCGGCGTTCCAGCTCACCGGCACCCGTCACAACATCGCTACTCGCATCGGCGCACTGGTTGGCGGCCCGCATCTGCGCGATTGTGTCGGACACCGGAGGGCGCTCATCGTTGATCACGCCCGCTCCCTCGCCGCCCTCGAACGGGGCGCAGGCATCTTGCAGGCCGTGAAAGTGGATGACGCTCACTGGTTGACTGGGCGCGCATGCGAACAGCGTCGTTGGCGGGTCGGTAGAGAGATCTTCATTGACCAGATAGGCCGCCGATGCCGCCACGTGGGTAATGCGGTCCGACAATTGGCAACCCAGCCGGTACGCCATCATGCCGCCGTTGGAGTGTCCCGCCGCTGCCACACGCGAGGCATCGATTGAGGCCCGCGACTCGACACGGTCGATGATCGCCCCGATCGCCCCGACGTGATCGACGTTATCGCGCTGCGCGGCGCCACAGCAGTAACCGGCATTCCATGTCAGCAGATCGTTATCGGTCGCATAGCCGTTCACTCGGATCACCGCGATCCCTTCGGCTTCGGCGTCGGCCTGAACCTGTGCCGATTGCTCGAAATCATCAGCGCTGCCGCCCCCGCCGTGCAGACTGACGATCAGCGGCACCGGGTTATTTGGCTCCGCCGCGGCCGGCACGAACACGGAAAACGTATGCGTCACGCCATTCAGCGTGATCGAATCCGCGCTCTGCCCCACCGGATACGGGCCGACACCGCCGCCGCTGGTTTCGTCACCGCATGCTCCGAGCAGCAGGGTCACCAGGATGACGCAATGGGCAAGAACACCACGGTACCGGCGGACAGCCGGCCGAGACATTCGATGCGGGTCAATGGCAAATGCGAGAATCTGGGTCATCGTATTCAAACAATCCATGTAGTGAAGGGAGACGACATGCAGCCGGCTGATTACTGCGACAGCAACCTGACAACCACTCTGACCGCACTGGAAGCCGGAACGCTCACCAGCGAAGCGCTGACACAGGCCCTGCTCGACCGAATCGCCGAGCGCAACCCGGCTATCAACGCAGTCGTCACGATGCAGGCCGAGTCCGCGCTGGCACGGGCGCGGCAGGCTGATCACGACCGCGCCGCCGGCCAAGTCTGGGGACCGCTCCATGGCATCCCCATGACCATCAAGGACGGATTCGAAGTCCTTGGCATGGTCACGGCTAGCGGCTCTCCCAGTCTGAAGCAGTATCAACCCAAAGAGAATGCCGTCGCTGTCCAGCGTCTGATAGATGCCGGCGCAATCATTGTGGGCAAGACCAACGTGCCGCTTTATTGCGGCGACTTCCAGTCTTACAACGCTGTTTACGGCACCACCAATAATCCCTGGGACACCAGCCGCTCACCGGGCGGCTCCAGCGGAGGGGCGGCAGCGGCGCTGGCGGCCGGCATGACGCTCGCCGAACTCGGGAGCGATATTGGCGGGTCGATTCGCAATCCAGCACATTTTTGCGGCGTCTACGGGCACAAGCCATCGCAGGGCATCGTACCGACCCGCGGCCACATCCCCGGCCCGCCCGGGACCAAGGGTCAGACCGACATGGTCGTCGCAGGCCCCATGGCACGCAGCGCGGCGGATCTGCGCCTGCTGCTGGACGTGCTGGCCGGCCCCGACGCGCTCGACGACGAAGGCTGGCAACTCGACCTGCCTGACTGCCGCTGGGAAGCGGACGAGTTTCGGGTGCTCTGCTGGTTCGATGATCCGACCTGCCCGATCGACACCGGCTACCGTACGCAGCTGCGCAACGCCGCCTCCGCACTTCGGGGCATGGGTGCAACAGTCACCGATACACCACCGGATGAGCTGCAGCTTAGCCAGTACTACCCGCTGTATATGCGGTTGCTTGCCGGCGTCATGGGCGGCGGCCTGCCGGCCAATCTGTTCAAACAGATGCAATGGGCTGCCCGGATAGGGAAGCTCACCGGCAAGACCCGCCCCGACACCGTGCCAGGCTACGCCGCTGCCGCCACACAAAGCCACCGGGAATGGTTACGCGACAACGAACTGCGACACCGATTGCGACACCAGTGGCAAACCCTGTTCGAGTCCTATGATGTCGTGTTGATGCCAGTCACTCCGACGGCCGCCATGCCTCATCAGCAAGCAGGCAACCTGTTCAAACGGCGCATACAAGTTGATGGCGTCTCCCGCCCCTATGCCGACAATATGGCGTGGGTCGCCCCCGCGACCTTGCTGCATCTGCCGGCCACCGTGGCGCCAATCGGCGTCGCCGATAACCTGCCTGTCGGCGTGCAGATTGTGGGACCGTATCTCCACGACAAGCGGACGATTCGAGCAGCGGAGTTACTGCAGCAGACCATCGACCAAGTCGCTTGACGTCGTGGGCAATTAGTCACACAACGAAGATTTCACGTTTTGGACGCTAGCCTATCCGTGCTTGAACACGCATCACGGACATGGTTCGCCGCCTGTCCAGCTACTTTGGATCGCCCTGAATGAAATCCCTTCTGCTGCTCTCTCTGTCCGCGTTGCTGTGGACCTCTCCCCTCCTCGCCGCCGATACAGCGCCCGTATCGATCGAGAACTTCGCGAAATTACCCGACGTTCGGGCCCTCGCCCTTTCGCCGACGGGTGAATACCTGGCCGCCAGCGTTCCGCGCGGAAACCGCACCGGGATCATCGTGCTGCGCATCGACAAGATGGACGTCGTCTCTGCTCGCGATTTCGGTCCCGATACGCATGTGCTGGGACTGCAATGGGTGAGCGACACACGCCTCATGGGAGAGATTGGGGAAAACTTCGGTTCGCTGGAGCAACCATCGAGTGCCGGAGAATTATTTGCCATTGATGCGGACGGAACGACGTTCACGTATTTGATCGGTTTCCGGACACGCCGTCGTGATCCGTTCCGCGGTGCGGCGGGACTCCTGGACTCACTGACCCAAGACAAAGACTCAGCGGTCATCGTCACGCGCCCGTTTGACGTGTCCGATCGAACCTACCGACCCGGCTACGACAAACGCGCCTCGGCCGAAACCATCAACGTGGTGTCCGGTCGACGCGATAAAATCGTTGATGCTCCCGAAAAGGGGCCCGGCAGCTTTGTCACCGATTCCGACGGTTTCGTCCGCTTTTTCTCGGGCCTCGGCGATTCATCACTATCCGCCCAAACCTACCAGCGCTTGCCGGCTGAGCCGGGCCGCTGGAGCCCTGTCAGTCTGGCCGGGGTGGACAACATCGAGCCGATCTCCGCGACATCAGGCGCCGCCTTTGTGCGTGGCCAGGGCGAACACAGTACGACCTGCCTCTACGAAACCGACGCAGCTGTCTCCAACGCCAGCGTCCTCGCCTGTCGTGAAGATGTCGACCTGGGCTTCGTCGCCATGTCATCGGACGGCTCCCGCCCGATTCGCGCCTATTTTCAACCAGGACGGTTTGTCTCGGTCAACGTCGCGCCTGACTCATCCGAAGGCCGCTTGTTAGAGGCGTTGCAGAAACGCTTTGAACCGAATGTTCTGCTACCGCAGGGCTGGTCCAAGGATGGCAACCGGCTGCTCTTCACCGTTGCTGGCGACAAGGTTCCGGGAGAGGTCTTCCTGTTCGATCGCAAGGAAAAGCGGGCCCGCTTCTTGTTGTCGAGCCGTCGCTGGATCGATCACACGAAGATGGCCGAACGAAAGCCCATCGAATACGCGGCACGGGATGGCCTCACGATTCGCGGCTACCTGACGCTGCCGCCATCCTCAACCAAGCAGAAACGATTGCCGCTGGTGGTGTTGCCGCATGGGGGACCTATCGGGGTTCGCGACAGCTGGTTGTGGGAGCCCGACGCCCAATTGCTGGCAAGTCGCGGTTACGCCGTACTCCAGGTCAACTTCCGGGGGTCCGGCGGCTACGGCGGCGAATTCATCGAAGCCGGGAGGAAGCAGTGGGGCCAGGCGATGATCGACGACATCGTTGATGGCACTCGCTGGGCGATCGAACAAGGCTATGCCGATGCCAAACGCATGTGCATATACGGCGCCAGCTATGGTGGCTATGCCTCGCTGATGAGCGCCGTTCGTCAACCGGACCTCTTTCGGTGCGTGGTCGGTTATGTCGGCGTTTATGACCTGGAAACAATGGCCAAGAACACGGACATCACGCAGTCGAGCTACGGTCGCGAGTTTTTTGACGACTACATTGGCAAGAGCGCGGAGGAACTGCGCAGCCAGTCCCCCATGATGCGCCTGGCCGAGCTGAAGGCTCCAATGCTCATCGTCCACGGTGAAGAAGACAAACGAGCACCATTCTCCGAAGCCGAAGCTCTACGAGCCGCATTGGACCAGAAAAACCACCCGTACGAATGGATGACCCGCGAGAAGGAAGGACACGGGTTCTATGCGCTGGACAATCGCGTCGCCTTCTACGAGACCCTGCTCGCATTCCTGGGAAAACACATCGGTAATTGACGGTTCTTGAATCGGATGTCCGGATTGATTGACGTTTTACGTTTCTTATTCTGAAGCGTCCCACTTCACCGAGTCGGGGCGCTGCCAGCGTACTGTCTCGCCGCAACAGCGAAGCTGCTGCATGAGCGGGCCGGCACTCACAAACACGACTCCGATTGCACCATGAATAATTTCAAAGCTCGCTTCGCAGGCATCTCCCTTGGCACGGTCGCCCTGCTCTCCACATTACCGATTCACGCCGCCGAGGTTCTCCCGACGGAATTCTTTTCGAAATTCTCAGAATTTCACAGTGTTCAGCTATCGCCCAACGGCGAGCACATCGCGGTCACGATGCCTAGGGGCGATACGACCGGCATGGCAGTGCTCCGCACGGACACCCTGGAGTTGGTGACCGCTAGCCAGCTCGACAAGGACATGCACATCTTTGATGTCGAGTGGGTCGGAGACGACAAGCTCGTATCCGGAGTGGGATATCAGGAGTACCAGGCCGAGCAGCCGATCAATTACGGTGAAATCGTATCGTTCGGCGCCTCGGGCGGTGATTTGCGCTACCTGATGGGATACAAGGGTCGACCCGATACCAGCAAGATCCCTGGCACCGTCTACCTGGGCTGGAGCTACCTGAACAATGCGCTGGAGGATGATCCGAACAAGGTCTTGGTGTCGGCCTGCGCCTGGGCGTCGGGCGAACTCTGTCACTGGTCTTTGTACGAACTGGATACCGACAGTGGCCGCAGGAAACGCATTATTCGCGCACCGCAACTCGGGAGCGGATCGTTTGTCACCGACGCACAGGGTGGGATTCGCTACTTTGTCGGTGAGACGGAAAACCTCGTGGGCGTTCGCTTTTACACCTACGAGTCGAACGAACGAAGCTGGAGTCAGGTCGAGTTCAACGGAATTCAGGACGCATCCCCCGTGTCGTATGATCCGGACTCCAATCGGGTCTACCTGACCGCGGTCGGCGAAAACGGTCTACGCTGCCTTTACCGCACCACGTTCGCGTCTGATGAGGTAGATGAGGTCATCTGCCACGACACCGTGGATATCCATTCGCTCGACTTCAACGCAAAACGCACGCGCCCAATCCGGGCTCATTTCCAGAACGGGCGATTCGAATCTGTCAACCTCGCCCCGGACCTGGAAGAAGGCAGTCTCCTCGAGGCGATTGCGCAACGGTTCGATAACGCACTGGTGCGGGCCACGTCATGGTCGGACGATGGCAATCTGTTCATCCTCTACGTGTCCAGCGATCGGAATCCTGGCGCGTACTACCTGTTCAACCGAAGCGAGAAACAGGCGCGTTACTTGTTCTCCCGCCGCCAGTGGATCGATCCACAGCAAATGGCAGAACGCCGGCCGATCCAGTACGAGGCGCGTGATGGAACGCCGATTCACGGCTATCTGACGGTCCCGCCCGGCGCGGAACAGCCCTGGCCCCTGGTGGTTCTCCCGCATGGCGGACCATTCGGAATTCGCGATGGATGGCGCTGGGATCCCGATGCCCAATTCCTGGCCAGTCGCGGCTACGCGGTCCTGCAGGTGAACTTTCGAGGCTCCGGCGGTTACGGGCAATCGTTCCGTGACCTGGGCATCCGCAAGTGGGGCACGGAGATGATTAACGACATTACCGACGGCGCTCAGTGGGCGATCGAATCGGGCGTGACCCGCAAGGACAACCTCTGCATTTTCGGCGCCAGCTACGGAGGCTACTCATCGTTGATGAGTGCCGTACGCGAGCCAGACCTGTACCAGTGCGTGGTCGCATACGCTGGCATCTACGACCTTCGGACGCTCAACAGAAAGTCTGACACCGGGCAATTCAGCCGTGGTCGGAACTATATCGACGACTATGTGGGCGACTCTGACGATGAACTGCTGAAACACTCACCGATGACCTACATCGACGCGCTAAAAGCACCTGTGTTCATCGTGCATGGCATCAACGACGCCCGCACGCCCTACAAAGATGCAAAAACGCTACGTAAGGCATTGAAGAAAAGAGACATTCCGTACGAATGGTTTGTCCGTGACCGAGAAGGCCATGGGTTCCGCGACGTGACGAACCGGACGGACTTCTACAACGCACTCGCCGCATTTCTCGACAAGCACCTGGCGACCGGCGACTCAGCCACGAATTGACGCATCTGCGTCATGCGGCTCAGGCCTGCGTCACCCTGGGGTCTCCCGACGCCACCACAAAGGTGGCGTCGAGGGACTGTTCGTCGGTCAGGGCAGTCACCGTCGGAACCGTCCAGTACTCGACCTGCGTGCGGGTGCGGTCGACATCCACCACCAGATACCCGTTGCGCGTACCTTCGAAGTAGCGGCCGTGAATGTTGACCGCGAGCAATGCGCCACCCCCTCGGGTCAGCAGTATGTCCTCGAGGTCCCCGGTGCTGGTATCCGGCCCCAACGCCTGCGGGTCACCGGCGGAACTGATGGACGGCGCAACGAATTCGGCGGCGACCACCCCGCGGCCGGTTAACGGGTCGTAGACCAGCGGATTATTGGGGTCTCGCGTGACCTCGAAAACGATCGACGCATGCACGTCGCCGGTGAGCACGACGATGTTGTCCACGCCGCCCTGCTCGATCGCATCGAACAGGCGGTCACGGGCAGGCGCGTAGCCATCCCACTGGTCCGGATTGGCGAAGATGCTGGCACCCGCCGCTGCCGGCGCTCCGAGCAGTTTCAGCGGCGACATCACGACCTGGTTCCCCAGCAGCCGCCAGTGCGCGGCCGAACCTTGCAGGCCGTCGATCAGCCATTGCTCCTGCTCGGCTCCCAGCATCTGCCGGCCTGGATCAGCAAAGTCACCGCTCTGGGTGAAAAAGTCACCCAGGCCCAGGTTGCCAGGCAACACTTCGTCACGACCGATGCGCCGGGTATCGAGCATGAACAGGTCGATCAGATCCCCGAAGGCGAAGTTCCGATAGATGCGTTCCGGCGTGGCCGGGTCCGGGGACCGGATGGGCAGCCACTCCAGCGCCGCCTGCAAGGCATTCGCTTGGCGGACCTCGATCGGCCCATGAATCTGGGGATCATGGTCGTTGGGGTCGGCGCCGCCGCTCCAGGTGCCGTCCACCGTCTCGTGATCATCCCAGACCCAGATCATCGGATGCGCGGCATGCAGGGCCTGAAGTTCCGGTTCACGCCGATAGCTGGCGTAGCGGGCGCGGTAGTCATCCACGGTCACGACATCAATGGGTGGCACATGCGCGCGCACCGCGTCCCGGTCGGTCTCGTAGATGTAGTCCCCCAGATGCAGGAACAGGTCGATATCGTCGCGCTCGGCCAGACGCGCGTAGGCATTCCAGAGGCCACGCGAATAGTCACCGCAGGTCGCCACGCCCAGGCGCACGCGCTCGGGCGAACCAGCCGGCAGGGTCTTGCCACGGCCAACCGGTGACAGGGCGTCACCCACCGCGAACTGATACCAGTAGGCCTGACCGGGCTGCAGGCCATCGACGTCGACCTTGACGGTGAAATCCCGCTCGCCATCGGTCACCACGTCGCCGCCGGTCACGGGACGGGTTAGGCCTGCGTCCTCGTACACGGCCCAGGCCACGGTCACGAGGTCCGTTGCGGACTCTGTTGTCACGCGCGTCCACAGCATCAGGCGATCGGCGAGCGGATCACCCGATGCAACGCCGTGCAGAAAGCCTGACATCGTCGGTGGACCATCCCCCGGCTCGCCAGCCCGGGGGACATCAGACTGTCCGCAGCCCGGCAGCAGACTGGCGGCGGCGAGGGCGGCGCCAGCCTGCAGTACATCACGTCGATTCGGAGGTGCCATCGTTCCAGTCGTCCAAGTGTGATCATTCAAGGATAATGAGCTTGAATGAAACGCGGATGATGCCCAGCCATACTCGGCCTGCCACATCGTCCGTCGCTCAAAAAGGGGAACTCCTTGGCTTGGCTGACAGAACTGTTGGGCGGTTTCGTGCCGGCGCTGATCGTGATCGCGATGATTGTCGTGACGCTGACCTGCCTGCATTGGTGGTTGCTGGCCAGGCGTAAGGAACTAGGCAACGAGGCCAGGCTGCCCCGGCAGTTAATCCTCGCCGGTGTCACCCTGGTGGGGCTGCTGGTGTTGATTCTGGCGCTGCCCATCTCCGACACGTTGCGCGGTCAGGTGCTGAGCTTTCTCGGCGTGCTGCTCACCGGCGTGATCGGCCTGTCTTCAACGACCTTCGTAGCCAACGCCATGGCTGGCGTGATGCTGCGAGTTGTGGGCCAGTTTCGGCCAGGCGATTTCATCCGCCTGCAGGATCAGTTCGGGCGGGTGACCGAACGTGGCCTGTTTCATGTGGAGATTCAGACCGAGGACCGGGACCTCACCACCTTCCCCAACCTGCTGCTGATCACCCACCCGCTGACCGTCGTGCATCGGGCCGGCACCCTGGTGTCGGCACAGGTATCACTCGGCTATGACATTCACCGGGCCGATGTCGAGGCCGCATTATCCGAGGCTGCGGAACAAGTCGGACTGAAAGACCCGTTCGTCCAGGTCGTTTCGCTGCAGGACTTTTCCGTGCTGTACCGTCTTGCCGGTTCGCTGGAGGAGGTGAAGCACTTGCTCACCGTGCGTTCGAATCTTCGCAAGGCGATGATGGATGCGCTGCATGGACGCGGCTTCGAGATCGCTTCGCCAACCCTGATGCTGCAACGCCAGCTGCAGCCGGATGCCGCCATCATCCCGAACACGCGGCACCTGCTGGATGACAGCGGCGCGGCCTTGCCCGATGCCGATGCCCCGGAGGCCAAGGTGTTCGACAAGGCGGATGACGCCGAAGCGCTGGAGCAGGCCCGTCAACGCCTGACCAGCCTGGATGCTGCAGCGGACAACCCGGAACGGGCCGCATTGGAACAGCAAATCGCCGACCTCGAAGCGCGCCTGAAGGCTCCCACCGAAGCGCCGGATCAGGCGGCCAACCCACCGGGTTAACACCCCCCAAACACGAAGACAAAGTGAGATACTAGGCGGTATGCCCAGATCTCGACATGCCCGCGGATTCGGCCGTTCCGCAGCGATACTGTTGTGCGCGTCCGCGTTACCCGCCTGCGTGCATCAGGTCGAACGCGGACCGACCGACAGCATCACGCTGCCGGCGCAGTGGACGACGCCGACCGACGCCGCTGAGACCTCCGGCGATCCGCGCTGGTGGATGCGATTCCAGCAGGCCGGTCTGAACGCGCTGATGGCCGACGCCCTGGTCCGCAACCGGCAACTGCAGGCGGCACTGGCGCGACTGGATCAGTCCACCGCCATACTCCGCCAGCAAACGGCCGCGCTTTATCCGTCGTTGGAACTCTCCGGGCGTGCCAGCCGCGGCAAGAACGTGATCTTCATCGGCGATCAGCGGGTGCAGACCATCAACAACCAGTACAGCCTGTCGGCGAGCGCGGCCTACGAGGTCGACCTATGGGGCCGGGTCCGCCACGGCCGCACGGCGGCCCGCCTGGATGCGCAGGCCGCGGCGCTGGATGCCACGGCTGCGGCACACAGCATCGCCGCACAGGTCACCGAAACCTGGTTGAGCCTGATCGAAACGGAAGCGCGATTGACCCTGACGCAGTCCCAGGCCGAGCTGAACACGCGCTACCTGGAGCTGACCCGCCTGCGCTTCGAATACGGATCGGGTTCCATCGTCGGCATTCGGCAGCAGGAGCAGCAAGTGGCCGGCGTACAAAGCCAGGCCCCGCTGCTGACGGCGCAGGCTGGCGTGCTGCGCAACCAGTTGGCGGTGTTGGCAGGGCATCCCCCCGGCAAGCTGCAGATCACGATTCCAGGCAGCCTGCCGCAACTCCCACCGCCACCCGCTGCCGGCCTGCCGGCCGATCTGCTGCTGCATCGCCCGGATGTGATGGCAGCCTATCGCCGGGTGTTGTCTGCAGATCACCGGGTGGGGATTGCCGTTGCGGACCGCTTGCCTGGCCTGCGCCTGACTGCCGACGGCGGCTATCAGTCGCAATCCACCGAATCATTGTTTGATGATCTGGTCTGGAGTGTGGCGGCCGGCATCGTCGGACCGATCTTCGACGCCGGGCGCCGCGCCGCCGAGGTGCGCCGCTCCGATGCCGTGCTACGCGAGGCGCTCGCACAATACGAGCAAAGCTTGCTGGAGGCGATGGCGGAGGTGGAAAACGCCTTGCTGCAGGAGCGTGCGCAACGTCGGCATGTCGACGCGCTGGAGCGCCGTGTCGCCGCAAGCCGCTCGCTGCTGGAGGCCTCGCGCGATCGGTACCAGAACGGCTTGTCGGACTATCTGCCCGTGCTCACCGCTCTGACCGCGCTGCAAGCTGACGAGCAGTCCTATCTGACGGCCAAGCGCCAATTGTTGTCCTACCGCGTCCAGCTGCATCGTGCTCTGGGCGGCGACTGGTCGGTTGTAGATACCGGCGACGGGGAATCTAGATGAAACCACGGACCAAGGTCTTAGCGTTCTTCGGCATCGTGATCCTGGGGGTCGTGATCCTGATGCTGCTGGTCAAGACCAAGCCGAAGCCGGCCCGCAGCGATGCCGGCCCGGCGCAGCCGGTGGTCGAGGTCACACGACTCACTGCCGGCACCGTCCAGGTGCTGATCGATGCCACCGGCACCGTGCAGCCCGCCCGCGACGTGCAAATCACCTCGGAAGTCGGCGGGCGGGTTGAATCCGTCGCCGGCGACTTCATTCCCGGCGGTCGGGTCAAGGCTGGCGATCCATTGATCGAGCTGGAGCCCGAGCGCTTTGAGCTGGCCGTGGCGCAGGCGCGCGCCAATCTCGCACGGGTCCGCAGCGACCTGTCGCTGGAGGAAGGCCGCGTCCAGGTCGCTAAACGCGAGTGGGGCTTGTTTGATCAGGCCGACAGCGACGGTGCGCTGGCCCAGCGCGAGCCGCAGCTAGCCGCCGCGCGCGCCAATGTGCAATCGGCCGAAGCCCAGCTACGCGATGCCCAGCTCAATCTGGAGCGCAGCGCCATTACCGCGCCGTTTGACGGCGTCGTGCAGTCTGAATCCGTGGAGGCCGGGCAGGTCATCGGTTCCGGACAGCAACTCGGTCGCCTGTTGGGCGCCGATGTGTTCCACGTACTGGCCAGCGTGCCGGTGGGTCGGCTGCAATGGTTGCAGCTGCCCGGAGACGATGGCACGCCGGGTGCGCAGGCTGAGATTCGCCAGCCCAATACGTCCGGCACCCGCGAGGGCCGGGTGATCCGGGTGCTGGGCGAACTGGATCCCGAAGGGCGCATGGCCCTCTTGTTGATCGAAGTACCTGACCCGCTGAGCGGAGCGACGCCTTTGCTGGTCGGCGCCTTTGTCGATGTCAAACTGGTCGGCCGCGAGCTGCGCGACACCATCGCGGTGCCGCGCGCTGCGCTGGTCGAATCCAATGCCGTGTGGCGCGTGCGCGACGACAAGACGCTGGAACAGGCGTCGCTAACCATTACCTGGCGCGGCAACGATGCCGTGTACGTACGCAACGGCTCGGGCGGGCTGCATGACGGCGACCAGATTCTCACAACCCGCATTCCGCTAGCGGTCGAGGGCATGCATGTACGCATCGCCGGCGAAGATGCCTCGCCGCAACAAACGCCATCCGGCGAACCAGGCGGACCATGAACACGTCCTCAACGCCATCGCGCAAGCCGGAATGGCTGCGCGGACCACTGGCCTGGCTCGCCGCCAACCCAGTGGCTGCCAACCTGCTGATGCTGGTGTTGCTCATTGGCGGCTGGATCATCGGCAGCGGAGTCAAGCAGGAGGTCTTCCCGGAATTCGATGCCGATATTGTCACGATCGATATCGCCTATCCCGGCGCCAGCCCTGAAGAAGTCGAGCAAGGCGTCATTCTCGCCAGTGAGGACGCGGTGCGTGGCATCGACGGTGTGAAGACCGTCGAGTCCAGTAGTTATGAGGGCGCCGGTGTCGTCGTCGCCGAGGTCGTGAGCGGCTACGACCCCGACAAGGTGGCAACCGACATCAAGAATGCAGTGGACCGGGTCACGAGCTTTCCGGAAGACGCCGAACGTCCGATCACCAGCTTGGTGGCGATTAGAACCAAGGTCATCACGCTGGTCCTGCATGGCAACACCAACCACGCCACGCTGCGCGACCTGGCGGAGCGCGCGCGAACAGATCTGCTCAACCGTCCCGACATCACCGAAGTCAACCTGACCAACGCCCCGCCTCGGGAAATCTCCATCGAAATCCCGTCCAGCGCCCTGCATGCCTACGGGCTGTCGTTGCCGCAAGTCGCCGACCGTATCCAGGCCTATGCCGTGGAGCTGCCGGGGGGCGCCATTCGCACCGAAGGTGGCGAGGTGCTGGTGCGGATGGATGAACGTCGCAACTTCGCGCGCGAGTTCAGCGACATTCCGTTGCGGACCAACGCCGAAGGCACGGTGCTAACGCTCGGTGATATCGCCACGATCAGCGACGGCTTCTCCGACAACTCCTATCTGGAAACCCGATTCAACGACGATCCGGCGGTGATGCTGGAGATCTTCCGCGTCGGCGACCAGACGCCGATCAGCGTGTCCGAGGCCGTGCGCGCATACGCGGGCGAACTCAACGCTCAGCTTCCGGAGGGGCTGCGCGCCGACACCGTCTACGACGACTCGGAGTTCTACGAAGACCGCATCAACCTTCTGTTGCGCAACGGCTTTCTTGGCTTCGTGCTCGTCATCGTATTGCTCACCCTGTTCCTGGAACCACGGCTGGCGTTCTGGGTCACGCTGGGGATTCCGATTTCGTTCCTGGGCGCCATGCTGCTGATGCCAGCAATGGACGTCAGCTTCAACATGATCTCGCTGTTCGGTTTTATCGTGACGCTGGGAATCGTTGTCGATGACGCCATCATCGTCGGCGAAAACATCTACCACCAACGGGAACTCGGCCACGGCCGACTCAAAGCGGCGGTTCTCGGCGTACGCGGCGTCGGCGCGCCGGTCATCTTTGCCGTGCTGACAACCATCGTCGCGTTTTCACCGTTGCTGTTCGTCCCTGGTCCCGCCGGGAACTTTTTCCGCGTGCTGCCCGCCATTGTCATCTGCGTGCTGCTGATGTCGCTGGTCGAATCGCTGGCGATTCTGCCCAGCCACTTGGCGCATTCGCGACACCCCCGCACCGACGGCATCGAAGGATTTCTGGTCCGCGTTCAACACCGTGTAGCGGCCTGGATGGAGCGAATAATCGAGGAGCGTTACACGCCAGCGGTGCGCTGGGCGACCATGCACCGGACGATCTCGATCGCCACTGGAATCGCCGTCTTCGTCTCGACGATCGGCCTGGTGGCAGGTGGCCGAGTGAAGGCCGAGTTCTTCCCGAATATCGACGCCGATTTCATCTTCGCCAACGTGCAGGTGCCGTACGGCTCAAACATCGAGTTGACCCGCAGCACCCTGACGCAGACCGTCGCCGCGTTAAACGAAACGCTGGCCGAGTATCCGGACGACGCACGCATCGTCGATTCGGTGATCACCGTGCTCGGCGATCAGCCCAACCTGTCACAGGCTTACCGGCCGGGCGACGGGCTCGGATCGAGTCATCTGCTCAGTGTGCAGGCGACTCTGGCGCCGGCTAGCGAACGCGATGTGCAAACCCAGGCATTCGCCGACCACTGGCGCGAGAAAGTGCAGATGATTCCCGGCGTGGAACGCACCCAGTTCGTGAACACCACCGGACCCGGCGCCGGCGCGGACCTGACCGTGCAACTCAAGCACCACGACGTCGACACGCTCGAGTCCGCAGCCGATGCGCTGGCCGAAGAACTGCGCGGATTCGCCGGCATCTCCGACATCAACAACGGCTACTCGGGCGGCAAGGAACAACTGAACGTCACGCTCACGCCCGCAGGCAAAACGTTGGGCCTGACGTCCAGCGAGGTCGGCCGCCAGATCCGCGGTGCATTTTTCGGTGCCGAAGCCCTGCGGCAGCAGCGGGGCCGCGATGAGGTTCGGGTGATGGTGCGCCTGCCCACGCAGGAACGCGCGGAGGAGGCGACACTGGAGGACCTGTTGATCCGAACACCGAATGGCGGGTTGGCACCCCTGTCTGACGTCGCCAACGTGGAGCGCGGTCGAGCCTACACGACCATCCGGCGGGATCAGGGCCGACGCGTACTGAATGTCACCGCCGAGGTCGACGCCAATGTCACGCAGACCAACGCCGTCATTGCCGAACTCACGCGGACCGCGTTGCCCGACCTGCAGTCGCACTTCCACGGTCTGGAATACAGCTTTGAGGGCGCCAACCGCGATGAAGCCGAGTCGCAATCAGCGATCTTCACCGGTTTCCAACTCGCGCTGATCGGCATCTTCGTACTTCTGGCGATGGCGTTTCGCAGCTACCTGCAACCGCTGATTGTGATGTCGGCGATCCCCTTCGGGGTCGTCGGTGCCATTTGGGGCCATCTGCTGCTGGGCTACAAGCTGAGCTTCATCTCGCTGTTCGGCATCGTCGCGCTATCTGGCGTGGTAGTGAACGACTCGCTGGTGCTAATCGACGCGGCCAACAAGTATCGCGAGCAGGGCATGAGCAAGCGCGATGCCATCATCCGCGCCGGCCAGCGTCGATTCCGGCCAATCGTGCTGACCTCGCTGACGACCTTCCTGGGTCTGGCCCCGATGATTCTGGAAACCTCCGTGCAGGCCCGATTCATCATCCCGATGGCAATCAGCCTCGGCTTCGGCATTTTGTTCGCGACCATCATCATCCTGGTTCTCGTGCCTGCGGTTTATCTGGTCATCGAGGATTTTCGAGACTTCCTGGCTCGTCTGTTCGGCGGTGCCGAACACCCGGAAAGCGAGGACGAGCTCGCCTGACGCAGTGCAGCATTGGCTGGGCTGCCCGCGGCGCCAAGGCACGGCGGGCAAGGACACAAACGCGCGCGCCCGTTAGTGTCCCGGCCTCACGCATCGGCTGACAACGACACAGATGAGCATTGCAGATCAGAGCATGGCGCGCGGGTTGCGCGTGTTGAATCGCCTGGCCGGAGGCACCCTGCTTGACCGCCTGGGTGTCCGCAAGCAAAGCGAGCGGGCGATCTACCACGCCTCGCGCACCGGATTCGGCGTTGCCGCGGCGGCCGCCCGCAGCTTCAAAGGCAGCAAACCCAACGGGGCCAAGCGCCTGCCCAATGTCGGTGATCCGGGCCTGTTTGATCTGACCCCCAGCGAAGATCAAGCCATGCTGCAGGACGCCGCCCAGCGCTTTGCGGACGAAGCCCTGCGCCCGGCTGCGGCGGATGCCAACGAGGCCAGCACCGCCGACCAGGCATTGCTGGACATGGCGAACGAGTTGGGTATCGCCATACTCGGCATTCCTGAAGAACTGGGCGGTGCCGGCACCGAGCGCAGCACCGTGACCAACGTGCTGGTCGCCGAGGCGCTGGCGCATGGCGACATGGGTCTGGCCTTCGCCTGCCTCGCCCCCTCGGCCGTGAGCAACGCGCTGGTGCTTTGGGGCAATGCGGAGCAGCAGGGCACCTACCTGCCCGCCTTCACCGAGGAATCCTCCCCCGTCGCGGCCCTGGCCCTGGCCGAGCCCACGCCGTTGTTCGATCCGATGACGCCCGCCACGACCGCCACGCCGGTGGATGGTGGCTGGACACTCAGTGGCATCAAGTCCCTGGTGCCGAATGCCGCGAGCTGCGAGCTGCTAATCGTCGGCGCCATGATCGAAGGCGAGGGCCCGGCACTGTTCGTGGTCGAGTCCGATCCGGCCAGGATGAAGATCGCGGCCGACCCGGCGATGGGCTTGCGCGCCGCGGCCACCGGCCAGATCCGCTTCGATGAGGTCGTCGTGCCCGCCAGCGCGCGGCTGGGCGCCTCGGCTGAGGCAGCCACGGCGGCCTATCGCGAATGCGTCAGGTTGTCTCGCCTGGCCTGGTGCGCGATGGCGGCCGGCACCGGCAAGGCCGTGCTCGATTACGTCATTCCCTACGTGAATGACCGGCAGGCCTTTGGCGAACCGATCAGCCACCGCCAGTCGGTCGCCTTCATGGTCGCGAACATCGCCATCGAGTTGGAAAGCATGCGTCTGACGACGTTGCGCGCGGCCAGCCTCGCCGAACAGGGCAAGCCCTACGCCCGCGAGGCGGCCATTGCCCGCCGGCTGTGCGTGGACAAGGGCATGCAGATCGGCTCCGACGGCGTGCAACTGCTGGGCGGCCACGGCTTTACCAAGGAATACCCCGTCGAACGGTGGTACCGCGACCTGCGGGCCATCGGCGTCATGGAGGGCGGCCTGCTCGTCTGAGCGGCCGTTAGGAGCACATCATGATCAATCTCGAAGTCCCCAAGAAATTCACCGGCCTGGTCCGTCAGGCACATCAGGTGTCCAAGGAAGTGCTGCGCGCCAATTCGCGCAAGTACGACCTCGCCGAACATGCCTATCCCAAGGAACTGGACATGCTCGCGGCGCTGGTCGATGGCATGAACGATGGTGGCGGCCAAGGCGCCGGCGCGGCCGGGGTGCGGCGCGACAAGTCCGACGACACCAGCAACAAGAACGGCAGCAACCTGTCCACCGCCCTGGGCGTCATCGAAATGTGCTGGGGCGATGTCGGGCTGCTGCTATCGATGCCCCGCCAGGGCTTGGGCAACTCCGCTATCGCCTCGGTGGCCGACGACGAGCAGCTCGAGCGCTTCGGCGGACGCTGGGCCGCCATGGCGATCACCGAGCCCGGCTGCGGGTCGGACTCCGCCGCGATCCGCACGACAGCGGTCAAGGACGGCGATCACTACATTCTCAACGGCGAAAAGATCTATGTGACCGCCGGTGACCGCGCCGATCTGGTCGTGGTCTGGGCCACGCTGGACAAATCGGTCGGTCGCGCCGCGATCAAGTCCTTTGTTGTCGAAAAAGGCACACCCGGCTTCGAACTGGTGCGGCTGGAGAAAAAGCTGGGCATCAAGTCCTCGGACACCGCCGCGTTCGTGCTCAAGGACTGTCGGGTGCCGGCGGAAAACCTGCTGGGCGATGCGACCGTCAATGTGGAGAAGGGTTTTGCCGGGGTCATGCAGACCTTCGACAACACCCGCCCCCTGGTCGCCGCGATGGCCATCGGACTGGCGCGGGCGGCGATCGAGCAAACGCGCTCCCTGCTCGAAGAGGCCGGCGTTGAAATCGACTACGACCAGCTCGCGACCAAGCAAACCGCGGCCGCCGCCGAGTTCATCCGCATGGAGGCCGACTACGAAGCCGCGCGGCTGCTCATGATGGAAGCCGCTTGGATGGCGGACAATCGCAAGCCAAACTCCTTGCAGGCATCCATGGCCAAGGCCAAGGCAGGGCGCGCCTGCGTGGACATCACGCTCAAATGCGTGGAGCTGTGCGGCAACCTCGGCTACACCGAGAACAGCCTGCTGGAGAAATGGGCACGCGACAGCAAGATTCTGGACATCTTCGAAGGCACCCAGCAGATCCAGCAACTGATCGTCGCGCGACGCCTGCTCGGCAAGTCCTCGGCGGAACTCAAGTAGGCCGCTCGATACTGCCGCTACACTGGGGTCATCGTGCCTGCAGGAATGAACGCCATTCCTCAGTGCACGGTGCCTCATTCAAACGCCCGTCTCCCATGATCGCTGCCGTCACCCGCGCCGCCGTCTTCCTCATCGGAATCTGCCTCTGCACTATCTCGACGGCAGAGACGCTCATCGGCTTGTCGCAGTCTGTCGATCTCGCGGTCGACGCCCGCATCAATGCATACATGCAAGACAGCCAGATCCCTGGCGTCGCGCTGGCGGTGCTTGAACGCGGCGCCTTGCGCAAGGCCGCTACCTACGGGTTAGCCAACGTGGAACTCGGCGCCGCCGTCACGCGCCAATCTGTATTCGAGCTCGCGTCCGTGACCAAGCAATTCACCGGCGCGGCCGTGCTTCGTCTGGTGGGCGAGGATAGGATCGCGCTGGACGCACCGCTGACGCGCTACTTGGAGAACACGCCGGAGGCCTGGTCTGCCATCACGATTCGACAGTTGCTCGTCCATCGCGCTGGTCTGGCCCACCGCTTCGAGGAGAAGCACCACGACAGCTTTCTGATGGACTACTCCACCGAAAACATGCTCGCCTCCGCCATGCACACGCCCATGCAAAGCGAGTCAGGCACCGACTGGTCATACAGCGACCAGGGCTATTTTCTGCTTGGCCTGGTCATCGAAAAGGTCACGGGCCAGACCTACGCCCAATATCTGACCGATCAATTCTTCACACCGCTGGGCATGACGGCTACTCGGCGCCTTGAGCAGGCCGCGGTCATCCCCCGCCGGGTAGCGGGGTATACCTTGCAAGATGGCAGGTTGGAGAACGACCGCCGCGACTGGCAATTCGGTCAGATGGCGCATTTCGGCATCCTGTCGACCCTCGATGATCTGATCCGCTGGGATCAGGGGTTGGCGGACGGTACGGCGCTGCCCGAGATGGCCCTGCAGACATTCTTCGATCCCCTCTATCTGTTTCAGGAAGACCCAGCCACCGAGTCGCTGATCGGCTATGGATACGGCTGGTGGATCGAGCAGGCGAACGGTGTGCGTGTTGCCCACCACAGTGGTTACACGGGCACGGTGCTGCTCCGGGTGCTGGATCGCGGTCTGACGGTGATCATCCTCACCAATCTCGATCAGCCCTCTGGGCCGGGCACTATCAACATTGCCTGGGATGTTGCTCAACTCGTCGACCCAGACCTGGCACGTCCGCAATGGTCTGAGGACTAAGGGGACCATTCAATTCGATCGAGGCGGTACAGCCCCTCAAGCTACGGGGAGCACCGCCGATAAGGACAGGGCCACTCAGAGGTTTCACGCCATGTCCGCCGAACAACTGCTCACCCACGTCAACAAATTGCCTACGGTGCCCAAGGTCGTGCACGAACTCATGTCCTCCTTCCAGCAGGAAGACGTCGAGACCGCGCGCATCGCCGGGTTAATTGAAACCGATCCGGTGATCAGCGCCAAGGTGCTGCGTCTGGCGAACTCGGCTTATTTTCACCGTAGCCGCAGCATCGGCTGTATTGGCGATGCCGTCCTGCACCTGGGGTTTGAACGCGTTCGTAACCTGGTGGTGGGCTGTGGGCTTGTTGGTTCGATGCAAACGCCCCCCGGCATGGACAAGCCGACGTTCTGGCGCCACGCCATTTTTACCGCAGTCGCGTCACGCGAATTGGCGCGTCTGGGTCAGGCGAGTACTTCCGGCGAGGCCGTGGAACCCGAGATGGCGTTCGCAGCAGGCATCATCTATCCGGTGGGCGAGCTGCTGATGCGCTGGGCGCAACCACTGGACCTGTTCCAGCTCGACACCGGCGAGCCATTCTGCACCCCGGCTCGCGCGGCAGCTGAGCGGGAGGCGATGGGCTTTGATTTTGCGTCGACCAGCGCCCTATTGGCCGAACATTGGCAATTCCCCACGGAACTGGTCGACGGACTGCGCGCAGCCGGTGATCCCGACCATACCGAGCCGTTTTCCGCCCTGGGGGCGATCGTCGCCGTTGGGTCGGTGCTGGCAGCGGCGTCCGTGATCCGCATGGACCCACCGGTGAACGGCCACACGCTCGATCGCGTTGGTATTCGCATCGATCAGGTCTGGAACCTGCCGCCAATCAACGAACTCTCCAACGGTCTGGAAACCATGTTGCTGGAATCGTAAGCGGCTGCCTGAGAGATCAGTGGCAGGCCTTGAGATTCCGCGACAGCAGCCACCAGTTGACAGGCCAGGCCGCAAGAAAGCCGGCCGGCACGGCCACCGCGAGCCCGAACCAGAACGTCGGGTGAAAGACGCTCGGAGACGCCATGCCACCGGCAGCAAAATCGGCTGCGTTCATGGCGACCTCCATGACCGCAATCGATATGGCCTCACCAATCCAGATGGTCCGTAACGCCTGTCGCCAGGTCTGCCCCTGGCGCACCAGCGGCCACAGGCCGAGGGAAAATCCCGAGACATAGGCCAGAAACGTCGCCAGCGCGATGGTCCCCCAGGCCGGGAACCCCAGCGACACGCCGATCGCAAGCCCCGCAACTTCACCAATCACACAGCCACTCAGGCAATGCAACGTCGCGTGTATCGAGGTCCTGAGCGGCCCATGGCCTGCACCGGAATCGTGATGGGCGCCGGCGGCTGCGTGACCGCAGTGCGCGTTCTGTGAATGCGGTTGATTCATGACGTCTCAAACTCCGTCGGTATGATCGGTAGAGGCCGGTCTGGTCTGTATCGCGTCGATAATCGGACAACCATCAACAGCGCCATGGCCGTCGCAGTCGGCCACAGCGGTTGCCAATACCGCCCGCATGGCCAGCAGATCCTGAATCCGCGCCTCGATGTCCTGCAGATGTGCCTGAGCCAATGCACGCACGGCGCCCCGATCCCCGCCGGCCTGCAGCGCGAGCAGGTTACGAATCTCTGCCAGGGAGAACCCCAGTGTCTTGGCGCGCAGCACAAAACGCAGCCGGGCAACTGCGGCAGGCGAATACATCCGGTAGTTGGCTGCGGTGCGCTCGGCCGGCGGCAGGATCCCTTCGCGCTCGTAATAGCGAATGGTCTCGACCCCCACGCCGGCTGCTTGCGCGAGTTTTCCGATCGTCAGTGATGTATGGAGCGATGGCATGCGCGCAGTCTAAACCCCGTACCCAACTAGAGAGTCAAGCGTAGCGTCGGTGACTCCATTGGCCGATTAGCGCCAGTACCCAAGCCAGCACGGCCGCCACACCACCGGCGACGAACAACGGCACGTAAGCCTCGATGCGCCCATACCAGCTCGCCATTGCCGCTGCGCCACTGGCCTGACCGATGGCGAAGGCCAGTGTCGCCCCCGCCCACCAGCGGGCATGCGCGGCAGCACCGGCGATTTCGGCCAGTGCCGCCGATGTCATCGACACCGCACCCGGCACTAGGGCACCGATGACCAGGCTCGACACCGTGAGCAACGCCGGTTGCGAGCTGATGACCGGAATCGCCACTGCCAGGGCGGTCAGGGCATAGCAGGCCTGCAGCATGAAGGGGATGCCGGTGCGGCCCGCGATCTTCACGATCACGGTCGGGCCGACCAGGGAGCCAATACCCACCACCCACCATTGCAGCGCTGCAAAGCCCTGGCTCAGGTGGCGCTCACGCACGAGGAAATCCACCCAGAACACGCCATGCGGAACAATGCCGATCGCTTCGACGGCATACGCCACGATGATGAGCAGTGGCGCCAGCAACCAGCCGCGATGACGCCGAGCGCTGACGCCAACCTCGATGCTGTCGGGCGACGCGGGCCGCATCACCAGCCACGCCCGAATGCCCACGCCTGTCGCGGCCCCGGCAAGCACCGCCATCAACAACCAGGCGGTGGTCGGACCAATCCACGGCAGCAAGGTGGCGACACCGGCCGTCAGCAGCGTGCCCAGGCCAATGCCGGTGAACGTGACGCCGCTGACACGCGGCCGCTCCCGCGCGGTCACGGCGGTCAGGGCCGTACTCACGCCACGCACCATCAACCAGGCCCCGGCGATGCCGGCGACGAAGCGCCAAGCACTAATCCAGGTCACTCCCCAGGGCATCGCACAGGCAATGAAGCTCAGCACGGTCACGCCCATTGCGGAAACGACCAGCGGCCTGCGCGATGATCTCGGCGCCACCAGCGCAAGAATTGCGCCCAGGCAATAGCCCACCAGGTTCGCGGCGCCGGCATGCGCGGCCTCGGCCGGCGTCAGCCAGCCGGCCTCGATCATCTCCGGGATGAGCGGCGGATAAGCGAACCGGCCCAGGGCAATGCCCACCAGCGTTGCGCAAAGGCCCAGCGTCTGTGCGGCATAGCGTTGCCGTCGGCTTGTCGGGCGCAGCGTCATGAGCGTAACCGGGGGAACAGGGCGGCGGGATTGTCGCCGATTCGCGTACCCAATGCTTTGGCATCAAAGACATCGGACGCGTTAGCTGGCCGCTTCCTCGCGCGCGAGCTTGTCCCACAGCGTGCCCGAGCGCGGCACCTGTGGATGCTCCACCGCTGGGGCTTCGACGGACTCCGGTGATGCACCCGTCGGCGGAGCTCGTGCCGCATCATCCGTGCTCGCACCCGCTGTGGGCTCAGCGTCCTGACGGTAGGCGACGAGGATCTCGACACGGCGGTTGCGGGCGCGGTGTTCCACGCTGTCATTGGTCACCAGCGGGCGTGAGGCTCCATAACCGCTGACGACCAGCTGCGATTCGGCCACCGACCCAACCTGCAACACTTGCTCCGCCACCGACACGGCCCGCGCCGCCGACAAATCCCAGTTCGAGGAAAAGATGCCACCGCGCAACGGGACGTTGTCCGTGTGCCCCGCCACCGTCACCTGCTGCGATTCGCCATCAATCAGGCTCACGACGCGATGGATCAACTCGGTCGCACCGCTCACCAGCCGGGCGCTGCCCGATGGAAACGACACATGCTCGGGGAACCGCACCACGACCTGATCGCGATTGCGCTCCAGCATGACGCGGCCGGCGGCGATGTCCTCCCGCAGACCTTCCTTGAGCTTCTTGTACAGCGCATCGCCTGCCGTGGTCGACACCACCTTCTCGACGGTGCGAACCTGTTGCGTCGGCACGCTGTTATGTCCGGTACCGGAGATGATGCCGGCCTCCAGGCCCTGCTGCGCATCCTCGCGCTTGCTGATGTACTGCACGCCGCCAAAGGCGTCGCGCAGCGAACCGACCACCGATTCGAATTTGGCGACATCCATCTTCGCCTGGGCGAACAACAGCACGAAAAAGCACATCATCAGCGACATCATGTCGGCGAAGGTGGCCATCCATAGCGGCACGTCGGCGCCCTTCTTGTGCTGCTTTGGTCGGTCGAACATGAGGGGCAGCGCCGCGACTCAGGCCGCAGCCGGCTGGCCGGCGCCGTCGTCATTGGCGGCCTTGCTGCCCTTGCCTTCCGGCAGGCAGGCCTTCAGGCATTGCTCGAGCAGACGCGGACTCGTGCCCTCACGAATCCCGACCACGCTCTCCACAATCAGCGTGCGCGCGTCCATCTCTTGCTCCGCCCGCATCGCGAGCTTGTCGGCGATGGGCAGGAAGAACATGTTCGACAGCATCGCGCCATATAGCGTGGTCAGCAGCGCCACGGCCATCGCCGGCCCGATGCCGGAGGGATCATCCAGCGTCGCCATCATCTGCACCAGACCGACCAGCGTGCCGATCATGCCGAAAGCAGGTGCGGCGTCACCCATGGCACGAAACACCTTTTCACCCATCTCCGCGCGCTTGATTGATGTGGTGATTTCCTTGCCCAGCAAATCCTTGATGAAGTCGGCGTCGTGACCGTCAACGCACATCTGAATACCCTTGCCCAACAACGGGTCGGGCACCTCGGCGTCTTCCAGGGCCAGCATGCCTTTCTTGCGGGCGGTGTCGGCCATCACCTTGACGGTCTCGATCAGTTCATAGGGGTCAACGGCGCTGTACTTGAACGCCGTCTTGGTCGCGGTACCGAAGGCCCTGAAGCACTCGCCGATAGGAAAGCGGACCAATGTGCCGCAGAACGCGCCGCCGACCACAATGATGAGACCAGGGGGATTGATGAACGGGCCGATGCCCGTGCCCATCGCCATCGACCCCACGATGAGGACGAGTCCGACGATCAGACCGATGAGGGTCGCGAGATCCATGAGTGCCGCCTTGGGTGCCGTGTGTCCGAGCTGTCCGGGATGCTCCTGTCTATCGGCGGCATCCGGAGACTCTTGAACCGGCCGCGCTACAACGGCGACAGCGCTAGCGCGTCAGGTCAAGCTGCCAGTAGCCCACATCGATCCAGCGGTCGAACTTGTATCCCACCTGCGGGAAAACGCCCTGGCGCTCGAAACCGAGCCGCTCGTGAAAGGCCACGCTGGCCGGATGCGGCAAGGCAATCACGCCCATCACCATGCGCATGCCGCGCGCGCGCAACTGTTCGAACAAGTCCTGGTATAGCGTTGTGCCCAACCCTTGCCCACGCGCCGCTTCGCTCAGGTAAATCGCACTTTCGGCAACGAAGCGATAGGCCGCCCGCGCCCGCCAGAGGCCGGCATAAGCGTAGCCGAGTACACGGCCGTCACGCTCGATTACGCGCCAGGGCAGACCCTGCTCCTGCAGCCGGGTCAGGCGTTCTTCCATTTGGTCGGCGGAGACCGTTTGCTCCTCGAAGGTGACGACGGTATCGGTGATAAACGGGTTGTAGATCGCCGCAATGCTGGGCGCATCCCGCGATGTGGCGTCGCGAAGCTGGCATTCGGACATGTGGCGGCGGCTCCCTTCAGGCAGGCGTTCGGATTCGTGCTCAGTATGCCCGCCCTGTACAGCCCCGTGCGTCGGCCCGGCATCTCCGTTAGCGTCTGCTCTCCACATGCAGCAGGACGCAGCCCATGGGCTTACTCATCGACGGCGAATGGCATGACCGGTGGTACGACACCAACGAGCATGGCGGTCGATTCAAGCGGCAGGAACAGGCCTTTCGCCACTGGATCACGCCGGATGGCGCGCCGGGCCCCAGCGGCGACGGCGGTTTTCCGGCCGAAGCCGGGCGCTACCACCTCTATGTGTCCTACGCCTGCCCCTGGGCGCATCGCACACTGATCTTCCGAGCCCTGAAAGGACTGCAGTCCATGATCGATGTGTCCGTCGTGCACTGGCACATGGCGGAGCACGGCTGGACCTTTCAGCCTGGCGAAGGCGTCACCGGCGACAAACTCATGGGCCACGCGCTGCTACGGGATGTCTACCTCGCCGCCGAGCCCGGCATGACCGGCCGTGTCACCGTGCCGATTCTGTGGGATACGCAGCGAAAGACCATCGTCAGCAACGAGTCATCCGAAATCATTCGGATGTTCAACAGCGCCTTTGACGCAGCCGGAGCCAAGCCGGGCGATTACTATCCCGACCGGCTGAGGCCGGAGATCGATGCGCTGAACGAGCGGATTTACGACGCCGTGAACAACGGCGTCTACAAGGCCGGATTCGCCTCCACGCAGGCCGCCTACGACGAAGCCGTGGAGCCGCTATTCGATGCTCTGGACCGGCTGGACAAGACGCTTGGGAGCCGACGCTTTCTGACCGGCGCGGAACCGACCGAGGCCGACTGGCGCCTGTTTCCCACGTTGCTGCGCTTCGACACGGCCTACCACGGTCACTTCAAGTGCAATCGCCGCCGAGTCATCGACTACGCGAATCTGTGGCCGTACACACGCGATCTGTTCCAGTGGCCCGGCATTGGCGAGACCGTCAACCTGACGCATGTGGCGCGCCACTACTATGGCAGCCATCCGCAGGTGAACCCGACCGGCGTTGTGCCGATTGGGCCGGACCTGGATTTTGATGCGCCCCACGGGCGCGAAACGCTGGGCTGATTCGCCGCCAGCCGGGCTACCAGCCACCCCGCGCAAGGTCCGGATGGTCGCCCATGTCATAGACAACGGCACAGTCGCCGCCCTGCCCTCGCGCTTCATCCAACGCCTGGTCGGCCTGTGTCAGCAGGGTCTTGGAAAAATGATGGGGTGTCGGCACAAAGCAGGCGCCCCCCACGCAGACACGCACGCATTGCGTCGGCGCACCGGGCAGCGGGATCTTCGCCTGGCGGACGGCTTCGATCATGGTCCCGGCGACATGACGCGCGCCGTCCGGCGTCACGTCCGCCAGAATCGCGCTGAACTCGCCCGCCCGGATGTGGCCGGCGAAATCCGCCCGACGTCGCAAGGCGCGAGAGACCACATGACCGACAGCAAGCAGCGTACTGTCGATATCTTCACCGCGCTGTCTGCGCACCAACGAGAACCGGCTGATATTGATCAGCAGCAGGCAGATATTCAGCTGCTGCTTGGTGCAAAACGCCCATTGCTGCTCCAGACGAGCCAGCAACAAGTCACGGCCCGCCAAGCCGGTGCGCGGGTCGAATCCGGCTAGTTCCACGGCCGGGTCAACGGCCCGGCGCCACTGCTTGAGCTGGCTGAGATTCTGCATCGATTGCCTCGTAAGCGTGGAACACCACGCAGCGCAGAGCATGCGCGTACGCCTTTTTGATGTCTACGAAGCCGCTTGGTTCTGCGGCCGGCCCGGCTCCTCCCAGGCCGCGACCACGCGATTTCGACCGGCTTGTTTGGCTCGGTACAAGGCTTGGTCTGCTTGCTCCATGTAGAACTCGGCGTCGTTGCGCACCACGTCCTCGAAGCTCGATGCCGTGGACACGCCCACCGAAATGGTCACCGGGCTGCCGCCGAACGCCGGATGCGGAATCTCCATATCCTGCACCGCGCGCCGGAATTCGTTCATCAGGATCAGCGCGGCGTCGCCGGGGGTATTCGGAAGAATGACCCCGAACTCCTCGCCCCCGTAACGGCAGACCAGATCGCCCGCGCGCCGGGTTCTTGCCGTCAACCCCGCTCCAATGCGGCGGAGAACCTGGTCACCTTCGGCATGGCCCGCGGTGTCGTTGAAGGGCTTGAACTGGTCGACATCAATGATGGCGTAGCTCAGCGGCAGATGATTGCGATTGGCGCGCCGCCATTCCGTCTGGATCTGACGATCAAAATGACGACGATTGAAGCAGCCGGTCAGCGGATCACGAATCGAATCGCTACGCAGCGCCAGCATGTCTTCGATGACACGGACGCCGTCATGGATCACCCGCTGCTGAACGCTGGGAAATGTGCGAATTCGATCATGCGCAACCGTGAGCAGACCGATGGTGTTTTCCTGATAGCCGGAAAAGACCGGGTACACGGCAAGGGAACAGAGTGATGTGTGATCCATGGACAAGGCGTCGTTCTGCTCGTCCCTTGGCTCGTGCACATCGCGAACCCGCGCCGGCTTTCCCGACTTGATCACCGACCATTCCAGCGAATCGTAGCGCTGCAACACATCCGGTTCACAGCCATGTGCGGCAACCGGAACCAGGAAATCGCCAACCACCATGGATAGCCATGCCCATTTGCAGGCAGTGCCTCCTGCCACAAGACCGAGCACACGCTTGAGGCTGTGGTCCACTTCATCAATGTTGATGCCGTGAACATCATTCACCTCGCGCCGAATGTGCTCGTGCACGGATTCAATCATGTTGGTCATGGAATTGGGCTCATCTGTACTTTCACGGCCGGGTGTTCGCTCTGATTCTGATGATCAGTCCCCATTTGATGACCCTGCAGCGCCGTGTCGCGTGTCTATTCCTTGACACCGCGCAGCATACACCAGTCGCCCAGATTCCGCGGTATTTGCGGCCCACAGATTGAGCGTCATCACCGGTCTCCGACCCCAGCCAACTTCTGGCGCATCGCCTCGTGATCGGCACGCCTCAGCGGATAGCACATCAGGCAGGCCACCGACGCCACGAACAGCACCAGGATCAACACGCCGACCGCCGCGCCTAACGCTTGGCCTTGCGCCGGGTCGACCTGAACCAACGATATCGCCTCCGCGGGGGCGTTCGCCGCCACGTTGCGCGGAAAGCCGACGACATCGAGCACGATCCCCGCGAGCAAGGTGCCCAGACCCGAAGTGGCCTTGATCACGAAGGCGATCACCGCCGCGAACAAGCCTTCGTGACGCTCGCCTGTTTCAGCCTCGGTGGCGTCGGTCACGTCCGCGATCATCGACGCCGTGAGGATGCTGACCGAAATCAACGCGACAAAGAGCAAGCCTGTGTGCAGGAATAGCAGGATCGCCAAGTCCTTTGACCCCGGGTCCGGCATCCAGCCCGCCAACGCCGCGAAGATCGGCGCTGGCCCGAACAGGAGCGCGAACAGCGACAACCACACGGCCGCCTGCTTTTTGTCGGATTCGCGGCTGATCACTGGCGCCAATCCGAACGCTGCGAACAACCCGAGGTAGAGACTTAGACTCAGCACCCCGATCTGCTCCGCGCTCAGGCCCCAGAAATAGGTGTTCACGTAAAAGCTGGTGGCGTTGATGTAGCCCCAGCCAGCAGCGGAAAACAGTGCACCGGCAAACAACACGCGGAACGGCCGGCTGCCAAACACCGTGCGCAGATCATGGCGCAGCTGCCGCGGATGCAGCGGCCGGTGAATCATGCGTTCCCGCAACTGCGGAATCAGGCGCCGTGTACCCCAGGCGCATAACACGATGGCCAGTGTCGCCAGCACCGCACTCAGCAGCCCGTAACTGCGATAGGCCTCGGCGACTAGGCGGCCATCGGCGCCACCGGGTTGTGCCGCGAACAGCACGAAGTATCCGTACGTCGCGATACCAAGGCCGGCAAGCCACCCGAAAAAGAATCGATAGGCGACCAGTTCGGTGCGCTCGTCGTAATGCGAGCTGATCTCGGGCAGCATCGCGTTACTCGGCACCGAATAAGCGGTCAGGCACAGGCGCACCAGCACCGAAAAACCGACAAGCCAGGCGAACAACACGGGCTGATCCAGATCGATCGGTGGCGAGAACAGCGCCCACAACGCCAACCCGAACGGCAGGGCGCTGGCCAGCATGAAGGGATGGCGACGGCCCCAGCGAGTCCGAACGGTGTCAGACCAGGCACCCACCAGCGGGTCAGACACGGCATCGAATAACAACGCGATCAGGATGGCCAGCCCCGCGAGGGTGCCGGAGAGCCCTAATACCTGGTTGTAGTAGAACAACAGGAAGATGCTGAAGGCCGTGTCCTTCACCCCTTCCGCGACCGAGCCGATGCCGTAGAAAAAGCGGATCGATCCCACGACACGAGACTCTGCAGGCCTGGCGGCCCTGGGCTGAGCAGTCATGCCCTTAGCGCAGCCGACTCATCGCACGATGCGATAGCAGGGCACGTACTCCGAACCGGGCAGTCGCATCCGTCGTTGTTCGACAAAGCTGCGCAGCAAGGCATCCAGTTCTCCGGCGATGGCAGGTTCGCCTGCCAGTTCGAAGGGACCATGCTCGGCCACGGCCTGAATACCAGCCGGTTTGACGTTGCCTGCAACAATGCCGGAGAACGCCCGACGCAGGTTGGCCGCCAGATCGCTGCTGGGCTGATCCCGATGCAGGCTAAGCGCCGCCATGGCCTCGTGCGTGGGGTGGAACGGCGTCTGGAACTGGCCGTCAATGCGCAACTTCCAGTTAAAGCCAAAAGCATCACGGGTTTTCTCACGCCAATCGAAGACCTGGGTCGCGCCCTCGGCAACGCCGCGAGCGACAGCGACGGGATCATCAATAATGATGCGATAAAGCCGTTGGGCGGGCTGGCCCAGCGTCGAGCCGATGAATTCATGCATCTGCTGGAAGTAAGCACGCGCGCTCGGCGGGCCGGTAAAGATCACCGGAAACGGCATGGCGTCATTCTGTGGGTCGAGCAGAATGCCCAGCAGGTGCAGGATTTCCTCCGCCGTCCCGACGCCACCGGGAAACACGATCATCGCATGGCCCAGCCGCACAAATGCCTCCAGCCGCTTTTCGATATCCGGCAGCACGACCAGTTCGTTGACGATGGGATTGGGCGGCTCGGCGGCGATGATGCCCGGCTCGGTCACACCCAGAAAACGCCCCTCGCGCAACCGCTGCTTGGCGTGTCCGACAGCCGCACCCTTCATCGGCCCCTTCATGGCACCGGGGCCGCAGCCGGTGCAAACGTCTATTCCCCGCAAGCCCAGCGCGTGGCCGACTTCCTTGGTGTAGTCGTACTCTTCACGCGCAATCGCGTGTCCACCCCAGCACACGGCAAGCGGTGCGCGCTCCCCGGCATGAATCACTCCGGCATTACGCAGCAACTCGAACACGCCATCGGTGATGGATGCCGGTGAGTCAAGTTGCGGAATGCCGGAGGCGGCGACCAGATCGCGCAGCACGCTGAACAGGTGCTCGCGGATCCCTTCGATGATCTCGCCGTCGACAAAAGCCTGATCCGGCGCGTTGATCAACTGCAGTCGGATGCCCCGCGGCTCCTCGCGGATGCGGACATCGAAGGAGGCATAGCGACTCATCACTGCAGCGGCGTCATCCAGCTCACTGCCGATATTCAGCACCGCCAGCGCGCAGGCACGGAACTGCTCGTGCAGGCCACCCGCCTCCGTCGAGGACAACGCCGCCACCTCGCGGCGCGACAGCAAGCGCAACCGCCCGCGCGGCCCTATATCTGCATCCATCTCGTCCAGCCTTGTGGGGTGCGACTCAAACGCCGCCCCTTATTGTTGTCAGGCGACATGAAACCATGCGCCGTGGTGGTGCCGCGAGCTCAGTCGAACACCACGACCTGGCGAACGGCTTCGCCGCGATCCAGCACGTCAAAGGCCTCGTTGATGTCTTCGAGCTTCAGCGTGTGCGACAGCAAGCGATCCACCGGCAGCAACCCGGCCTGATACATCGCGATAAAGCGCGGAATATCGCGGGCGGGTATCGCGGAACCCATGTAGCTACCGCGCAGCACACGCTCATCGACGGTCAGGCTCACGGCCTGGATATCCAGGCGCGCGTTCGGATGCGGCAGTCCGACCGTGACCGTGGTACCGGCGCGGCCGGTCGCGGCGTAGGCCGTCTCCAACACCTTCGCGCTGCCGACGGATTCCACCACGGTCCGGGCGCCACCGTTGGTGATCGCCCTGACTTGTTCCAGTGCATCTGCATCAGCCGCGTTGACGGTGTGCGTGGCGCCCAACTCCCGAGCCAGCGCCAGCTTGTCGTCGGACAGATCGATAGCCACCAGGGGGTTGGCGCCCGACGCCCGCGCGCCGATCAATGCCGCCAGGCCCACGCCACCTAGGCCATAAACCGCACAGCTCGTGCCCGGCGCCACCTTGGCCGTGTTCACGACCGCGCCCACACCGGTCATCACCGCGCAGCCAAACAGCGCGGCGATCTTGAAATCCAGTTCGGGGTCGATGACCACGCAGGATTTGGCCGATACCGTCGTGTAGTCCGCAAACGCCGAAACACCAAGATGATGATTCAGCTCACCCGCCTGATCATGAAACGGCTTGGCGCCGCTGAGCAGCGAGCCGCCGGTGTTGGCGACCGCGCCGGGCGCGCACATGGCCGGCCGGCCCTCGGCGCACGCCGGACATTCACCACAGACCGGCACGAACGAAAAGACAACGTGATCGCCCACCTGCAGTAGGCCGGCGTCGGCGCCGACTTCGACGACCTCACCCGCCGCCTCGTGGCCCAGCACCATCGGCATCACGCGGGGACGTGATCCGTTGATCACCGACAAATCGGAATGACAAAGGCCGGCCGCCTTGATCCGCACGGTGACCTCGCCGGCACCCGGCGGAGCCAGCGCGACCTCGCGGATCTCCAGCGGCTTGCTGGTTGCGTACGGTGCAGGGGCTCCCATTTCACGCAGAATCGCGGCGCGTGTCGTTCTCATGTCGTCGTCTCCAGTTGTTGTAAGGCCTGGCGCAGGACATCGGGAATCGGAACAGGCCGGCGACTGACCCGGTCCACGAACACGTGGACGAAATGCCCTTCGGCCGCAGGCTCGGCGCTGGTCTCACCGAACAGTCCGATCCCGTAGCGCACGCTGCTGTTGCCCAGCCGGTCCACCCGCAGGCAGGCGGCCACCATTTCAGGGAAGGCCAGCGAGCGATGAAACTTGCAGCCGGTCTCGATCGCCAGACCGATGACCGGCCCGTCGTGAATATCCAGACCACCGTGGCGAATCAGGTAGTCGTTGATGACGGTGTCGAAATAGCTGTAGTACTCGACGTTGTTGACATGGCCGTAGACGTCGTTGTCTTTCCAGCGCGTAGGTATGTTCAGTTGGTGGGGGTAATCATCAACGGTCGACATGTGAGTCCTTGGTCAGGCTTATTCCGGGTCCAGCAAAAACGGGGGCGGCGGTTCATCGCTGCGCATCCAGTTGTCACCGACGGACAGGGCGCAAATGCGACTCACATGGGCCAGCGGCCGGCCGGATTCAGCGGCCCAGGCGTTGAATACCGTCTGACATGCGGCGAGCTCTGCGCGGGTGGTTGGTTGCTTGCTCACGACGTTATTGGCCACGAGCAGCGCCACCACGTCGCCGGTGAGCTGGAAGCTGTCCTTGCCGGCCATACGCAGGAAGATGCAGGCGCTCATGCCACCCAGGCGTGCACCGCGGCGGGCCAGCTCACGCCAGAGATCCACAATCTGCTCCGCCGGCCAGGCGGCAATCCAGTGCGCGAAGCTGTCGTGGGTCTGGGCCACGTCCAGCACGAAGCGAGCATTGCGCGGCACCGAGGCGATCTTCTGCCGATTGCGAACAATGCGGGCATCGGCGGCCAGCGCTTCCAGGCCAGGGCCATCTAGCGCGGCGCAGTGCTCAGGATCAAACGCCCGGAACGCGGTTTCGAAACCCGGCCATTTCTGCTCGATGACCCGCCACGCGAACCCGGCCTGAAACACACGCTTGGTCATCAGGCTCAGATAGCGGTCATCGCCCAATGCGGCCAGTGCCTCCGTGCTCGCCACCGCAGGCAACAAGGTTTCGATGGCCGCCTCACCACCCTTGCGGCGGCAGGCGCGCTCGAAGATCCGCGCAAACGACTCGGTCTTGCTCACCCGTTCACGCAATCGACAGCAAAACAACGGCCGCCAGGGGCGGAACGCCCTGCAGCAGAGCGGCGCGGCGCATCCGCGCATCGCTGATACCCAGCACCACGGCGGCACCGACCATCACCGCGCAGATCACGAGCATGATGGGCCGACCGGTCGCCGGATATCCCAGCGCGGTCACGATGATGCCGTGGATCAAACCGACCGCCAGAAACAGATTGTAGAACCCCTGATTCAGCGCCCAGGGGCGGATGGCTTCAGCGGCATCTGGCGAGGCGACCTGAAATCGCTTCTGGATGTCCCGGCGCGAAAACAGCACCGATTCGAATAGAAAAAAAACGATGTGTAGCAGCGCCGCGAGCCCGGCCGGGATCAACGCAATGGTTTGCATGTCGTCTCCTTGTCCCCCTGGGTTCGGCCGCAACCACTGGGGCTGTGTACCGCAGCGTCCACAACAGGGCCGCATTATGCGGGAGCCGCCCGACGCGCGCGACGCCAGGCACAAAAAAGCCCCCGACACCGAAGTGCCGGGGGCCTGGGGTTCCCCAGTCGTGCTCTAGTCGATGATGGTGATCACCGGACCGGACGTCGGCAGACCAGATGGCTGAATCACCAGACCGGAATCCGCACCGGCCGCGTCGACCGCCGTCAGCGTGAACTGGTAGGTAGTGCTGGTCGCGCCCGGACCCTGCGGTCCTTGTGGCCCGACTGGCCCAACCGGACCCTGCGGCCCGACAGGCCCCTGCGGACCCGCCGGCCCCGGAATGCCCTGGGCTCCGCGGGCACCATTGGCACCGTTGTCACCCTCACAGCCAGCCAGCGCGACGGCCGCGACGATAGCCGCAGCCACCAGAGGCAGGCGACGACGCGGGATGCTTCCAACACCCATCAGGCCCAGCAGCATCAGGCTGCCGCCAGCAAACATCGGAGCCGCAAGCCAGGCGATGCTGGTGCTGAAGTCCACCGCGACGACGTAAGCCTCGCTGGACCCTGCGGCCACCGAGCGCGACGGCGTGAAGGTCACAACAAAGGTCCCTGCGACGCCATCGATGTTGACGGTTGCAGGCACGGTGGCCTCGCCGGCATCCACGGCACCATTGCCGTTGGCATCGATGTAGACATCAGCGCCGGTGATGTCACCGTCGAAATCACCGCTGCCGCTCAAGGTTCCAGAGAACCCGGCCACATCAACCGCTTCACCCGAGCTGTTGTTAACCGTCAGGCCGATGGCGGCGACATCCTGCTCGCCGGCACCAAAGCTCACGCCACCACCGTTGCCGGTGTTGCCGTTGGCCACGATTGCGACGGGCGGGTTGTCGGTCGTCTCATAGGCACCGATATCGCAGGTTGCCGTGCCATCCGCATCGCCATCGAACGGACGGGCAAAGCCCATACCCCGCTGATCAACGTTGTTGATGGCCATACCGGCACAGGTGCTGTTCAGACCACCGTCGACGGCAGGGCCGCTGGTCAATGCGACCGTCATCGTCGGGCCGCCATTCATCTGCAGGCCGTCCATCGACAAACCTGCGGCAACGCCAGTGACATTCGCCGGCCCGTTGACCGTGGCACCGGTGGCATCGGCCACCAGGTTGTAGCCGTTGCCATCCACAGCACCGGATACATCCGCAGCCGTGGCGGCCATGTTGTCGCCGATCAGCGTGTTGGTGGCGTTGAAGCTGGCCGTGGCGTCTTCCAGGAAGACCCCGCCGCCGGCCGTGGTCGCCATGTTCGACGCGATGGTCGCATTGACGGCGTTAACGATGGCGCCTGGCTTGAGCAGCAGACCGCCGCCCACCTCATTACGGGTACCCGACCCATCCTGTTCCGCCGTGCCGTTGCCGAAGACCGTGCTGTTCCACAGATTCAGCGTGGAACCGGCGAACACCCACAAACCGCCGCCTTCGTTATTGGCGAGGTTGTTCCAGACGGTCGAACGATCCACGGTCACGGTGCTGGCACCGCCGGTGATATGCAGCGCACCGCCGTTACCCGGATTGTTGCCGGCCATGTTGCTGGCCATGGTCGACTCGGTAATGGTGACCGTGGTCGCGGACGTCGAGGACACATCCTCCAGCGCCCCACCCGCGCGGCTGGCACCGTTGTTGGTCAGCGTCGAACCGGTGATGGTCAGCGTGCCGTTGAAGTTCAGCACCCCGCCACCGGAACCCGATGCGCCGGACGCGACGTTGTTGGTGATGGTCGCATTGGCCACCGTCATCACACCGCCGTTGTTGAACAGTGCACCACCGCCATTGTCGGCTGCGTCACCCTGGGCGTCGTTGGCGTCCAGCGTCGTGCCGTCCACTGCCAGGATGCTGGGAGCGCCGAAGTTCCAGAGACCTGCACCTTCGGCGGCGGCGACGTTGTTGCTCACCGTGCCGCCCACAACCGAAACAAACCCGCCGAACGTGCCACCACCGTCACCGGTGATGTGCAGACCACCACCGTTACCCGGTGCCGCGACCGCAGCCAGCGAGCCCAGCGTCACACCGGCGCTGTTGCCGTCCAGCGCGACCTCGGTCAGCAGGACCGTCGGCACACCGTTGGTCGTGTCATTGGCGGTCGAGCGATCCTCGATACCACCGCCTGCACGATTCGCCACGTTGCCGGTGATCGAACCACCGGTCATCGACACGGTGCCTTCATTGTTGAAGATGCCGCCACCGGAGCCGGAGGCACCCAGCGCGCTGTTGCCGCTGATGACCGTGCCCCCGGTGATGACGATGTCGCCACCCTGGTTGAACAGCGCACCACCGCCATCGTCACCGGCGTCGCCGTTCGCGGCATTGGCCGTGAACGTGCCGCCGTCGATGGACATCAGGCCAGACCCGTTCCACAGACCGCCGCCCTCGCGTGCCGCCGTGTTGCCGGACACCGTGCCACCGGCGACATTGATCGTGCCCGGACCGGACACGTGCAGCGCACCACCGTTACCAGGGTTTGCGACCGTGCCTGTTCCCACGCCGGCACCGTTTCCGGACAGCGTGACATTGCTCAGCGTGACTGTCGTAGCCGCCTCGCGGGCGTTGTCTTCGATACCGCCACCGGCACGATTCGACAGGTTGTTGCGAATCGTCGAATCGCTAACCGTGAGCGTGCCGCCGTTGTTCAGAATGCCGCCACCGGTTGCGCTGACACCCAGCGCCGTGTTGCCGTCAATCACGGCATTGGACACGATCATCGTGCCGCCCTGATTGAACAGCGCACCGCCGCCGTCTTCGCCGATCAGGTCACCATTGCCATCATCGGTACCGGGGCCATTGGCCACGTTGCCGGTAAAGCTGGCGCCGTTGATCGTCATCGTACCGGCGTTGTTCCACAGAGCGCCGCCTTCCTGGCCGGCGATGTTGTTCGCGAAAGTCCCGCCCTCGACGGTCGAGTTCACCGCACCGCTGATATGAAGAAAGCCCCCATTGCCCGGACTGGTACCGACTTCGTTGCCGAAGGCTTCGACATTCGTCAGGGTGGTCGCCGGACCGGCTGCGATCTCGATACCGCCACCGGCGCGGTTCGCCGTGTTGCCGCTGAAGCGGCTGCCCGACACGCTCAGCGTGCCGCTGGAGATGATCGCGCCACCGCTACCGGAGGCGCCCGTCGCCGCATTGCGAAGAAAACTGCCACCGGCCACGGTCAGCGTGCCGGCATTATCGATGGCGCCACCGTTCGTGGCGGCGGCACCTGTGCCGACGTTGTCCCGCACCGTCACGCCGTTAAGCGCCACCGTGGAACCCGAAGCAATGCTCAGAGCACCGCCGCTCACCGCCGTGCCGTTGGCCAGCACGAGGTCGGACAGCGTCACCGGCTCACCGGCTGCGTCGATGGAGAAAATCTGGAATGCGGACTCGCCGCTAATCGTCACATCACCGGCAAGCGCCAGGTCATCGCTGATCGACGGCAGGCTTGCGGTCAACGCGATGGTGCCCCCACTCAGTGCACTGGCGAAACTGATGGAATCACCGGTCGCTTCACCGGCAGGTGCATCACCGACCGCTGCATTCGTCGATGCGGCCATCACCGCCTCGCGCAGACTCAGCTGCCCGTCAGCCGCGCTGACATCGGCGAGCGTGTCCACTACGTAAGTCGTCGCAAAAGCTGGCGCAGCCAGCCCGCCCAACACAAAAAGCGCCGCTCCACGAGCCGCGCGCGTATCGTTTTTAGTCATCTCAACTCCCTGAGTCGAATCAGATCCGGTTCAATCCCGTTCGGGATTGCCAAGGAGTTCGGATGCAAACCACGAGTGGATGCACTCAGCAGAGCCGAGATGATGAATTTTTTGTGACGGCGGCCGCAGGCCGGTCACATGTGCAGTCACGCGGAACTTCGGATGGTGCCGGAGGAGGGACTTGAACCCCCAACCTACCGCTTACAAGGCGGTTGCTCTACCAAATTGAGCTACACCGGCATCTGGAGACCGCAGCGGCATACGTCACGCCGCGGGGGCGGTAGTTTACCCAAAGTCATCCTGCACGTCCGCCGCATCTGCCAGTCGGGCGACGCCTTCCAATACGTAGTGCGGATGCAGAGTCCAGTCGGGCGGGAGATGCGGCTGTAACAAGGGGGCCTCGCCGCCGGTCAGCACACAAAGCGGCTGTACCCAGCCCAGCTGCCGCCGCACCCGCTCAATCGCTCCGAGCAGTGCATGAACGGCTCCGACCGTCACTGCGGGGTTGGTGTCATCGCCGACGATCGGCAGCGGTGCCGTGGTCACGACATCCGCCTGGAACTGTGTGCGCTGGTTCAGCGATGCCCGTGCCAAGGCGACACCCGGCAAGATCAGGCCACCGAGGTGGCTGCCATCGGCAGTGACGGCGTCAATGGTGCAGGCCGTGCCGGCATCAACGATTAAGGCGTTGCGTCCGGTGGCGGCCGCCGCGAGGACGACCATCCAGCGATCCACACCCAGCCGGCTGGGGTCGGCGTAGGCACAGCGCACGCCCAGCGATTCGGCCTGGCTGCGCACGAATCGCGGAGCGGGCCAGCCACGACTGGCGCACCAGGCCTGGACAGCTGCGTTGGCGGCTTCGCCGGCCACGCTGCTAATCCAGATGGCCAACGGCATCGCGGCAGGTGCCAGCTGATCCAGCACGCGACCGACCGACGCGAGGTCACAGTCCGCGGCTTGCGGCTGGGCCAGGTACCCGGCTGTCCACTGCGCCGACTTGCAGCGCGTGTTGCCTAGATCCAGTAGCCATTTCATGACCGTCGCACGCTCACTTCGCCTGACACCAGGGCTTCAAGCCCGTCGCTGAATTCGCATTGCAATTGCCCCTGAAGATTCACGCCACGCGCGATTGCCTCACGGCGCTGCCCGCCCTGCTCCACCACCACCGCGCGGTCGTCCAGCGCATCCAGTGCCTGGAACCGGGGAAGAAACGGCGCGAAGCCTTCGGTCTGAAATCGGCGCAAATCGACATCCAGCTGGCTCATCAGATCCGCTGCAAGTTCCGTGCGCGACGGGGCCGGCCCAAGTGCAGCCAGGCTGGTCCAGGGTTGGCCGAGGTCCACCGCCCCCGCCATGGCGACATTACAGCCGATGCCGATGATGGTGCGCACGGGCCCTGCGAGTTCGCCGCTGGCCTCGATCAGGATTCCGGCGAGCTTGGCGTCATTCACGATGAGGTCATTGGGCCATTTGATGCGGACATCCAGCCGGCCCAGCACTGCCGCCAGAGACACGGCGACGACCAGGCTGAGCGGGCCGAGCTGGGACGACGCGCCGTCGAACTGCCAGTCGAACGATGCGTACAGATTCACGCCCGGCGGCGAGAACCACTGCCGGCCGCGGCTGCCGCGGCCCTGCGTCTGCTGCTCGGCGAGCACCAGTGCGGGCCCCGCGTAATCGCGCTCGGCCAGCCAGGCATTGGTGCCGGTTACGCGGTCGAGAACCGTGACGCTCCACCCGGTGGGCGCCCGTTGCCTGAGCGCATCGACATCCAGGCGATCCCAGCCGCCTGGTAGGCGATAGCCACGCCCGGTTTCGGCGTCGATGGGCCAGCCCGCATCACGCAATTTCTGCACGCGCTTGTGAATCGCGGCGCGGCTGATCTGAGCCGACTCTGCCAGCGATTCGCCGGAATGCCAGGCGCCGTCGGCAAGCCCCATGAGAATGCCGTCGCTCAGTGCCGGGTTCCCAGCATGCGCCGCCAGATCATCACGCGCTCGAAACGGCTTTCCGAGCCTTGCAGCATGCGCAGAATATTGGATCGATGCGTCCATACCACCAACGCGAACATCGCCAGGGCGAAGGCGCCGAGCGGTGACAGCAGGCCGGATGCCGCGATGCAGGCCACGTAGAACACGATGATCAGGGCCGCGACCAGGGTCGACAAACCGGCGTAGCCCGTCAGCGTCAGCACGAGTGCGAAGCTCAGCAAGGCCCAAGGCACAGCCGCGGGTATCGCGACCAGGCACACACCCAGCAGGGTCGCAGCGCCCTTGCCGCCAGCGAAGCTGAAGAACACCGGCGCGATATGACCGACGGTGACCGCGACTCCGCAGGCCAGCGCGATCCACCGCTCAGGCAGCACCGTTGATTCGAGAATCGGCCAGGGTAACCAGGGGATCACGGCGACCGCGAGCGCGCCCTTGAGCGCGTCAATTGCGAGCACCGTCACACCGAAAGCCTTGCCATGCGTGCGCAGCGCGTTGGTCGCGCCCGCGTTGCCGCTGCCCGAACTGCGCAGATCGCTCGCCCCGGTCAAGCGCCCGAGCACCAACCCGCCCATCACCGAACCCAGCAGATAGGCGAGGATCAGCTTGACCGCGAGCTCGATCATCCCGCCTCGCTAACCTGCGCCACACTGGCGCCCAACCAAGCCAGGCGGCGATGGGCGACGGCTTCGTCGGCCCCCGTATCCATGCGCAGCGTGCAGGTATTGTCCTGCGGCGGTGCCAGCGACAGTTGGCGATGCAGCAACCGGTCACCCCGAATGGCATGCACATCGACCGTCTCGCCTGGTGCCCGGCGTTGTTCCAGGACTCGGATCACCCCGGGTGTCGCTTCCTCGAAATCCAGGGCGACGAGACGATCACCAGCCGCGAGGCCAGCCTGCTGTGCAGGCGAATCATCGACCACGGTCGTCAGCCGGGGCTGGCGCTGACCTTTGACCGAAAGCCCCGTCCAGCAGCGTGGCCCAGTGGAATCTGAACCCGGCCGCCCGCCGGTGTCTTCCGGACCGGTCGCCGGGCGCACCGACGCGGTAACGCCAAAATCTGCGAGCAGCTCCGGCAGCGGCACCTCGCCGGCTGTGCGGATCATCGCATCGAAGAAATCGGTTAGGTCCAGGCCCGAAACCTCGCCGGCGATCTGCTCGATCGCAGCATCGGGAATCGGTTTCATCGCCCGTCCATACCGCGCCCACAACGTGCGCATCGCGTCGTCCAGCGAACAGGCACCATCCGTCTCGCGGCGCAGCGTCAGATCGAGCGCACAGGCGACCAGCGCACCCTTGTTGTAGTAGCTGACGATGGCGTTCGGCGCGCTGGCATCCTGCTGATAAAACTTGGTCCATGCCAGACGGCTGGACTCGGCCAAGGACTGGCGGTAGCGCCCAGGATTGCGCTCCAGGCGCGTCATCTGCTTTGCCAGCAGGTCGAGATAGCGCGGAGCATCAATCACGCCCGCACGCAGCAGCCCCAGATCATCGTAGTAGCTGGTAATGCCTTCGTAGGCCCACAAATCGTCAAAATAGGCCGGCGCTGTGAGCGACGAGTTGGCAACCGCAGCCGGCATCAGTCGGCGCACGTTCCACAGGTGGAAATACTCGTGACTGACCAGCCCGAGAAAATTCACGTAGTCGTCGCTGCGACCTGAGCCGCCGGGTGCCGGCATGGCGCGCCGCGGGGATGCGAGCGCGCTGGAGTAGCGATGTTCCAGGCCGCCGTAGCCGTCGGCGGTCACATTGTTCAGGAACAGGTAGCGGTCGCAGGGCAATTCGCCGAACAACGCGACCTGGGCATCACAGATGCGCGCAACGTCCGCAGCCAGTGCATCGGCATCGAAGCGCCCGGCGCCGGTCATCGCGAAGGCGTGAGGACGCCCGCCGGCGACGAACTCGACAATCTCGAACTCGCCCATCTCGACCGGGTGGTCGATCAGATCGTCGTAGTGCTCACAGCCGTAGCGGCCGAAGCCCCAGGGCTCGGCCTCCACAGGCCGCATCGATGTCGCCACCCGCCAGCGTCCGGTGACGGCGTTCGCGTCCGGCGCCATCAGATCGACGGTGCAGGGCACATGCTCCTGCCCGGCGACCCGCAGGCACAGCGACGTGGCATTGAAGAACCCGCGCTCGGAATCCAGATAGGCCGTGCGCACCGAGGTGTCGAAGGCATGCACCTCCATCAACACCGTGAGCGGCCCGGTCGCAGGCGCTGCCCGCCAGCAATCCTTGTCGACCTGATCGACCTGCACGGGCTCGCCACCTGATTCGGCGACCAGCGTCAGCACGTTGCGGGCGAAATCCCGGACCAGGTAACTGCCGGGAATCCAAGCCGGCAGCGTCAGCCACTGCCCGGCTGGGTCCGGGTGCTGGATCGTCAGCGCAACGTGGAAGCGGTGGGCGGCCGGTTCAGCCGGCTCGATGCGATAGTGCAGTGGAGTCAATGGATGCGGATTGGTCGAAATGCCCGCGTAGTCTAGGGAACCTCTGGTTGAATCGCACGAGCGCCACCACTGGTGGATGCAGCCGACTCACGTTTGAACCGCGACCAGCCATGCAGCCACAGAATCAAACCCATGGTCACCTCGCCGGCCGCCTGGGCCCACACCGCCCCCGTGACACCTACACCGCTGGTCATCGCGATGACCAGCGGAAGCGTGATGCACAAGCCCAGCACGGTGTAGCCAAACAGCGAGCGGTACTGTGCGCCGGCGGATAGCGCATGGGTTGCAGCACTTCGAAACGAGAGCGCACCGAAGTACACGGCCCAGGCGATGGTGAGTCCCTCAAGCCCCGCGTATTCCTCGCCGAGTACCCAAGCCTCCAGCCAGTCGTATACAGCAAGCAAAACCAGCATATAAATGCCGATGAGCAATGCCAGCAACACGCTGGCCACCGCCGCCACTTTCTCGACTTGAGCAAAGTCATGCGCCGCAATCCAGCGGCTCGCCCGCGGCAAGAAGATGTTGCCCCAGGCCACCGAGCACAGACCAATGGGCATCAACAGCAAACGGGATGCACCGACATCCGCTGTCGCCAGCACACCCATCAGTACGGCGACCACATAAATGACCGCGTAATTGGACAGCCACCAAAGCACGACACTCGGAATGGCCCAGCGCCCCAGTGCCCAGGCCTTGCGAAACACATCCCTACCACGACCGTGCTGGCCGAACGGCCGAAGTCCGGTCTGCTGCAATCCGAAACCGCCGGCAGCGAGCCCAGCTGTGGCGATACAGCCAAACACCCACTCGACGTCCAGTCGCTCTAGCGCCACGCCAGCGGCCAAGCCCAGTAAAACGAGGCCGACATAGAGCGTATCCAGTGCCAAAACGCGCTTCGGTAGCAACAGGAGAAATGCGTAGTCCCTCGCGTAACCTCGCGCCGTGTGCCCGAGGACGGCCAGTGCGAAGGGCCAGGCGGTAGATGCCGGTAATGCTTCAGCCCCCACCCGCCAGGATGTGGCCAGAATTCCGGTGAATGCCAGGAAAGCGACCAGGATCGACAGACCGAGCTGCAATCGAAATAGCTGTGCGCAAATCGCGCGCATGCGCCGCGCCCGATGCTGGGGAGCCAACGCAACCATCGGCGCGTTAATTGCGGCATCCTGCAAACTCTGGGCGAGTAACAACAGAGTGAACAGCTGAACGTAGATTCCGTAATCCAGCTTCTCGCCCAGCCGGATGATGGCGAGCCCGATCAGCAGGTTCAGCGCACTGAGCATCGCCTGATCAATAATCGCGATCACTGCACCCGAAAACAGGTCGCGCGACGCTATCGCTATGACAAGCCGCTTAATCACGCTGTGGGATTCTCCTGAGACCGGCCCGATTTCGGCGTCGGGACTGCAGGTCATCGATGATCATCTGCCGTTGGGTAGCATCCTGGCCGTGGGGCCGGACCAGCCGGAAGACCTGGCACCGCACCAAGCGATTTCACTGTCGAATTTCCCCGCCCGGGACATGCGCCATCCGGGCCGCCGGGGACAGTATTACATGGGCCGTCACCTCGCCCGGCGAGCGCTGAAGGCCCTGGACTTACCCAGCGACGGACTGACCAGCAATGCGGACGGGAGCTGTCAATGGCCCCCGGCAACGGTCGGGAGCATTTCTCATACTCGCGGCCTCGCCGCCGCCTGGGTCGCTCCCAACGACGCCTATCCAGGTCTGGGAATCGATGTTGAACGCCAACGCGACCTCAGCGCGGCCGCGCAGAGATATGTGCTGACACCGCAGGAGGCGGAGTCGCAGGACATATCCGCCGTCATGCGATTTTCGGCAAAGGAAGCCATCTACAAGTGCCTGGCCCCCCGAGACGTCGCGCCGCTACGATTCCACGATGTGTCAATCTTCGCGGACGGGTGCCGACTCCGATTCGAGCCCAGCACACAATGCAGCTGGGGCCGCCACCTGAACGACCTGCAGGGGTTTTACTATTGGACCGAAAATCATGTCCTGACGATGGTGTGGTCGCACCATTGAGTCGAACACACGCTATCTGGAGCTCGCCATGACCGCGCAAGTGCCGCCCGAGGGCGAGTCGTCGGAAAACGATGTCAGCCTGCAATGGCCTGGGGCCTTACCGAGAAACAAGGTGAAGCGTCTCGCCAAGGTTTGGCTCGGACGCTTGGTCAGCAGGCTGGCCCCTGGCAAGGCCGAGCGCGTCCGACAAGGCGCCATGGACATGTCACCCACGCTGGCGCAGCGCCTGATGCTCGCTGCCTGGGTGCACCGATGTGAAACCAATCAGGACCTGGGCGCCCTGGCCCCGCTCCATCGATGGCTTTGGGCCAGCCAGGGCGCAGCCCGCCACCATGAAGAGATGGCGCGACGCTTCGAGCGCTGGTGGGCCGACGGACATCATCAGATCCTGGACGCGATTGCCGACCAGTACGACCCTGGCGTATTCACTGAACTCTGTGAGATTGGCTGCGGAACTGGCCAGGCGATCCGCAAATTCGCGGACCGGTTCCCCGCCCTCCGGCAACTGACGGGTCTGGACCTGAGTCCGCAACAGATCGAATCCAATCAGGCGACCGCCTTCCCGGACCGCATCCACTTCGTCTGCGCCGATGCTCTGGACTGGCTTCCGAAACATGCGCGCCCAGGCACGATCTACCTGACCATCGACGGCGTTTATGAATACCTTTCCAAGGCCGAACTCGAGCGGCTGTTCGCGGCTCTCGCCCAGCATTCTCCAGCCATGGTGGCGCTAGTCGAACCGATTCCTGCCGATTTTGACTTTGCTCGGGAACGCGAATCCCGTCCGTACAATGACGAACGCTCGCTCGGTCACCACTATCCGTCGATCTTGGAAGAGGCCGGCTTCGAGATCACGTGGAAAACCGAGGTGGTTGACGAGCTTCGATGGTGTTTGCTGACCGCAGTCACGAAGCCGGACGGAACTCGTTCGTCAGCCAGCTAGCAACTCGCGCAGTCAGTTTCCGGCGGTCGACAGACCGCGAAAACGTGTGATCGGCCTCCGGGAAGAAGGCCTCCGTCAGCCGCTGCCCAAAATCAACATCGGAAAATGCGGCCGCGAACTGCCTTTCGTAGTTGTAGTAATTCGAGGTCTGGCCGGAAAACAGGTAAAGCAGCCGCACATCACGTGACATCATTGCTCGCAGCTCCGCAGCAAGTGCACGCTTGGCGGGCATGGTGAAGAAGTCGACATCTCCCGTCACCGGGTCCCCATCCTCGACCGATGCCTTGCGTGGCAGCTTGCGTCGGATCACGTTGACCCAACGGCGACGATCGAACAATCGTTCAACCGTGTATTGCAGCCAGTACCGTCCGGTGCGATACCCATATCCGTCGAGCTGACAAACACCAACGATACGTTGATCCCGCGCGGCCACCCGGTGCGCGTCATGTGCCCCGCTACAAAGACCCAGCAAAACCACACCGGCCTGCGGGCGCTCCCGCGACAACCAATCCAGCGCAAAATCCACGTCACCGCCTTGATCCGACGGCAGCGACCCAGCTCGCCCGCCTCCCGTCACTGGAGACGGATGACTTTCCCCGAGGCCAAAATAATCGAATCGGAGCACCGGGAAACCCGCTGCGGCGATGGCTCTTGCGATTCCGACGTATAGCCGCGTCGGGCCAACCTTTTGATCAATCCCGGCCGGCAAGATGATCACGCCAGGCAACGCCAGATCAGCGGCTTTCTCCGGGCAGTGATAAATGCCCGACAGTGCCCCGGCCGGCCCGAATCGAACAGCTCGCTCCGTCATGCCAGAACCAGATCAACCAGCTTCGGGAGACTGGGACGCACGATCAGCCGCCGCCCCATGTCCGAGATCGAAGCCCAACGACTCTCGGGCTTCAACTCGTCGACGGTCGGCTGCAGGCGAGCCATGGCGTCGAGCCAAGCCTCCGGCAGTTCGGACGGATCAGACACGCCCAGCGAGCAGCGAACGTCCATCGCGGCCAACGTACTCACATCAAGTCGAGATGATTTGATCGCCTTCACCAGGTGGTCAGCAAAATGAAAGCCCAGGAACTCATCGGTATCGCGTTCCGCGTACTGCCTGGTTCGCGAACGAAAGCGATTGCTCCGACGCGTCGATTCTGCGTGCAAGGTCTGTTGCACGTCGAACCATTGGCTGCCGTCAACGACCGGGTCCCACAGAGTCACAGCATCCAGGCCGACCGGCTGATCTGCCAGTGCGTTGACCGCGATCAACGCCCCGATACGATGACCGACTACGCGAATCTGGTTCATCGCGGTTTCCGACTGCAGCCAAGCGCAGGCTGTACGGACATCCTGCAAGCAACGCATCCAGTCGGCTTCGCTCTGGCGCCCTGCGGACTCTCCCGTGGCGAAATAATCGAAGCGCAACACATGGGTGTTTCGCGCGGTCAGCGCCTCAGCGCATTGCCACAGCGAGCGGTAGCTGCGCATATATTCCGCGCCCAGAGAGCCGCAGATCAGCACAGCGTGCTCCAGCCCCGTCGCGGCCTCTCGCGGTGGATGATATGTCCCGTAGAGCGACTGCTCCGGACCAAAAAAGAACGATCGCATCACCGCTTGCTTCGGAACCTGCTCAACCAGGAGCGTGACTCGGGCCCGGCATCATCCGGCGGCGTTTCGACTTCGCCGCTCCCCACCGCAATCCGCGTAGCGATGGCCCCCAGCGGCTCAACCATCATTGACCGGATGGGGATATCGACGCCCGTTTGCTCCTGAATCGCAGCGACGGCGCGCAGCGCCAGCAGTGAATGGCCCCCGACATCAAGGAAGCTGTCGTTCGCGTCCACGTCGATCATTTCGTCCAGCTCCTGGCGCCAGACCGCGAGCACCAAGGACATCGCATCGTCGTGGTCGGCTGTGTCGGAGGCGATCGCAGCAGCTGGGGGGGCTTCAAACGGACTAGGCAGCCCGCCACGGTCGGTCTTGCCACTCGGCGTCTGCGGTAATTTGTCGAGCAACACGAACTGCTGCGGAACCATATGCACAGGCAAGGCGTGGGCGACGAACTTGCGAAGCTCTGCGGCGGTGGTCGATACGCCGGGCTGCGCGATCCACCAGGCGCAGAGGCGTTGATCCTCCGGTGCTGCCTCGCGGACATCGACCACGCATTGCAGCACGCCCGGATGCTCGCCCAGCCGTGATTCGATTTCGCCCAGCTCGATGCGAAAACCGCGCAGCTTGATCTGGTTGTCTACGCGACCGTCGAAGACGATATCGCCAGCTTCCGTCCACCGCCCCAGATCGCCCGTGTAATAGATCCGGCCCTGACCCGTGAACGGGTTGGGCACGAAGCGCTCGGCCGTGAGTTCTTCCCGCCCGAGATAGCCTGCGGCCACGCCGGCGCCACCGATCACGATCTCACCCTGAACGCCGGGCGGCACCGGTTGTCCGGCCTTGTCGAGGATGTACACCTCCCAGCCGCGGATGGCGCGCCCGATCGTGGCCGGACGATCCGGATGCCGCTCGGCCATGGTGCTGTAGGTCGTGCATTCGCTGGGCCCGTAGAGGTCCAGTACCCGCCGCAGCTGCGACTGGTCCAGCGCGCGCGCCACCAGCGCATTGCTCAGTGGCTCACCGGCCAAACAAAGCGTGCGCGCCGTATCCGGCAGCCGCGCGTGACGCAAGAATTCGCTAACCACGCTGGGCACCGAGTTGATCAGGCTCACCGGTGCAGGCGTCGGCTCCCGCAGTGCGAGCAGGTTGTCGACCAACACCGAGGTGCCGCCGACGACCAGCGGCAGAAAGAGTTCGAAAACCGACAGATCGAAACAAACCGATGTGGAGGCCAGCACCCCCACGCAGTCGTCGGCGGAGAAGCTGTCAGAGGCCCATTGGATTAACGCCGCCGTATTGGCCTGCGTCACCATCACGCCCTTGGGCGCACCGGTTGAGCCGGAGGTGTAGATCACATGCGAAATGCGCTCTGGTGACGACGGCACCTCGGCCAGCGCGTGCTCGGCTTTCAACAGTTCGGCCAACGCGACGCCGCGATCCCCAAAGCCATCAGCGTCAGCCGCAATCACGCGGCGTGCATCGCTATCCCGCCAGATGTACTCCAGGCGCTCCGACGGGTAATTCGGGTCCAGCGGCACATAGGCGGCGCCAGCGCGCCAGATGCCCAGCAGCACAGCCACCAGATTCGCCGAACGCGGCAGGCAGACTCCCACCCGGTCTCCCGGTACGACGTTTTGCGCCTGGAGTCCTGCGGCGACACGGCCAGACAGCGCCCAAAGCTCGTCATACGTGGTCAGACCATCGCCATGCGCCACGGCGGTGGCGTTCGGCGTGGTCGCCACCTGGGCCTGGATGCGATCCAGCACCAGGGGAGCCGCGTTGGCGGGCTGTGGCTGTTCGCTCGCCGCACCCGACCGCTGTGCGGTGAGCGCATACCGGGAGACCGGATCGTCCGGCGATTCCACCGCATGCGAAATCAGCGCCTCGAAAGCACGCGCCCAGGATCGGATCGTGCCGGCGTCGAACAGGCTGGTATTGAAGTCGCAATCCAGTGTCAGCCCGTCGCCAGACTGGGTGAAGTTGAAGAACAGATCGAAGTTGACGAACGCCTTTGGCGCTTCGTGCAGGGTCGATTCCAGGCCGTCGAACTGCACGCCGGAGCCGGCCGGGTCGACGTTGAACAACACCTCGATCAGCGGCACGCGGCCTGACTCCCGATGCAGCGGCAGCCCCTGGATGATCTTGCCAAAGGTGCAGTCGGCATGGGCGTAGGCGCCACGCACGCGCTCGCCCACGGACTGGATCAGCCCCGAAAATGGCATGCTCCCGGCCATCTGAGTGCGGATCGGCAGCATCTGTACGCAATGCCCGAACAACGCGTTCTCACCTTCCAGCGCCTGGGCCGCGACGGGAATGCCGACCACGATGTCATCACCGCCGGACAACCGCGCGAGCAGCGCATGGAAGCCGGCCAGATAGACGGTATAGGCCGTCGTCTTGTGGTCGGCGGCCAGACGCCGCACGCGTTTCACCAACTCCTGTCCGAACTGCACGGTCACCGTGGCCCCGTCGAACCGGCGTTCTGCCGGCCGCGGGCGATCCGTCGGCAGGGTCAACACCGCCGGCGGCGGGCTCAACACGCCATGCCAGTAGGCACGGGCCTGCTCCGATTCAATCTGGCGGCCCGCGATGCGCCGAGCGTATCGGGAGAACGGTACGGCCGGCTCCAGATCAGGCGTTTGTCCGCGGTGCAGGGCCGAATACGCCTGACCCAACTCTTCGAGGAAGTTCACCGCAGACCAGCCGTCGCAGGCAATGTGATGCACCACGAAGACCAGCCAGTGATGGCGCGGCGCGAATCGCAGCACCTGCACATCCATCAGCGGCCCGGTTTCGGGGTCCATCTGTCGGGCCGCGGCGCGCTGCGCCTGGGCGATGGCGGTAGCTTCGTCGGCGACGTCCTGAACCGCCAGGCGCAATGGCTCCACTGCGACGCGCTGCTGGCGTTCGCCGCGGGCATCGGTGCGCAGATGCAGCGCTTCATGCCGGGCGTAGACATGGTCGAAGCCGGCCTGCAGCGCGTCGAGATCCAGCGCGCCCTCCAGATTCAGGTAGAAGGCCTGGTTGAAGGCCGCGCCTGAATCGGCGTCCATCGCCTGACCGACCCAGACCTCGCGCTGTGCTTCGGTGAGTTCAATCGATTCACCGACGGCCAGCGCATCAACCACCTCGCCTGCCGAGCTTGCAGGCGCTTCGACGCTCCCGGGGGAGGACGCTCCGCCCGGCACCAGAAAGCCAGCGTCGATCAACGCCTCGGTGCCCTCGCGCAACACCGCCTGCACCCGCGCGATGTCGTCATCGCTGTGACGGATGGAAAAGAAGCAGTTCTGGGCCTGTTCCCGGATGTACACGCCGTTGCAGAGCATCCAGTAGAAGAGCAGGTTGATGAAGGGCTGGTCCTGCGGAAAGTCGAATCGGAACCAGGAGCTGCAATGCCGAATACGAAGCGGCACGTCGCGGCCTTCCCAATAGGCGTTCATCGCCAGCGCAAAGGCTTCGGTCCGGGCGTTCAGGTCGCGTTGCAAGGCGCCATCATCATCGATCAGGTAATCGAGCACGGCGTCGGCTGCCGCCATCGCGAACGGATGCCGGACAAAGGTTCCGGCAAAGAACGTGACTGGCGATTCGGGCAGTGAATCGTCGCCGAACTGCCAGCCGCCACCGTCGATGCAATCCAGGTAGCGCGCGTCGCCGGCCAAGGCCCCGATCGGCATGCCGCCACCGAGAATCTTGCCGTAGGTGCTCATGTCGGGCTGGATACCCCAGCACTCGGAGATACCGCCCAGCGCAACGCGGAATCCGGTAATGACCTCGTCGAGAATCAGTGCAGTGCCGCTCGCGCGGGTGATCTCGCGCAGCTCGCGAACGAACTCGGTGGGCTGCAGGCTCGGATAGCGCGATTGCACCGGCTCGACGAGCACCGCCGCCAGTTCGTGGGCGTGCTCGCGAATGATGTCCAGCGAGGCCTGCGTGCCGTAATCCAGGATCATGGCGTTGTCGACGGCATCCTGCGCGATACCGGGCGCAGCCGGGCGCGAGCTCAGCGCGCCCTTGACGATGTTGGCGCGGCCCAGCACCTCGTCGAAGGTGCCGTGATAATCGCCACTGAAGTACACGACCTTGCTGCGATTGGTCGCCGTGCGGGCACAGCGCAAGGCTGCCATCACCGCTTCGGAACCGGTGTTGCAGAATGTTGCCCGCTCATGACCGACGGTCTTGCAAAGCTTTTCGGCCACCTGCGCCGACAGCGGTGTCTGCGGACCGACCTCCCAGCCGGCATCCAGTTGCCGCGCCAGTGCGGGTTTGACCGCCGGATGGCTGTGGCCCATGAAGCCGACGCCAAAACCCAAGGTGCAGTCGATGTACTCGTTGCCGTCAACGTCGATGAACTTCGACCCATCCGACCGTTCGCAGACGATCTGGTAGACCATTTCCTTCCAGCTCAGCCGGAAGCCCGCCACGGCGCGGGGATCGGCCAGATGCGCGCGGCTGGCCTGGGCCATCTGCTTGGACTTGGCCGTTCGGGCATTGAAGCGGGCGGTCAGGTCGGCAAGAAACGTCTCTTGCTTGGGCGTAAGCCCCCCATCGCGCGTGCGCTCGACCGTGCGATAAGGGCCGAAACGGCCCGCGCTACCAGCACCGAGGTTCTTGCCCTGGGCGCCGTCGTCCAGCTGCGCATGCACCACCGGGCCACCCGACGCAGCCGGCCGGGCAGACGCTCCGGGCATCGGGCCCGATCCGCCCTGCCCCGTGACCAGCGCCAGCTGCTCACGCATGAGCTCTAGCTGGCCGCGGATCACCGCCTCCAGCGGCGAACCGGAGGCAACCGCTGCGGCGCCGCCCGCTGTCGGGGCCAGGGTCGGGGCGACCGTCGTGGGCGCAGCCGGGGCGGGCAGCGCATCGGCCGGCAGCAGGCCATCCAGATGAGCCGCGAGCTTGTCGATGGAATCGATCTCTTCCAGCAGCTGACGAAAACGCAGGTTGACGCCAAAGTCCTCCGAGATCGCGGCTGCGGCCTGGGTCAACAACAGCGAATCCATGCCCAGTTCCAGGAACGAGGTCGATGGGTCCTCGATGTCGATGCCCGACAGCTCCAGAAAATGCCCGTGGAGTGCGTCGGTGATTCGCGTGATCCGGTTGTCTACGGGCATGGGCGCATCCTGGATGGTCGGCATGGAACGGGGAGGCTCCGACGGCATGGGCGTCGCGGCAACGGCGGCAACAGCCGCACCGCGCACCGGCGGTTCAATCCAGTGCCGGCTGCGTTGATAGGGGTAGGTGGGCAGCGCGAGCTTGCGCCGGCCCGAACCGAAGAAGGCCGGCCAGTCGGGATGCACTCCTGCCGCCCAGAGCTTGCCGACCGCCGCGATCATGCCGGCATCGGCCGCCTCATCGCTGGACGCATGCGGCAGACTGGGCACGCAGCGCGGCGGGCGACCATCGATGCGGTGCTGGCGTGCCGATGCCGTCAGGTTCTGACTCGGCCCGCACTCAAGGAACACCCGCTCGGCCCCATCCAGCAGTTGACCAAGCGCCGGCGAGAACAGGACCGGCTGACGGATCTGGTTGGCCCAGTACTGCGGATCGCCTAACTGCTCCGCCGACGCTGGCTGACCGGTGACCGTGGAAATAATCGGAATCGTCGGTGGCTTGAACACGACATCGCGCATGGCGTCGGCAAAGGGGGCGACCACCGCATCCATCATCGGCGAATGGAAGGCATGCGAGGTATGCAGCCGGATCGTCTCCTCGCCGGCCGCATCCAGGGTCTGCGCAAGTTGGTCGATGGCCTCGGTGGGGCCGGACAGAATGCAGAGATTTGGTGCATTGACCGCGGCGACGGCGACATCGCTCGGCAGGCGACCCTCGATGCGCTCGCGGGCCTGGCGCACCGCCAGCATCGATCCACTGGGCTGATCACCCATTAGCCGCGCCCGGTCTGCCAGCACTCGGCAGCTATCCTGCTCACCCATCACACCGGCCAGACAGGCGGCCACGACCTCACCCAGGCTGTGGCCCACCATCGCCTGCGCTTGCACGCCCCAGTGCTGCCACAACCGCGCCGTGGCCATTTGCAGAACGAATAACGCCGGCTGGGCCAACGCGGTTTGCGTCAGGCGGTCGCCTGCCGTTGCATCGTCGCCGAACAGCAAACCGGCCAAATCCAGGCCCAGCGGTTCACGCAGCCAGCCACAGAGGCGGTCAGCCGTCTCGCGAAACACCGGTTCGCCGTGATAGAGCGCGCGGCCCATGCCAGGGTGCTGCGCGCCCTGCCCCGAGAACATGAACACGCAGTCCGGGCGCTCCATTGCCTCGGCCCCGGCGCGGTCACTGGCCTGCCGCAACGCAGTGATTGCCTCGGCGTGGGTGCGTGCGACCACCGACGTGCGCAGGCGCATCTGCCGCCGCCCGACTGCCAGGGTCCAGGCGACATCGGCCAGGTCGGCATCCGGTCGGGACTCCAGCCAGTCGGCCAGATCGCGGCAGCGTTGCGCCAGAGCTTGCGGGGCATGCGCCGAGAGCATGAGCAGCTGGATATCGCGCGCGGGCGGGGCGGAGGCCGCGGCCTCCGGCGCCTGCTCGATCACGGCATGGGCGTTGGTGCCCCCCACCCCGAATGACGACAGTCCGGCAAGCCGGGGGCCATCGACCGGCGGCCAGGGCATGTCTTCGCCGACGACACGAAACGGTGTCGACGCAAAGTCGATCCTTGGGTTCGGCGCGTTGTAATGCAGCGTGCGCGGAATGGTGCCGGCCTGCAGCGCCTTGACGACCTTGACCAGCCCCGCAGCACCCGCAGCCGCATCGAGATGGCCGATGTTGGGTTTGACCGAACCGAGCAGACAGCCACCGGTCCGGTCGGTCTTGCGACGGAACGCGCGGGTCAGACCATCAACCTCGATGGGGTCCCCCAGCGGCGTACCGGTGCCGTGGGCCTCGATGTACTGGATGTCGTCGGGATGCACATCGGCCACGGCCTGCGCCATGGCGATCACGTCGGCCTGGCCTTCGGCGCTGGGCGCGCCGAAGCTGGCCTTGTCGCTGCCATCGTTGTTAATGGCGGTGCCACGCACAACGGCCAGGATGGCGTCCCCATCGGCCTCGGCGTCCTCCAGACGCTTGAGCACGAACACGGCCAGACCGCTGGAGAACACCGTCCCGTTGGCGTCGGCATCAAAGGCCCGCAGCACGCCGTCATCCGACAGCATGCCGCCCTCCTGCGCCAGATAGCCGCGTTCCTGCGGCAAAGCGATGGACACCGCCCCGGCCAGCGCCACATCACATTCGAAGGCGAGCAGGCTTTGTACACCCATGTGAACCGCGACTAGGCCGGTCGAACAGGCCGTCTGCACGTTCAGGGCCGGGCCGCGCAGGTTCAGCTTGTAGGCAACGCGAGTGGCCAGATAATCCTTGTCGTTGGCGAAGTAGGTGGATAGCGCATCCACCGCGCGCAGCTTGACCAGGTCCTCGGCGTAGGCGCGATCGCGGACGAGGTTGTTGAGCAGGTACTGCGCCATGTAGCCGCCGCCCGCGAACACGCCAATCGGCGCCTCGCTGCGCTCCGGATCAATACCGGCCTGCTCCAGGGCATCCCAGGCGGATTCGAGAAACAGGCGCTGCTGCGGATCAATGAGCGCGGCATCTCGTGGGGAATAGCCAAAGACCTCGGCGTCGAACTGCTCGATTCCGTCGACAACGCCCCGTGCTGCGACGAAATTGGGCCGCTCGAGCAGAGCATCCAGGTCGGGTTCGGTCGCGCGTAACTGATCTGCGGTGAACCGCGTGATGCTGTCGCGGCCAGCCAAGAGGTTGTCCCAGAACGCGTCTGCGGAATCCGCACCGGGAAAACGACCGGCCATACCCACAATCGCGATGCGCTGAGCCTGATCACTCATGGTCTACGTCGTCTCCCCTGAAATGCTGCCCGCCGGCGCGAGGCGCGGTCGTCTGTGGTCTGCGCTTGCGCAGCCGACGATGCCGGCTGCTGGCGGATATGGTCGGCGAGTCGCGAGATGGTCGGCAAGCGGAACACATCGGCGACGCTCACCGATCCGCCTTCGCGGCGTGCCAACGCGTCCAGCGGCGCCAGCATTTCCATGACACGCAGGGAATCACCACCAAGGTCAAAAAAGCTGTCCTGTGCGGCGAACTGGTCATGCCCCAGCGCGTCCCGCCAGATCGCGCCGATCTCGGCCTCCAGACCGCTCAGGCTCGCGCCCGGCAGTGCTTGCGCGGTGGCCGGCGGCGGCAGCGCCTTCCGATCCACCTTGCCATTGGGCGTCAGCGGGAATGCTTCCAGGGGAATCACCGTCGCGGGCACCATCTGCGGCGGCAGGTGTTCGGCGACCCAGTCGCGCAACCGGTCCGCGGGAGCCTGTCCACTCACCACATAGGCCACCAGCATCGGCAGGCCCGCCTGTTCACGCACGACCACCACCGCCTGTTCCACCTGCGGATGCGCCACCAGACAGGCTTCGATCTCGCCGGGCTCGACCCGGTAGCCGCGAATCTTGATCTGGAAATCCAGACGTCCGAAACATTGCAGCCGGCCGTCGTCACGCCAGCAAGCCAGATCACCGGTGCGATAAACGCGCTCCCCCTGCAAATCGACAAACCGCTCGGCCGTGCGCTCGGGCTGATCGAAGTAACCATTGGTGACCCCTGCGCCACCAATGCAGAGTTCGCCGATCACCCCGGGCGGCAGCGGCCGATTCGCCGCGTCGACCACGTGACAGCGCGTATTGGCAATGGGTGAGCCGATGCTGATCTCCTCTGCGGCCACCTCATCGCAGGTCGACCACACCGTGGTCTCTGTGGGGCCGTACATGTTCCAGAGCGACAGCGCGGGATGCAGGGCGCGCAACCGGCCGGCCAGATCGGCATCCAGGGCCTCTCCGCCGACGAGTGCCCGGAAGGCTCCGGACGGTCGCCACGCCGCGACCAGCAGCAGACGATAGGTCGTCGGCGTGGCCTGCAGAACGTTGACGTCAGACTGGTCGATCAACGCAGCCAGCCGATGACCATCCAGCACATCATCCTCGTTCGCGAGCACAACGGTGGCCCCGGTCACGAGCGGCAGGAATAGCTCCAGCACGGCAATGTCAAAGGACATGGTGGTCACGGCAAGCAGGCGATCCCCGGCCGCTAGGCCCGGACGTTGCTGCATGCTGGCCAGAAAATTCAGCACATTGCGCTGGGTGACTTCGATCCCTTTCGGTCGCCCAGTCGATCCCGAGGTGAAGATCACGTAGGCCGCAGCGTCCGCCGACGTTTGAACCGCCGCTTCGTTCGCAGGCACCCCGTCCATGCGATCCAGCAAAACGCGGGGAGCATCGAAGCTGGGAAGCAGCGAAGCCACGGCCGATTCGGTGACGATGGCGGCCACCGCGCCGTCTTCCCACATCTGCAACAGCCGGTCGCTCGGGTACCGTGGATCACAGGGCACATAAGCCGCGCCGATGCGCCAGATCGCCAGCAAGCCGACCACCATGGATTCACTGCGCCGGGTTGCGAGCGCGATTCGCTGGTCGCCGCCCAGACCGGCCGCCTGCAACGCGCTGGCCGCATCGTTAACCGCCGCGTCCAGCGCCCGATAACTCAGACTCGTCTCCCCGCAGCGTATGGCGATTTGCTCGGGCACTTGCTCGGCCGTGGCGCGAAACCAGGCATCAACACCGGGCCAGTGCGGTACAGCCGCCACCGTGTTGTTCGCGGCGGCTAGCGACGCGGTGTCCTCGGGGGTCCACCAGGCCAGATCAGCAACGGGCTGCTCCGGTCGCTGGGCAATGTCGTCGAGCAGCCGCTCGTAGCGGTTCAGCAGGCGCTCGGCAGTGGCCGCATTGAACTGCGGCTGCTCGACCAGCGCCGTCAGCACCAGACGCTGACCGGGCTCGACCAGGATGTGGAGCGGGAATCCGATATCGCTTCGAAAACCCGGCTCGGTCACGGGCAACCCGGACCAGCGCGAGGAAGTCACTTCCAGCACGCTGGTGAACATGGCGTCGTGAGACAGCCCCGCCGCTCGCCAAACGCCGGCGAGACCGATATGACGCTCAGCGACATCCTCGGCCAGGGCGGGCCCCACCTGCTCGACCAATGAGGTAAACGGTGCGTCGTCATCCACCGTGACACGAAAGGGCAGCAAATCGGACAACATGCCGATCCCATGCACGCCGGTTCGGTGCTCGGGCGCGCGACCGACATGACCGAACACCACATCGCCCGTGCCGCCGTGACGGCAAAGCATCACCGCCCAGGCCGCGTGCAACACTGCGTCCAACTCAGCGCCCCAGCGCGCGGTCAACGCCGAGCGGGTCGCCTCAGACAGGACCCGCTGCTGGCGCAACACCCCATTGGCCGCGCCCGGTTCCGACCACGGCAATCGTGGCGCCGCCTCCAGCTGCTGCAGACGCCTCGCCCAGTATTCGGCCTCCGTGCCCTTGGGCTCGGCGAACGGAGCCTCTGCCCAGTCAGCCGGCGTGTTCAAACCCTGCTCGGCAAGCTCCCATACCCGCCTGAGCACGGTGGCCATGCTGTCGGGGTCGAGGAGAATTTGATGGCAGGTCCACACCAACAGGTAACGGTCTTCATGCTGAACAGCGCAGAGATCCAGGCGCATGCACGGTCCGGCCGCGATATCCAGCGGCTGGCAGCGTAGCTCTTCAGCCCAGCGCTCGATCGCCTGCTCGGCCAGCGCGTCGTGTTCGAACCATGGCAAGCCAGCGTCGTTCAGCGCCTGGCGCTGCGGTGTCGGAACCCAGTCGTAGCGCGAGCGCAGCAACGCGGTGTCGGCCCAGACGCGCGCCCAGCCGGTGCGCACCGCTGATACCGCAGCCGCGGGCACAGCCATCACCACCTGCTGCTGATCGATACCCAACCGATTGGGCGCCGCCGCGCGTGACAGTAAACCGAGCTGGGTGGGGCTTAGGCTAGGCAATGGACGGTGAACAAGGACTGAACAGCGATGAGATACTACCTTGCGACTAGCAACCGCATCCGGACCGTCACAGCACCAGCAATGAGGCCAGGCCCAGGAACAGGCCGAGACTCACGACATCCGTGGCGGTGGTCAGAAAAATGCTCGATGCCGTGGCCGGATCGGCGCCCAATTTTTTCAGCGTTAACGGGACGGCCACTCCGACGACACCGCTCAGCAGGCAGCTACCGATCATAGCCAGCACCACGACCACGGCCAACATCCAGGCGCCGGGGGTGTCGGTGACCGTGGCGTAAATCCACATCCCGACAGCGGCCGAGAACCCGGTGAGACAACCGTTGACCAGCCCTAGAATCGACTCCTTGCGCAGCAGCCCCGCGACGGCGCTTCGGGGCACGTCGTCCAGCGCCAGACCGCGCAATGTCACGGCCATTGCCTGGCAACCGGTGTTGCCTGCCTGACCGGCCAGCACGGGCAAAAATGCGGCCAGAATCACGATGCGCTCCAGCGTGCCCTCGAACAACCCGACCACGGCGGCCGCCGCAAAGGCGGTGACGAGGTTCACCTGCAACCAGGGGTGGCGCATCTTGAGCGATCGCGCCCAAGGCGTGCTGACCTGCTCGTCCTGATCCACCCCGACCATGAGGCCGGACTGGGCGGTGAGTTCGAAGCTGTGATCTTCGAATAGGGCGTGGCCGGGCACCACGCCGAGAAAATGTCCGTCCTCCTGGCAGACCGGATAAACCGGGTAGTGGCGATGCACCATCGCGCGCATCGCGGCCTCGACGCTGGTTTCCGGCGTCAAAAAGAACGGCTCCGGCAGCATGACGTCGGAAACGGCCGCCTGGCTATCGGCCAACAGCAAATCGCGCATCGTCACCACGCCGACGAGGCGCTGATCCTCGACCACGTAAACGTAGGTCACCAGAGCAGTCCGGCTGGCATCGCGCACGCGCTCGGTCACATCAACGACACGGGCATCCGGGGCAACCACCAAGGGCGCGGGTTCGGTCAGCGCACCAACCGTATGCCGATCCGAGGTCACCAGCGCTGGCGGGGCATCGCCAACGGTGGCCGGCAGCAAGGCCGACAGCGCCGCGCGCTCCGCCGGCGCCATGGTCGCGAGAATGCGTGATCGCGATGCCTGTGGCAGTTGTGCCAGCGCCGCGGCCGCCGTGGTGGCATCCACCTTTTGCAGCAAGCGCGCTGCATCCTGGGGGGCACGGTGGCGAACGGTCTTCACCAGTCGCACTGCGACCGTGGAGGCAGCATCAAGTGGGGAATCGGTATCTGTTGGCATCGGTCGACCCAGGTGGACAGGCCCGGGCACGGCAAGCTTCCCGTGCAGGCTGGCACAGCATAGGGTGCCGCCCAGATTTCGCCAACGGGCGCCTGCCTGCTTCTGTCAGAGGCCTGGCGCAGTCAGAAACACCGGGTTGCCGATCACCGTGATCACCCCGGGGCTGGCAACCTGCAGGCGTACTGCCGTGCCGAGCGGCCCGGAGCTGTCCGAGCGGCTGACATCCCAGGTATCGACCTGCGGATCGCTGGTGATCGGCATGACGCGAGCGATGACGCCATCCCGATAATAGGTCAGCGTCTGGCCGCTGCCGCCGATGACGGTGGTCGTGATCGTCGCGGTGTCGGCCGCGACCGAGTCTCCATAGATGCCCGACTGTCCATCCGCGGTGGCGATTTGCAGGGTCACGTCTGGCGAACCGGCTGCGCCCAGGGTTTTCACGTAGGCGTGACCGGCACGGATCGCCGAGGCCAGCGCCGGGCGCGAAAGCGCCTGCGCATAAACCACCGTGGCCGAGCTGCCATACCCCTTGCGTTCGCGGTCTTCCGGGGCATCGACACCCTTGGAATCCGAGCCTGATACCGCCGTGGGGAATGCGCCCTGCGCAATCACGTCGTCCCACAGTTGCAGCGCCGACAGCGTGAACGGGTTCTGGATTTCCAGCGGAATCGGCAGCCCCACCTCGCTGCCCGAAACCTTTGCCGGACCGTTTTGCACCTCGATCGTATCGACCAGCGACCAGTCGATATCTTCTTCGAGTTGGAACGCACAGCCCCGGCAGAAATTCTCGAACAAGGCGCCTTCGAAAGTGGTTGGGTGGTTGACGCCAAACAACGCCCCGGCCTCCACGCTCGCCTGCTGCACGGCCCCCAGGGTCACGTCCTCGAATCCGTGGCGATACTCGATCACATCCGGCGTCTCGCCGAAGCTGTTGGCATGCCCAAAGTAGGTGATGATTTCTCGGCCTGGCCAGATCAGTAGATCCGGATTCGCCCGCTGCACCGGCCCCAGTTGCGCCCAGTGCTGACCGGTGACGTACTCGGTGACCATCAGAAAATCGAGATCGGCGGCCCGTGCCTGCTCGATGAAACCGCCCCAATCCGGTGCATTCGGGTTCGAGTGGTATCCGTGCATGTGAAAGTCGCCGTGATACCAGCCCGGGGAGGCGTCGGCGACATGCGTTGGATCAACCGGATCGGCGGCGGGCGATTCGCCAACCACATCGGCAAGACACTCGATCTGCACCGTCCAGCTCGCGCCGGATGGCCCGACGGCGGCGATGCCGAGTTCCACCGACCAGACACCGGGCTCGATCGTCCCTGGCCGGTAGCCGCGATCGGCGGAAGCTGCGGTGATGAACACCGGCCCGCGATCCTGGTCCAGCCGCCCCTGCCGGCTGCCGGACCAGCCCCGGAAACCTTCGGGATTGCGGTAGCCGTGGTGGTCCCACACGCCCAGGTCCAGGGTCGTCGCCGTCAGCGGCGTGCTGGGCAAGGCGCCGTTGTCGCTCCAGCCGTAAGCCACCTCGATCCGCCCGGTGCCCGCGGCGACAAAGAACGGCAAGATCTCGTAGGTCTTGGCGTCGGCGGACGTCACCTCGCCGATCATCTCGATTACGGGCTCGCCGGGCGCGCACTGCGCGACGCCATCCGGCGGCTCGACCGGCGTGCCGCCCCTGCTCTCATCCGGCGCCTGACTCGTTCCGCAGGCCGACACCATCGCGAGCAACCAGCCAATCAAAGCCCAACGAATGGGCCAGGTGGGCGACGGCGATGAGAGAGGGAAACGCATGAATCGACGACCGGTAATCAATTGCTGAAAAAGCGGAGTCTACAAGCCCGCAATCCCGGCTACAGTAGCGGCCTCGTCTGACATCAGGGTGACAATCGTGCGGTGCAATGGGATCTGGATCGGGCTGACCTGGCTTGCCGCACTGGCCGGCTGCGCAACCACGCCGCCCGGCCTGCCGCCGACCAACATCGACGAGCTGCTCGCAGTCGACCGTGATTTTTCCGAGACGTCGCGCCAGCACGGCTTCGCCGGCGCGCTGGACGCCTACCTCGTGGCGGATGCCGTGCGCCTGCCCCAAGACGCACCGCCGGTGTTCGGCCGACCCAACATTGTCGCCGCCATGCAGGCGTCGTCGAAACAGTTCACCGTGACCTGGGAACCTGAATCGGGTCAGGTGGCCGACTCGGGCGATCTGGGCTGGACCTGGGGCCGCTACCTCGCGGTCAAGCGCTCCAACGGCGAACCGGTATCGCGCGGCAAGTACCTCAATGTCTGGGAGCGCCAGCCCGACGGTTCGTGGCGCGTGAAGATCGATGCCGGCAGCCAGACCCCCATGCCGCAGTGACCCCCATGCGCTCCGTCGCGCATGACCGCGTTGGCATGCATTTGGTATGGTGAAAGCATTCGCGGGCGCCCGGCGGCCGCACTCCCTGTTTAGCAGACCTCGCGCCTGATCCACGCCGACAGAAGCGTATGAATAGGCCAGCGAGCCTCTCCGGAGAACGAATCCATGCTCAACCGTAACCCGCGAACACTTGGCGCGGTCGCCGCCTCTATTGCCATTGCCCTGCTAGCCGGATGCGGCGGTGGTGGACAGCCGCAAACCAACGCGGACGGCACCCCATTGAAGGTCTACCGGCATTCGATGGATGGTGCTCCGGTCAATCTCGACCCCGTGCAATCCGCGGTGGTCTATTCCAACTTTGTCGTACTCAACGCCTACGACACGCTCTACAGCTACAAGTACCTGGCGCGTCCCTACGAGCTGAAACCGAATCTGGCCAAGGGGATGCCGGAAGTGTCCGAGGACGGTCTGACCTACACCATCCACCTGAAAGAAGGCTCCGGTTTCATTGATGACCCCGCGTTTCCCGACGGCAAGGGGCGCGAAGTCGTCGCGCAGGATTTCGTCTATTCCATCAAACGCCATTTCGACCCCAAGAACCGCTCGCAGGGGGCCTGGCTCTGGCAAGGCCGCATCGTCGGTCTGGACCAGTGGAAAGACGATGGCGCGGACTACAGCCAGGACGTCGAAGGGCTGAAGGCGTTGGATGATCACAGCATCCAGATCAAGCTGGTCAAACCCTATCCGCAGCTGACTTACACCCTGGCGATGGGCTTCTCGGGCATCGTCGCGCAGGAAGCCGTCGAAAAATATGGTCGCGAACTGTCGATCCACCCGGTCGGCTCCGGCCCTTACAAGGTCGAGCGTTTCTCCACAGCGAAAGCGGTGCTGGTTCCCAATCCCAACTTCCGGCAGGAACCGGTGGATCTGGCCGCCGAGGGCTTCGATCCCGCCGTGCATGGCGACTACGGGCTGGATGCCATTGATGGCAAGGCGCCACCTTTCGTCGATCGCCTGGAAATCGATTTCATCACCGAAACCGCTTCGCGTTGGGCGTCGTTCACGTCTGACAAGGAAGTGCAGTTCACCTCGGTGCCGGTGGAGCAGATCGATTCGGTGCTGGGCTCCAAGCAGCCCGTCACCGTCAGCGATGCCTGGGCCAAGCGCTACCACTGGAAGAGCGGTGTTGAAGCCGGTTTCATCTACACCTACTTCAACATGGACAAGCCGTACTTCGGCTACAACGACGACCCCGCCATCGAGGCCAAGAACAAGGCGCTGCGTTGCGCCATGCGCGATGCTTTCTCGTGGGCCGAACGCAACGAGCGGTTCTACTCGGGGATTGGCACGGTGTTTCCGGGGATTATCGCGCCGGTGGTGCCGGAGTTTGATCCATCGCTGTCTGAGGCCTCGGTGACCCAGCACATGGAAAAAGCCAAACAGCAGCTACGCGACGCTGGCTGGACACCGGAAACCCTGCCGGAACTGACCTACGGCTATTCATCCGCCGTGTTCTACCGCCAGGTGTTCGAGCAGTTTCGCGGCTTCATGAACCAGCTCGGCTTCCCGCTGGCGAAGATCCAGGGCCGCACCTTCGCGACCTTCGGCGATTTCAACAAGGCCATCAAGACCAGTCAGCTCGATATCGGCGGGCTCGGCTGGGGACTGGACTACCCCGATGCCGAAAACACCCTGCAACTGTTCTACGGCCCGAACCGCACACCGGGCTCGAACAACCCGAACTACGCGAACCCTGAATTCGACGCGCTGTTTGAACAGGCATCAACGATGCAGCCTGGCCCGGAGCGCACCGAGTTGTATCGCAAGATGAACGAAATGGTCATCGATGACTGTGTCGCCATCACCGGGATGTCTCGCAACAAGGTCTATCTCTGGCACAAGAATGTGGTCGGGGTGCCGGACCGCGAGATTCTCGGCGGATTCTGGTTGAAGTACGTGGATGTAAAGACCGGAGGCAGTGAGGAGTAAGGCCGAGGTCTCAGGCGCGCGCCCTATGATCGAGGGCCAGGCTGCCACTCGGAGGAGTGACCTCTCCTCATCCCTACCCCCTTACCGTTAACCAACGTCCATGGATACCCTTCAATACGCCTTGCGCAAGCTGGTCACCGGCATTCCGCTGGTGCTCGGCGTCACCTTCATCAGCTTCGTGCTGATGGTCTACTTCGGCCCGGACAAGACCTACGAACTGATTGGCAAGAACGCCACGCCCGAGCAAATCGCCGAGATTCGCTCGCAGCTGGGCTACGACGAGCCGTTCTTCGTTCGTTATGCCGACTACCTGCGGCAGCTGGTCACGCTGGAATTCGGCTACTCCGATTCCACCGGTGAACGAGTCTCGCGAATCCTGACCCGAACCATCCCGGTGTCGCTGGCACTGACGCTGCCAGGATTCGTGCTCGGAAACGTTCTGGCGGTAGTGCTGGCGCTCGTCGCCGGCTTTTACCGCGGCGGCCTGATCGACCGCGCCATCATGGCGGGCGCCGTGGTCGGCATGTCGATCAGTTTCCTGATCATCATCATCGGCTTCCAGGTGCTGCTGTCGTCCAGCTATGGCATCAATTATTTCCCGGTTCGCGGCTGGGAGGTCTACAGCCTTGCCGACTACCTCTACTACGTGACGGTGCCGACACTGGCGATTGTGTTCGTGTCGCTGGGCTATAACACCCGTTTCTACCGGGCGGTGATCGTCGAGGAAATGAATCGCGACCACGTCCGCACGGCGCGCGCCTTCGGCACGCCCCCGATCAAACTGCTGTTTCGTAATGTGCTGCGTAACGCGGCGATTCCGATCATCACGCGCATCATGTTCTCGATACCGCTGGTGGTGATTTCCGGCAGCCTGCTAATCGAAAGCTATTTCGGCATTCCCGGCGTCGGCAAGGTGACGTATGACGCCATCACCACGGGTGACCAGCCGATCCTCAAGGCGGTCGTCGGCGCGACGGCCGTGCTCTTTGTTCTGACCTTGATCGCCACCGATGTGATGTACAAGGTGATTGATCCGCGAGTATCCCTGAAGTGACCACGACAACGGCAGAGACAGCGCCCGCGCCGCGCAAGCAGGGCGAATCCCTATGGAGCAAGGCCGCCCGCAAGCTCCTGCGTGACCGCTGGGGCATGACCTCGCTGGTCATCGTGCTGGTCTATCTCGGCATTGCGCTGGGCGTCTGGGCCGGGCTATGGGGCCAGGACTGGAACACGCTAACCCCGACGATCAATGCCGAAGCCTCTGCGGAGCACTGGTTCGGCACCAACCGCAACGGACAGGACATCTTCGAGCGGTCGATCTTCTCGACCAAGACCGCATTCGAGATCGGCCTGGTCGTGGCGGTGTTGTCGACCGTTCTCGGCGCGATCATGGGGGCTATTTCCGGATTCTTCGCTGGGCGCTGGCCGGACGAGATCATCCTGTGGCTCAAGGGCGTGCTGGATTCGATCCCGTTCTACCTGTTCGTGGCGGCGGTGGCCTTCGCGCTACAGGGTTATGCCTTTTCGATGCACGTGGCCATGGTGGCAACATTCTGGACCACGACCGCACGCCTGGTCCGGGCCGAGGTGATCCGGCTCAAGGGTTTCGAGTTCGTTGAAGCGGCCCATGCGCTGGGCGTTCCGGAATGGCAGATCATTTCGCGCCATATCATCCCGAACACCACACATATTCTGCTCGTGCAGGCGACGATCACCTTCGTCTCGGCGATCAAGAGTGAGGTGATCCTGTCGTTCCTGGGTCTGGGCGTGAAGAACGGCGTGTCCTGGGGCCTGATGATTTCGGAATCCACGAATGAAGTCACCACCGGGTTCTTCAACAATTTCCTCGCCGCCTCCGTCTTTCTGTTTGTGCTGGTGATGGCCTTCAACATGTTCTCCGACGCGTTGCAGGACGCGTTCGACCCGAAGAAAACCTGATGCCTTTGCTAGAAGTCGACAATCTACAGGTCGAATTTTCGACCGAACGCGGCGTGGCTCGCGCCATTGATGGCGTGTCCTTCAACGTCAATGAAGGCGAGACATTGGGCATCGTGGGCGAATCGGGTTGCGGCAAATCCGTGACCTCGCTGTCGGTGATGGGTTTGATCCCGCGACCGCCGGGCCGAATCGTCGGCGGCGAGATTCGCTTTGCCGGCCAGGACCTCACGCAGCTCTCCGACAAGGCGTATCGAAAGCTGCGCGGCCGCGACATGTCGATGATCTTCCAGGAACCGATGACGGCCCTGAATCCGGTGTTCACCATCGGCAACCAGATCAGTGATGTGCTGCGCCGCCACAAGGGGCTGTCACGCAAGCAGGCCCGCACCCGCGGCATCGAAATGCTGGCCGAGGTCGGCATCCCCGCCCCGGACAAGCGCATCGACGAATACCCGCACCAGCTCTCCGGCGGCATGCGCCAGCGCGTCATGATTGCCATGGCGCTGTCCTGCGACCCCAAACTGCTGATCGCCGACGAGCCGACCACCGCGCTGGATGTCACCATTCAGGCGCAGGTCCTGGAGCTCATCAAGAATCTGGCCGCCGATCATGGCACTGCGGTCATCCTGATCACCCACGATCTCGGCGTGGTCGCCGAGACCTGCGATCGCGCTGCCGTCATGTACTGCGGACGGATCATCGAACAGGGACCGGTGGATGCGCTGTTCGAGCAACCTCGCCACCCCTATACAGCCGGCCTGCTGGCGTCCGTGCCGCGGATTCGCCCCGATCGCCTGCCGCGTTTGCCGACGATTCCCGGCATCGTGCCCGACCTGCTGGACCTGCCGGACGGCTGCCGCTTTCGGGACCGCTGCGGGCAGGCGCTGGAACGCTGCGGGCAGTTCGATCCCGATCTGTCGGCCGAAGGCGATGCCCGCACCGAGGCGGCCTGCTTCAACCCCAACCCGGTCACCCAGACATGAGCGCGCCCTTGCTACGCGTCCGCAATCTGACCAAGCATTTCCCAGTCAAGGGCGGTCTGCTGCGACGCACCGTCGCCCAGGTGAAGGCCGTGGATGGCGTGTCCTTCGACATCGCCCGTGGCCAGACCCTGGGCCTGGTCGGCGAATCCGGCTGCGGCAAGTCGACGTTGGGCCG